>NZ_JBFUIH010000063.1:0-29377 GCF_056401975.1 Pseudomonas sp. P4_C8 | reverse complement strand
GTCGTTACCTGCGCCGCCGATGAGGACGTCGTTACCCGCACCGCCCACGATCGCGTTGTCGAGCTCGTTGCCGGTGCCCGCAAAGTTGCCGCTGCCACCGAAAAACAGATTTTCGACGTTGGCACCCAGCGTGTAGCTCGCGAGCGAGGTCCAGACCGTGTCGCTGCCGGCACCGGCGAGTTCGCTCACCACGTCCCCAAGGTCGGTGACTTCATAGACATCGCTGCCGACACCGCCGACCATCGTGTCGACACCTGCGCCACCGAGGATGACGTCGTTACCTGCGCCGCCGACCAGGGAGTCGTTACCCGCACCGCCCACGATCGTGTTGTCGAGCTCGTTGCCGCTGCCCGCAAAGTTGCCGCTGCCGCCGAAAAACAGATTGTCGACGTTGGCACCCAGGGTGTAGCTCGCGAGCGAAGTCCAGACCGTGTCAGTGCCGGCACCGGCGAGCTCGTTCACCCCGTCCCCAAGGTCGGTGACTTCATAGACATCGTTGCCGACACCGCCAGCCATCGTGTCGGCACCTGCGCCACCGATGAGGACGTCGTTACCCGCACCGCCTACGAGCGTGTTGTCGAGCTCGTTGCCGATGCCCACAAAGTTGCCGCTGCCGCCGAAAAACAGATTCTCGACGTTGGCACTCAGGGTGTAGCTCCCGAGCGAGGTCCAGACCGTGTCGTTGCCGGCACCGGCGAGCTCGGTCACCACGTCCCCAAGGTCGGTGACTTCGTAGACATCGTCGCCAACACCGCCGGCCATGGTATCGGCACCCGTACCCCCGATGAGAATGTCATTGCCCGCGTCACCATTGAGGATGTCGTTGCCGCCCAAGCCGTTCAGGATGTCGTTGCCATCACCTCCGCTGGCCAAGTCGTCGCCTATCGTGCCGGTCCATATGTCGACACCCGCGGTACCGACAAACAGATCACCGACCAATGTCGTTGCAGCAGAGGTGACTCGCTCAAGTGTGCCGAGGTCATCGGTGTAACTCGCGACGACACGCAGTTGCTGACCGGTCTGCGTCGGGTCGGGCGTGAAGGTCGTGCCCGTCGCGCCGGCGATGTCAGCAAAAATCGCACCGCTTCCCACCTGCCACTGATGGGTAATCACCGAGGTCGTGGTCCCGTTGGCGTCGGTGAACGCATCTGTGGCGGTCAAGGCCGAGCCTGGCGTCGGGGTCGTATCGCTGATCAGCACCGTTCCAACCGGAAGGACATTGACGGTGCCGGTACCGGCCGCCGTGATCGGTGCGGTCGGCGCCGAGAACACCTCCTCCAGCACGCCATTGGCGTCCTTGTAGACCGCCCTGACGCGCAGAGCCAGCCCGGCTGCCACGACGAGTTGCGGGATAGCCGGCACGGCGCCAATGAGGGTCGCCGGTGGTGGGACCCTGAGTTCCGAGCCCACCGTGACGGTCGTGCCCTCCGCGCGCGCGACCTCTCCGGCGGCAAAGAAGGTGATGTCTTCGAAGACGCCCGAGCCCGGGCGCGCTTCGAACTGCCAGAAGATACTGATGGGCCCGGTGATCGCGCCGCCGGTCGCGGTATTGTCAGCATCGGTGATGTCTGCCGCCGATACCGTCAGCGTCTGGCCGACGGCGGGCGTAGGATCGTCGATCCTCAGCGAACCGACTGGCGCCGAGTTCAAACCGCCAAGCACGATCGCCTGATCGGAGAACTGCAACCGCTCGATATTGCTGAGGGTGTCGATCCCGTCCCTGCCAGCGACACTGTCGGTGACCGTAACGGTGCCGTTGACGTTTTCGACCACGGTGTAATCCGCAAAATTGCCGGAGTACAGCGCCGTATCGAAGTCGGGACCGGCCGCCGTCAGGATTTCGCGGACGATCTGGAGCTGGCCGGGGTTGTAGGTGCCGTTCAACATGAGCGGGACCAAGGGCGTCATGCTGTCGAAGCTGGCGATTTCCGGCCCGGTGCCATCGATGTTCTGCCGCACGCTGATGCGTACGTTGAGCCACTTGTCGCCGTCGATGAGGTCATCGCCGCCACGGCCTTCGATGACGTCGCTGCCGGCGCCGCCCAGGACGATGTTGCCCCCGTCGAACTTATCGTCGGCCGTGCCGGCGATGCCATCCGCGCCGTTGCCAGCGCTACCGACGAAGTCCCGCAGACCGCTGATGAGATCGAAGTTGGTGAGCACGCTGCCCTTGGCGCCAGCGATGGCGAGCAAGTCGGCAGTGGAGTCATCGCCGCTGAGGAAATCGGCGTGGGCCGATCCCGACAGCCCTTCCACCAGGTCCAACCGGGCAAGGATCGACGCGGTTGAGCCAGGCACCGCCGGCTGATCGAAGAAACGCAGCCTGGAGTTGAGGCCGATGGTCACGCCGGCCGGATCGTCCTTGAAGGTCGCCCAGTCGTAACCGGAGAAGCCGATGAAACGGTCCGCCTCGCTGGGGCTGCCGATCATGATGTCATCACCGCCTTCCCCGTCGAAGTTGTCCGGTCCGCCATCACCCATGAAGACGTCGTTGCCATTGATCGGATCGTTGCCGAATGGGTCGAAGTTGTCGCCAGCAACACCATCGGCGGATCCGCCCTGGATCCAGTCGTCACCTTCGCCGCCGCGCGCGAATTCGTTCGCCTTGCTGCCGAGGATGAAGTCGTTGCCCAGGCCACCGCTGGTGTCGGCCGCGTCTTCGCCGGTGACGATGAAGTCCTGACCGGCCTGGCCGAGGATCAGGTTGAGGCCGTTGCCGCCCTGAATGACGTCGTTGCCGTCCTCGCCGTGGATGACGTCGTCGCCGCCCATGTCCGTGATGATGTCGTCACCGGTACCGCCAAAGAGTTGGTCGTTGCCGTAGCCGCCATCGATCCGATCGTTACCGGCATCGCCATAGACCGTGTCGTCGTCAGAGTCGCCGGCAATGAGGATGTCGTTGCCGGGCGTGCCGCCCAATACGACCGTGTCGGCGCCGGTGTAGTGCAGGTAGTTGCTATCCGGTCCCGGTGTGGCGGGGTTGTCGCGGATCACCAGCGGTGTGAGGAAGTCAGTGCGTGGTGAGCCAATCGGGTGGTCCGACGGACCAAAAGGATCGGCGTTGGCCGGCAGATCATCGACGGTGCCGACAATGCCGTCGGGACCGGCAATCACACTCGGGTTGTACTGGTTCGCCTGGTTGACCTCCAGAGTGTAGGCCGGCGTCAGGAAAACCCTGGCCGAGAGGTGTGTTGCGTCGGTATTGGCCATCACCAGCGCGGAGAACGTGTTGTTCTCAAGCTCGGCGCCAAAGTCCATCGAGGCGGTGCGTTCCAGATAGTAGAAGCGGTCTCCGTCCTGGAGTTTCTCCATCTGGTTCTCGAAGACGAAGTTGAAGGTCGAGCCGAGCATGCCGCCAAAGGGCATCTTCTCCTCGGCCAGCCCGCCAACCCAAAAGTCGACGTTATCCAGGCCGGTGATGGTCACATCGTCTGCCGTGTGCAAGATGCCGTCCGTACCAGCGGTGCTGGTCCAGGCGCCGGTGCTGTTGAGGAAGTCGATACGATCAGCCGGTGCACCCGCACCGCCGAGCACTATGAGCGAGGCAGCCGCGCGCTTGTCCGCCAGCGTGAGGGCGTCGGTGATGCTCGAATGCGTGCCGTAGGCGGCGATGAAGTTGATCAGCGATTCCGGGTGCTTTATGTGCTGCACAAAATCGGCCCAGCTCGTGTAGGGCTTGAGCTCTGCGTCGCCGGTGGGCGCATAGAACTCCCGCCGCGCCGCGTTCAGGGACGGAACGCCGGTATCGCGGCCGCGCGCCAGGTTGATGGCGGGCAGATCGAGCGGCAGGCCCAGCAGGTTGTTGCGCAGGGCTTCGGTGACGAACTCGTCGATTTCGTTGCCCACCTGACGGGTCACGCCGCGCACGATGGCACCGGCCGCCTGTTCCGGAGTGGGGCCGCTGCCCGCGAACTCGAGCGGATTGAGGAAGGCCTGAATCAGCCCGATATCGCTCGAGGCGAAGTTCGGATCCAGCCGGTCGACCTGCTCCAGCAGCATCGAGTGCCCGAAGCGATAGACGGTGTGCGCGAACTCGGCAACGATGCTCGGATCGATCGCGGTGTCGTACACCTGGCCCGGGGCGAAGAAGGGATCGACCATCGGCTGGATCGTACGCGCGAACTCCTCGAACACCAGGTGCTGGTACTGCATCTCGGTGCCGAACTTCGCCGTCTGGAACAGGCGCTCGCCGTTCCAGTCGAGGGTCGAGGTGTCGGCGGGAACGGCAGTGACGGGCGTCAGCAGCCACTCGTTCAGGAACGACACGTCGCCGCTTGCCGCTGTCGCCAGGACCACCGCCATGGTGTGATCGACCAAGCGGTTGTGCTCATGGTGGAAGATCGAATGGACGGTGGTCAGGCCGATGTTCTCATTGACCCGGCCGTCGCCGGCAATGTAGTGCGCGTCCAACAGTTCGTTGTCGTAGAAGCCCGGCGCAGGTGTACCTCCAATGATATTGTCCGCATCGGGCAGGAGTGCTGCGCCGGTCTGGTCGTCCACCGGAACCGCGGTGTGCGCGATGTCGTTGAGGAAGGCATGGCCGGTGCGCGCGGCGTTGACCAGGCTGATGGGCGCCGCCGGATTGCCTTCAACGAGCACATCGTCGGCCGTGCCGGCAATACCGTCCGGACCCAACATCACCACCTGCGGAAAACCGTTCGGACCCTTGATGAAATTGCCGTAGGCGTCGGTCGCCAGCAATGGCACGTTGTTGAAATCGGCATCGGTGAGATTGATCCCGAGCAGATCATGGGCTTGCGCCTTGACCACCTTCCAGGTGGCCATGCCACCGATCCCGACGTCATCGGCCGTACCGAACACACCATCGGCGCCCAGATCACGATTTTCGATCAACTTGCCGGTGGCCACCGGATCGCCCGCTGCGTTGAGCTCATAGGCACGCAGGAACACCTGGTGCGAAGGATGCGAGCTGTAGGTCTGGTTCTGGTCGACAAACGGCGAGGTGGTGTTGGTGTTCTCGTGGATGTCGTCGGCCGTGCCCAGAATGCCATCGGGGCCGGGCTGATTGGTGGCGCGCGTCAGCACCATGAAGTTGGTCGGGCTACCGGGCACGAACAGCGGGTCATCCGGCTGCAGCGGAATGAACACGGTGCCCGAGCCGCCCTTGGTGACGAGGTCCAGGCCATGGTCGAAAAACTGGCCGAAGAAGGTCATCCATTGGTTGAAGGGCGCGGTCAGGCCCGCGTCGGGGCTCACGTTCGGGTCGAAGAAGGTCTGGAACGTCGTGCCATCGGTGCGGGTTCCGGTAACCACCTGTGCACCAACCTTCAAGACATCGTCAGCGGTGCCGAGGATGCCATCCAGACCGGGATCGAAGGTGGCCGCGACCGCCGCCGGGTTGTTGGCGGTCTGGTCGACGATCAGGTTGCTGATGGTGCGCGGCTGCGAGTCGTTCACCAGGCCGCTGGTCTGGGTGTAGCTCGTGCCGGCGTCGGCCGTGCGGAAGTCCGGCGTGGTCAGGCGCGGGAATACATTATCGGCGGCACCGAACTCGGGATGGAGCAGGTTGTTGTCCGTCCCTTCGACCGTTCGCAATCCGAACGGCATCCGTATGTTCGGCAGCAGAGAAACCAGGTTCTCACCCGCCGCGTGGTGTTCCGCTATCTTGATCTGGTCAAGGATGAACGCCAGGTCGGATTGAGTGTAACGCACACCATTGCTGGGGGCACTGGTCTGCGGATCGATCAGCGAAGGCGCCGGTGCGGGGGCTGGCGCCGCGGCCACTACTGCCGTAGTCGGTGCCGAGAATACCTGCTCGGTCACGCCATGATCGTCCGCATAGAAGGCTTTAACGCGCACAGCCAGGCCGGCAAGATCCGACGTCACCGTGAGAGTGGGCGCGTCCGCTCGTGTAAATCCGATACCGATGCGACCTGGCCCGAGGATGATGTCCTCGAAGACGCCCGAGCCCGGTGTCGCTTCAAACTGCCATATGTAACTGATGGAATTGTGGATCGCCCCGCCCGCGTTGTCGCCATCGGTGATGCCTGCCGCCGACACGGTCAGCGTCTGGCCAACGGTCGGCGCGGTGTTATCCACCGTCAGCGCGCCTACCGGCTCAGCGTTGAGCCCCGGCACGAGGACCATCGACTGATCGGAGAACTGCAGCCGTTCGATGTGGGTGAGACGGTCGGTTTCTTCCTTGCCGACATTGTCGGTCACGGTGACGATGTCGTCGGCAAAGTTGACCGGGGTGCCGTTATCGTTGACGGTGACTGTGTAGTTCGCCAGCGGGCCCATGAAGTTGACGGTGTCGAATCCGCCCACGCCCGGCAGGATCTCACGCACGGCGACGAGCTGACCAGGATTGTAGGTGCCGTTCAGCATGAGCGGGATCATCGGCGTCATGCTGTCGAAAGTGGCGATCTCCGGCCCGGTGCCATCCACGTTCTGACGCACGCTGATGCGCACGTTGAGCCAACTGTCACCGTCGATGAGGTCGCTGCCGCCACGGCCTTCAATGATGTCGCTGCCATCGCCGCCGAGGATGATGTTGCCCGCGCCGAACTGATCGTCGGCCGTCCCCCCGATACCGTCGGYACCGAAACCGGCGCTGCCGACGAAGGCCCGCAGGCCGCTGACGAGATCGAAGTTGGTGAGGATGCTGCCCCTGGCCGTGATGTTGGCGATGATGGCCGCGTTTTGTTCGTCGCCGCGCAGGAAGTCGGCGAAGGCCGACCCCGACAGGCCCTCCACTTCCGCGAACCGGTCATAGACCGAATCGGGCGATTGCGCCACCGCGCCCACGATATTGCCCGCAGCGTCGGGCACCGCGTGATAGGGACTGAAGAAGGGGACTACCATGTCGACGGTCACGCCGTACTTGTCATTCTTGTAGGTAGTCCAGTCGAACCCGGACATGCCGTCCATCTTGTCCTGAGCGTCGCTGGCGACGAAGGTGTCGTCGCCGCCCTCACCGATCATTTCATCGAAGCCGCCGGTGCCGATGAAAATGTCGTTGCCGGGCACATCGTCGGACAATGTCGGGCTCATGTTATCGCCGGGCGCACCGTCCTGGGTGCCGCCCTCGATCCAGTCGTCGCCTTCGTTGCCGGTCGGCGCGAGGTTGACCTTGGCGCCGAGGATGAAATCGTCGCCCGCGCCGGCGAAGGTCATCGTGATGTCTTCGGTGGTGATGATGAAGTCTTTGCCAGCGCCGCCGAAGACCAGGTTGTTGAGGCCGAGGGTCGAGTTGCCGGCCTGGATGACGTCGTTGCCGTCCTCGCCGCGCAGGGTGTCGCTGCCGCCGATGTCGGTGATGATGTCGTCGCCGGCACCGCCAAAGACGTTGTCGTTGCCGTAGCCGCCGTCGAGGCGGTCGTTGCCGGCGTCGCCATAGACGGTGTCGTCGTCCGAGTCGCCGGCAATGAGGATGTCGTCGCCGGCCGTGCCGCCAAGCACGACCGTATCGCCGCCGGTGTAGTGCAGGTAGTTGGTATCCGGGCCCACTGTGTCGGGGTTGTCGCGGATCACCAGCGGCGTGAAATGGTCAATACGTGGTGAGCCGATCGGGTGCACCGACGGGCCAAAGGGGTCGGCGTTGGCTGGCAGGTTGTCGGCGGCCTCATTGACTGGTGTCAATGGATTGTCGACCAGTATGCCATCCGGCCCGGCCACCACGCTTGCGTTGAACTGGCGCGTCGGGTCGGTCTCCAGGGTGAAGGCCGGCGTCAGGAATATGTTAGCCGACAGGTGTGTTGCGTCGCTGTTGAGCATCACCAGATTGGCGAACGAATTGTTCTCAAGCTCAGTGCCGAAGTTGAGTCCCGCGGTGCGTGCCAGGTAGTAGAAGCGGTCACCATTTTGCAGGTTTTCCAACTGGGTTTCGAAGACGAAGTTGAAGCTCGAACCCAGCAGGCCGCCAAAGGGCATTTTCTCCTCGGCCAGGCCACCGATCCAGTAGTCGACGTTGTCCAGGCCGGTGATGGTCACGTCGTCTGCGGTGTTCAGAATTCCGTCCGCACCGGCGTTGCTGGCCCAGGCACCGGTACTGTGCAGGAAGTCCAGGCGATCAGCCGGCGCCGTGGCGCTGCCGAGCACGAGATCCGCAGCCGCGGCGCGCTTTTCCGCCATCGTCGTAGCGCCAGTGATGGTCGAGTGCGTGCCGTAGGCGGCGATAAAATTGATCAGCGATTCCGGGTGTTTCATGTGCTGCACGAAATCGGCCCAGCTCGTGTAGGGGGTCAACTGGCTGTCGCCGGTCATGTGGTAGAACTCGCGCCGCGCCGCATTCAGCGACGGGATGCCGGTGTCGCGGCCGCGCGCCAGGTTGAGGGCGGCCAGGTCCAGCGGCAGACCGACCAGGTTGTTGCGCACAGCGTCGGTCACGAACTCGTCGATCTCGTTGCCGACCTGGCGGGTCAGGCCGCGTACGATGGCGCCTGCCGCCTGCTCAGGGGTAGGGCCGCTCCCAGCGAATGACAACGGGTTGAGGAAGGCCGCGATCAGGCCGGTTTGTTGATTGCCCGGCTCAGTCGGATTGCCGTCGCCGACGACGTTGAAGTTGGGGTCGAAGCGATCGACCGTCTCCACCAGCATCGAGTGGCCGAAGCGAAAGACCGTGTGCGCGAACTCGGCGACGATCGACGGATCGATGGTGGTGTCGTTACCCATAGGCGCCAGGAAGACGTCCACTTGCGGCTGGATGGTGCGCGCGAACTCCTCGAACACCAGGTGCTGGTACTGCATCTCGGTGCCGAATTTGGCCGCCTGGAACAACCGCTCGCCGTTCCAGTGCAAGGCCGCGATGTCGGTCGGCGTCACTGGAAGCGCTGTCAGTTGGGCATCGGGCATCAACCACTTGTTCAGGAAATCGAGGTCGGCGGAGGCCAGCACCGTCGCCTTGGTATCGTCAACCAGCCGGTTGTGCTCGCTGTGGAAGATGGAATGCACCGTGGTCAGGCCGATGTTCTCGTTGACCCGGCCATCGCCGGCGATGTAGTGCGCATCCAACAACTCGTTGTCGTAAGTGCCGGGCGCACCCAGGCCGCCAATGACGGTGTCCGCGTCAGGCGTCAGGCCTCCGGTCGGATCGGCGCTGTGTGCAATGTCGATGAGGAACTGGTGGCCGGTGCGCACGGCGTTCGTCAGGCTGATGGGTGCAGCCAGATTACCCTCGACGAGCACGTCATCGGCCGTGCCGGCAATGCCATCCGCGCCCATCATCACGACTTGGGGGAGGCCATTAGGCCCTTTGATGAAGTTGCCGTAATCATCGGTCGCCAGCAATGGCACGTTGTCGAAATCGGCATCAGTGAGATTGATGCCGAGCAGATCATGGGCTTGTGCCTTGACCACTTTCCAGGTGGCCATGCCGCCGATTTCGACGTCATCAGCGGTACCGAAATGCCCATCGGCGCCCAGGTCACGATTGGTAATCAACTTGCCGGTGGCCACTGGATCGCCAGCTGCGTTGAGCTCATAGGCGCGCAGGAACACCTGATGCGAGGGATGCGAGCTGTAGGTCTGGTTCTGGTCGACAAACGGCGAGGTGGTGTTTTGCTGTTCGTGGATGTCGTCGGCCGTGCCGAGAATGCCGTCGGCGCCGGGCAGATTGGTGGCCCGCGTCAACACCATGAAGTTGGTCGGGCTACCAGGCACGAACAGTGGATCGTCGGGTTGCAGCGCAATGAACACCGTGCCCGAGCCGCCCTTGGTGACCAGGTCGAGACCGTGGTCGAAGAACTGGCCGAAGAAGGTCATCCAGGCGTTGAAGGGCGCGGTCAGGCCCGCGTCCGGCGTGATATTAGGGATCTGGAAGACGGAAACGTCGTCGGCGGTGCCGAACAGGCCATCCAGACCGGGGCTGGTGACGACTTGTGAATCTGGATTGGCCGCTGCAGCCGCGACTGCCGCCGGATTGTTGGCGGTCTGGTCCACGATCAGGTTGCTGATGGTGCGCGGCTGAGAGTCGAAGACGGCACCGCTGGTCTGGAGGTAGGAGGTCGGCGTGGTTCCGCCAGGATCGGCGGGGCCGAAGAAGCCGGCCGGCTGGACCTGCGCGGTATTGAACACCGGCGTCGTCATGCGCGGAAAGAAATTGTCGGCGGCACCGAACTGGGGATTGGCCAGGTTGTTGTCGAAGCCGGAGACGGTGCGCAGGCCGAAGGGTACTTCTACGTTCGGCAGCATGTCAGCCAGACTCGCGCCTGCCGCATGCCGTTCGGCGATGAAAATTTGTTCGAGAATGAACTCAAGATCGGACTTGATGAAGCTGGCCATGGCTGTTTCCTCGATGCTTAGCTAGTCAGGAAACCACATGCATAAAGCACGGCTCTAAACGCGTGGTTTAGTGCTGAAACCCATCAATAAAAATTGCAAATTGAACGACGGGACCTGGTACCACGGCCGCACCGAGCCCCTGCTGAATTGCGTGCAATCAGCAGTGCTCAACTGAGGATCAATTCCCCATGACAACCGTACTTACAGGCTGGTATTGCCCCTCAAGGAGGCGACGGCCCATGAACGCAGATTGAATAGAAGGTGCAACTTACTAAAGGCCCCGTCACGTATCGGGGCTCTATGCATTTGTCCATAACGCTCTCTCAGGCATAGGGGGCTTGTCACAGATGCCAGACATCCAGCGATCAGAGTCATTGGCCGGAATAGGCTCGCGAAGATCGCCATAGTCCGGGACTTCCTGAGGGGTGATGGCACGGTTCTGCGTCCATGCGGCTTCGTCAACAAGCCTTTTATCCATGAGCAACTGGGCATCGACTACGAATTGACTAGTATGTATTGGAGAGTGGTTCCACACGTTTGGTGGCGGAGTCAGGAAATCATTAGAACCATAGGTTTGGTTGTGATTGAGTGGTACACCCGCACTGTTGTACTGAAAATGGTACTGGAACGTTTTCTCAACAGAGATTTCAAGTGAACTGAGTTCGACTTGAATGCCCAGCGTGCAGACATCCTGGCCTGTATGGCCGTAAGGTGACAGTTCAGGGCGCGAATGGCCGACCACATTATTGGCAATAACCCCCGGCCGTTGTTGCCGGAAATAGCGATGATCCAGATTGATCGAGAATCTTTTTAAACTATTCATCGCGCCTCCCGCCTTCGACCTCAAACGCTAGCTCTACACTCCATTAAAAATGAGTATTGAAGGGCTACCCGGATGTGTACAGAGACGAAAGCCCAATCAAATTCTGAGACCTTGGTCAATGATTCGGATCAGACCTTGGTCGAATCAGATACTGGCCAAACGTCCAGTGGTGGAATGCCCGGGAGCCAGGGCACCCGTGCGAAATTGCGCCATTTAAGCCGCTCAACCCAGTTCGTGATCTGCGCCACAATAATTCTGGGTTTGACCATGACGTTCGTTGGAAACCTCGTAAGCCAGAGTATCGAAGAAGCAACGGTTCAAACGGCGGCAGAGACGGGGGCGCGTTATATGCAGAACTTCCTCGAACCTTTCGTCCAAGGATTAACCACTGCCAAAGAACTCCCCGATGGCACTATTCAGACCATTGATCACCTGCTGTCCAGCACCTCGTTCAGTACACATGTTGTCTCGGTGAAGATCTGGCTTCCAGACGGCACGATTGTCTACAGCACCGACAAATCCGCGGTTAAAAAACATTTTCCGACAGAGGAGATCTCAAAGGCGCTGACAGGCAAGATCTATACAGAGCTGGACAATGATCTTGAAGATGATACTGCGGATGCTACTGAGGATGCTTTTGAGCGAAGCCTGAATATTCCGCTCTATGAAATTTTTGCTCCACTGCGCGAAGCGGGTACTGGAAAGATTGTTGCGGTGGGTGAGTTCTACGAAACCGCGGAAGCGTTACAGCGCGAAATCAATAACGTTCGCAAGAAAGTATGGGTGATTGTTGGTACAGCAACGATAGCCATGCTTTTATTGTTATTTTTTATCGTTCGGCGTGACGACAAGATAATAAAGCAGCAAGAAACAGCACTTAAATGGCGAATGCATGAGCAAGCCAAGTTGCACTCAAATAATGCCGCCCTTCAGCGCAAAGTCACTACAGCTAATCGCGAATTCTCCAGAATCAATGAACTCACTCTTCGTCGGATCGGGGCAGATCTTCATGATGGTCCTGCTCAGCTGTTGTCTCTTATTCTCCTTCGCCTTGAAGAGCTCGAAGATTCGCAAGGCGCCTCAGATGGGGAAGTCCTCGAAATGATCAGACGTGCCGGCAAGGATGCTTTAAACGAAGTGCGGGAAATATCACTCGGCCTGGCACTTCCGGAAGTCAATGATCTGACCCTGCACGATGCGCTGGTATTGCTTGCCGAGCGGCACGAAGAGCGAACCGAGACGCGAGTCGAACTGGAGCTTGATACTCTTCCAGAGGATGTACCGATAGCGCATAAAATTTGTATTTACCGCTTCGCCCAGGAAGCATTGAACAATGCCTATATTCACGCCGGAGGAAAAGGCCAAAAGCTCAGCGCCTCTCACTGCGAAGGGCTATTGGAAGTGCAAGTCGAGGATGCGGGAGTGGGTATTTCATCCGAAAAACCGAGTGCGCCAGGTCGAGGTAGAACTCATCTGGGCCTTGTCGGCATGCGCTATCGCGTCGAATCCCTCGGCGGAATATTCATCATTGAATCGGCGCCCCATGCCGGTACCAAAGCCAGGGCGCAATTCAAAATCTGATCACCTGTGCCAAAACGATCGTTGCACCCAAGTAACCGCAAGCGCTTATCGCCCGTTACTTGTCTTACCGTTGTCATTCAAGTCGCGGCGTTGAAGAACACCACATAAGCCAGGTATATGGTCACTCTCCCAATGCCGTCTCACAGCTGCGACTGCCTGCGTGCGGTTACGAACCCGTAGCTTGTACATGACATTCGTCATGTAGTGCTTGATGGTCTTCTCGCAGAGCTCAAGCTTGATAGCGACCTCGCGGTTAGTCAGGCCCTTCGATACCTCCCGGATAACTTGTTCTTCGCGATGGGTCAGCTCGACCTTTTGCTTATCACCCGCGTGCTTTCTGAAATTGCCTAACAGCTTGCTGGCAAGCTTGGGTGTAATGAAGGTTTCACCACCGGCAATATTTCTGATGGCTTGTACAAGCTCACGACCGCTTATGCCTTTCAACGCATATCCCTGCGCGCCCGCTTCGAGGGCAGAATAGGCGTCCTCAATGGACTCGGATACCGTCAGCATCAAAATTTTAACTGCCGGCGAAGAAGCTGAGATCGCTCGCACGGCGGCAAAGCTATCGCCCGGCATATTTACATCCATCAGCAAAACATTCGGAGCAAAACGAGCGGCAATTTCCAGGGCATCATCGGCAGAACCGCCCTGCTCGACCACCTGAAAGTCAGCTACTTTCTTCAGCGCCATTGTGACCCCATCCCTTAACAGCGGGTGATCATCAACGATGCCAATCTTGATCGTGGAACTAAGAAGCTCCTCATAAGAGACGACGGAGCTGCATGGTGGTGTCGCGCGTGTCATTTTTCACCCCTCGCGTCATGCCGAATCTGGCAAGCCCCGCCGTCTCCATGATGTTCGGGACGACAGCTCTTGCGGGTACCAGGGGGGGTGCAACTAATGAGCCATTGCTCTAGGGCGAAGAAAAAATTCAAACTAATTAACAAGCTGTTTCTGATTGTTTCAAGCGAGAGAAAGGGTGAGGGGGGAATACTCCTCAAATTAGGTGGTAAACGCCCGGTTGGGTGGGTGTAATGCCCCATTTATGGGGATAGTAGCGGCCCTATTTCACCGACCGCTTTTGGTAGGGTCTGCTTGCCCTGAGGCGACSTGGATTGAACGGGTCGAGAAGGGTCGCTTCTGGCAAACAGCCACTCGGACCAGTCGCGCAATGACAGCGCTCGGCTAGCAGTGGATCCCCCTGGGGGCGTAGACACTGGCTGGAGGTGGCTTCCAGTGGAGCTCACTGGATGAAAAATTGGGCTAAAAGCCCATTTTTTCAATTTGGTTTTGTACGCGCAAACAAAAACGCCGCTCATTGCTGAGCGGCGTTTTCGTTAAATATGGAGCGGGAAACGAGACTCGAACTCGCGACCCCGACCTTGGCAAGGTCGTGCTCTACCAACTGAGCTATTCCCGCAAATGGCGTCCCCTAGGGGACTCGAACCCCTGTTACCGCCGTGAAAGGGCGGTGTCCTAGGCCACTAGACGAAGGGGACACGCTAACTGAAACACATGGTGTGTATTTCAGTGCCCAAATCCGCATCCGAAGATGTCGGTTCTGGTTTCACTCAACGTCGCCCGAAAGCAACGCTGCTTAAAAATGGAGCGGGAAACGAGACTCGAACTCGCGACCCCGACCTTGGCAAGGTCGTGCTCTACCAACTGAGCTATTCCCGCATTGGCGTCCCCTAGGGGACTCGAACCCCTGTTACCGCCGTGAAAGGGCGGTGTCCTAGGCCACTAGACGAAGGGGACACACGTACAACATTCACTCCCTACCGCGTTTCGCTGTGTGCTTTCCGCTGTAAGTGGCGCRCATTCTATGGATGGATTGAGGGGTCGTCAACCCCCAGTTATAAATTTATTTAAATCAATGACTTCGCCCTGCTTTCAGACACGTTTCAGGCTTTTCCGCAGCCAGACCTTTGACGCCTATTTTCCGACATCCATCAAGGCGCTATAGTCCATGCGGTCAAGATGATGGCAATCCGAAACCTATTCGCCACCATTTATCTAAGCCGAACAACGGCCGATACATAGATGGGCCATAGCTGATTCAAGTGATCGAACGGCCTATGCGCCCCAATGCCATGCCACTACTCTCGATCGCGAACCCTATAAGAGGTCTTACCGGTGACACCACTCATGATCACCCTGCTCGTCGTAGCCGGCATCGCACTATTGATCGCCATTGGCTACATGAACCATGTGGTGGAAAACAACAAGCTGGAAAAGGCCCGCACCAAGGTTGAGCTCAACGACCGCCTGCGCCGCTGCGGCGAAATCACCGAGACCTTTCCCGGTCAGTTGATGACACCGGCACTCAAGCTGTTGTTGACCCGCCTGGAACTCAACGTCTGCCTGCGCCTGCTTAACCTGGAAAAAACCAGCGCCAACCTCAAGACACGGATTACCGAACTGGAGGCCCTTGCTGCTCAGGGCGAATCGATCCCGGTCAACAACCCGCCGGCACCGATCCAGACCGAAGCCAAGGCCAAGGATGTACGCTTCCTGCTCGAAGCCTTGCATGGCCAAATCACCCGCGCCGCCCAGGACGGTTTCCTGCCGACCAACGAAGCCAAGCGCTGGATCCGCGAAGTCCGCCATATCCTGGTGCTGCTGCACATCGAATTTTTCAACAACCTCGGCCAGCATTGCTTGCAACAGAACCAACCGGGTCAGGCGCGACTGGCGTTCGAACGCGGTGTGCAGTACCTGCGCAAACAACAAGAGCCACAGGTCTACGCCGAGCAGCTGGAGTACCTGGAGAAACTCCTGGCTCGCGCCAACGCGATGGTGATGGACAACGTCGCTGCGGTTGAGGGTGAGGCAAACCAGTTGAACGTAGGCCTCAAAGACGTCGAAGCCGATGCCGACTGGAAAAAGAAAGTGATTTACGACTGATTAGCGCAAACAGAAAAGCCACCTGGGTAGGTGGCTTTTTTTGGTTCTTCACGGAATCCCGGGAAAGACAGGTCGGCTGTCAGGCCGTCATCGCGAGCCGGCTTGCTCCCACAAGGGGTTGGAGGTATCCGCAGGCCGCTTTCGCTGGCAAGCCAGCTCCTACAAGAGCCGGAAGTGCCCCACCATCCCCTTCAACTCAACACCCAGCTGAGCCAGCTCAATGCTGGACGCCGCGTTACCCTGCATCGCCAGCGATGACTGATCCGCACTCGCGCGGATACTCGTGACGCTGCGATTAATCTCCTCAGCCACCGAACTCTGTTCCTCGGCTGCTGCGGCAATCTGCTGGTTCATCTGCTGAATCAACGACACCGCCGCCGCAATACTCCCCAACGCACTCTCGGTCTGCAACGCATCACTGACCGCCAGCTTCACCAGTTCGCCACTGTTCTGAATCTGCTTTACCGACGACTGAGCAGCCGAGCGCAAGGCGCTGACCAGGCGTTCGATCTCCTCGGTCGATTGCTGGGTACGCTTGGCCAGCGCCCGAACCTCATCGGCCACCACGGCAAAGCCCCTGCCCTGCTCGCCCGCCCGCGCGGCCTCGATCGCCGCGTTAAGCGCCAACAGGTTGGTCTGCTCGGCAACGCTTTTGATCACGCCGAGCACCGTACCGATGTTCTGGATCTCTGCACTCAAGCTTTCGATGCTGGAACTGGCCGACGTCGCCGAATCCGCCAGCTGCTCGATGCGCGCCATGCTCTGGCGCACCACTTGCTGACCACTTTCAACCTTGCCATCCGCCGTCTGCGCAGCCTGGGCGGCCTCCTCGGCGTTACGCGCCACGTCGTGCACCGTCGCGGTCATCTGGTTCATCGCCGTGGCGACCTGCTCGGTTTCTTCTTTCTGGCTGCTGACTTCCAGGTTGGTCTGCTCGGTCACTGCCGACAGCGAATGCGCAGAATTCGCCAATTGCTCGATACCGGCCTGCAAGCCACTGACGATACGGCTGAGCCCGGCGCCCATCTGTTGCATCGCCAGCATCAATTGGCCGATCTCGTCACGGCGAGTCACTTCAACCGTCGCACTCAAATCACCCGCCGCGATCTGCTGCGCCACACGGATCACACTGCGCAGCGGCGCCACGATCAACCGGGTAATCACCCACGCTGCCACCAACCCGACCAGCAACGCCAGGGCCGAGGAACCGAGGATCAGCAACGAGTTCTTTTTCAGCTCGGCCTGCATCGACCGGTCTTCGGCAACATAGGCCTGATCCACCCGCTCCACCACTTGCGCGGCGCGCTGGTGCAGTTGTTCGTAGACGGTTTTCTCCTGGGCCAACAGACCGGTGTACTCCGTGAGTTTTTCGCTGAAACTGCCGATGTGGCCAGTGACTTCATTGAGGACCGTCTGATAGCCCTCGTCCTTGACCGTGGTTTTCAGCTGTTCGGCCTGAGTCAGCGCCTGATCCGCCTGCTCGATCTTGCCCTGGCCCGCGCTGTCGTCGCCCTTGCGACTCTGGTCCAGACGCACGCGCGCTTCGTTCATGGCCTGCAACATCAACCGCGAGACCTGGCTGACCTGGCTGGCCTGCTCGAGAAACTGCCCACCGTCCTTGCCCTCGGATTGCTTAAAGGTATAGGCGCCGTCATCGGCCAGTCCGGCTTGCAGTACATCAAGGTTATTGGCCACGCTGGACACCGACCAACTGGCCATTTCGAGCGCCAGGTCCTTGGCCTGACTCAGCGAGACGAACTCATCGAACGCCTTGCGATAGGCGCCCAGCGACTGCTCGACGTCATTCATCACTGGCACGTTAGCCATCGATGCCGCCTTGAGTCGCGTCGCCAGAGCAATCAGGCCGTCAACGCCCTCGTGCAGGGCATCGGCGGTTTTCGGGTTGCCGTGCAAGGCGTACTCCTGCTCAAGCAGTCGCACCTTGAGCAAACCGCTATTGAGCGATGACATCTGCTTGAGCCCATCAAAGCGCTGACTGATGGTTTGCAGGGACCATACGCCGATGGCGGCGACCAGCGCTGTCAACAGCAGCACCAGGACGAACCCGACACCCATTTTTTTTGCCATACCGAGGTTGGCAAAACGTCCTTGCACGGCCGAAATCATTGCACTTAGTCCCCTGACATAGTCTGTTGATGCAGATTCGCAACGGGCCTGAGCCAACACAAGTCTCTGGCGCCACAATAATGGCAAAAAGCTACGCCAGCGTCGTTTTCAGAACGCTTGAGGTCGATTCAGAGCGGTGGCCTGAAAAAATGCCCGTGCCCGAGGATCACAGGCATACGCCACATTGATGCGCTGCCAGTCCGTGGCCTCACCGCCGGGGCTGAATGCTGTAACAGAAGACAACAGCACCCCGAAGCGTCGGGCCTGTATGCACACCTGAGCAAAGTCGCAACTGCGTGATCGCGCCCAGATGAACAGCCCCCCCACCGGCTTGCCGAAAACCTCCCAGTCGGTGTCTTCGAGCACTTGCAGAGCGGCTTCTCTGTCAGTGTTCAAGCGCTGGCGCTGACGCTGAACCAGTTTGCGATACGCGCCGCTGGCCAACAGACAAGCCAGCACTGCCTCGCAGAACCTTGAGGCGCCCATGCTGCTGGTCATCTTGACCTCGGCCAGTCGCGAAACTATCGCGTCACTGGCCACGACAAAGCCGACGCGCAATGAACTGCTGAGGGTCTTGGAGTAACTGCCGACATAAATCACATTGTCATCGATCCCCATTGCCGCGAGGCGAGTGCCGGGGCCGCTGTGCAAATCGGCATAGACGTCATCTTCAATTACCAGCACGCCATGGGCTTTGGTCAGTTGCAGCACCTGCTGCGCTATCACGGGTGTCAGGCTGCTGCCCGTCGGGTTGTGGTAGAAGCTATTGATGAACAGCGCACGGGGCCGGTACTTCACCAGCAGCGCTTCAAGCGTCTGCGTGTCAGGCCCACACGGGGTGCGCGGCACTTCGATCATCGTCACGCCATTTAGCCTGAGCAGATCGAACAACATCGAATACCCCGGACTTTCCACCACCACACAATCTCCCGGTTTGAGCAACGTGCGCACGATCAGATCGAGCCCGTGAGTAGCCCCGGAAGTGGTCACAATCCGTCGTTTGTCAACTTCGATGTCGAGTTGCAGGAGACGCTTGAGGATTTGCTCGCGCAAGGCAGGTAAACCCAGTGGCGTGCTGTAGTTGAACAACCCGGCCATGTCGGTGCGGCTCACCTGACGGATCGCGTAGGTCAAATCGTCAGTTTCACGCCAGCTTTCGGGTAGGCCGCCACAACCCAGTTTGAGTTCGCCCGAGGCGCCGCCGAGCGTCATTTCAGCCCCTTCGAACCAAGGGCCATCCTGTCGCCCATCAGCGACCAGCACCGCAACAATGAAACCGGCACCCTGACGCGGCGCCAGCACGCCTTGCGCTACCAGACGTTCGCAGGCTTCGACGACGCTGGATTGACTGAGCAAATTGGCCCGTGCAATTTGCCGCGCAGAAGGCAAACGCGTCCCCGGCAGTACCCCGTCCTGGCGGAGCCAGCCGGCCAATGCGTCGACGATTTGCTGCACGACCGGCACCAATGCCTGTCGATCGATTCTCAATTCCATGAGCAAGCACACTCCTGTCCGTTTTGCGGGAAACAGTTAATCACAGGAGCGCTGGATCGGATGTGCGACAACGCCGCTAAATCCCTCGAATCTAACCCTTTGAAACACATTGCCCAGCCCCGTCACGGAACTGTAAAAAAGCCCGCAGAAATGCGGGCTTTTTCCTACGTTGCAGCACCTGATTTCAAAACGCCGTAACGCCACCATCCACCGCCAGCGAATGGCCAGTGGTGAACGCTGCGCCGTCGCTGCACAGGTACAGCACGGCGCTGGCAATTTCCTCGACCTTGCCGATGCGACCCACCGGGTGCATGGCGTTGGCAAACTCGCCCTTCTTCGGATCCGCTTCATAGGCACGGCGGAACATGTCGGTGTCGATCACTGCCGGGCATACCGCATTCACGCGAATTTTCTTCTTGGCGTATTCGATCGCTGCCGACTTGGTCAGCCCGATCACCGCATGTTTGGACGCGGCATAAATACTCATCTTTGGTGCGGCCCCCAGGCCGGCTACCGAAGCGGTGTTGACGATCGCACCGCCGCCCTGGGCCAACAACAAGGGCAATTGATACTTCATGCACAGCCAGACGCCTTTGACGTTGACACCCATGATCGCGTCGAACTCATCCAGCGTGCCTTCGGCGAGTTTGCCTTTCTCGATCTCGATGCCAGCGTTGTTGAAGGCATAATCCAGACGGCCGTAGGTATTCACCACTTCGTCCATCAGATTTTTTACATCGCTTTCCAGCGTGACGTTGCAACGCACGAAGGTCGCTTCGCCACCCGCCGTACGAATCAACGAGACGGTGCCTTCGCCGCCGGCGGTGTCCAGATCGGCGACCACCACCTTCAACCCTTCGGCAGCGAATGCCTGGGCGGTCGCGCGGCCAATACCGTTGGCAGCGCCAGTCACTACGGCGACCTGACCGGAAAACGTCATGCTCATTGTTATGTCCTCGAAGAGAAGAATACGGGGGGATTGACTGGTTTCAGTCTAGGCATGGAGGGCTTCGGCACGGCAGCACTATCAGAAGGCCGGTTGGGCGGCCATGAGTGGCAGTGATAGAACCCTGGCGCCGATTATCACTGCACTGGATCGCGGTGCATTCGCCGCATCAGCCAAACTTGCGGCATTGACCATGAAGGGCTATCAACAAGGCTTCATTCATCTTGAGTGCCTGTCATGACTACCCAGACCAATCGCCAGTTCCTGCTCGCCAAACGTCCGGTGGGCGCGGCGACCCGCGAGACCTTTACCTATCAAGAAGTACCGGTCGGCAAGCCGGCGGCGGGTCAGATTCTGGTCAAAAACGAATACCTGTCCCTGGACCCGGCCATGCGCGGCTGGATGAACGAGGGCAAGTCCTACATTCCGCCGGTCGGTCTGGGTGAAGTGATGCGCGCATTGGGCGTAGGCAAAGTCGTCGCCTCGAATAATCCAGGATTTGCCGTCGGGGACTACGTCAACGGTGCCCTCGGCGTGCAGGATTACTTCCTTGGCGAACCACGAGGTTTCTACAAGGTTGATCCGGCATTGGCGCCATTGCCGCGCTACTTGTCCGCCCTTGGCATGACCGGGATGACCGCCTACTTCGCTCTGCTCGATGTCGGTGCGCCGAAAGCCGGGGACACCGTGGTGCTGTCGGGGGCTGCCGGCGCGGTGGGCAGCATTGCCGGGCAGATCGCCAAAATCAAAGGTTGCCGCGTGGTCGGGATTGCCGGCGGCGCAGACAAGTGTCAATTCCTGATCGACGAATTGGGTTTTGACGGCGCTATCGACTACAAAAACGAAGACGTCATCGCCGGTCTTAAACGCGAATGCCCGAAAGGGGTCGACGTGTATTTCGATAACGTCGGCGGTGACATCCTCGATGCAGTGCTGAGCCGACTGAACATGAAGGCGCGCGTGGTGATTTGCGGCGCAATCAGCCAGTACAACAACAAGGAAGCGGTCAAGGGCCCGGCCAATTACCTGTCGCTACTGGTCAACCGCGCGCGGATGGAGGGTTTTGTCGTGATGGACTACGCAGCCCAATTCGCYRSCGCYGSRCAGGAAATGGCCGGCTGGATGGCCAAGGGGCAGCTCAAAAGCAAGGAAGACATTGTCGAAGGACTGGAGACGTTCCCGGAGACGCTGATGAAATTGTTCAGCGGCGAGAATTTCGGGAAGTTGGTGTTGAAGGTTTAAACAGTCCTTTCAGACGCCACAAAACAACTGTAGGAGTGACGGTGCGACGATTCGACCTGCTCGCGATGAGGGAGTATCAGTCGACATCATTATTGACTGATACACCGCTATCGCGAGCAGGCTCACTCCTACATTTTGATCTTCGGTGTTTGGTTAAGCGAGTTCGGCGACTACGGCGGCAAGTGCCTTGGCCGGATCCGCCGCCTGGCTGATCGGACGACCAATCACCAGGTAATCTGAACCGGCGTCCAGTGCCTGGCGCGGGGTCAGGATGCGGCGTTGATCGTCTTGCGCACTGCCGGCCGGACGAATGCCAGGGGTCACCAGTTGCAGCGACGGGTGCGCCGACTTCAAGGCCTGGGCCTCTAGCGCCGAACACACCAGACCGTCCATCCCGGCTTTTTCCGCCAGCGCGGCCAGGCGCAGCACCTGCTCTTGCGGCTCGATGTCCAGACCGATACCCGCCAGATCTTCACGCTCCATGCTGGTCAGCACGGTCACACCGATCAGCAGCGGTTTAGGCCCGGTACGCTGGTCCAGCACTTCACGGCAGGCCGCCATCATGCGCAGGCCGCCGGAGCAATGGACGTTGACCATCCACACGCCCATTTCCGCTGCAGCTTTGACGGCCATGGCGGTGGTGTTCGGGATGTCGTGGAATTTCAGGTCCAGGAACACTTCGAAGCCCTTGTCACGCAAGGTGCCGACGATTTCCGAAGCGCAGCTGGTGAACAGTTCCTTGCCGACTTTTACCCGGCACAGTTTTGGGTCCAACTGATCGGCCAGCTTCAGTGCGGCGTCACGGGTGGGGAAATCCAGGGCGACGATGATAGGAGTCTGGCAGACGGACATGTGCGGGCTCTCAGGCAGGACGAAATCGGCGCGCATTGTAGCGGAACCAGCGGCGCTGCGGGACCCGATGATCGGTAATTCGTCATCGGCGCTCAAGCAAGACTAGTCTTTTGGAACCGCAACAAACACTTTAAGGCCGATGATCGTCCACCCGCGCCTGACTCTTGCTCCAGTCAGTCAGCAAGCTGTAAGCCACGGCCAACAATGTCGGGCCGATAAACAACCCGATAAAGCCAAACGCAATCAACCCGCCAAACACCCCCAGCAGCACAATCACCAACGGCAGATTCCCGCCCCGACTGATCAGGTACGGCTTCAGCACGTTGTCGACGCCGCTGATGATGAACGTGCCCCAGATTCCCAGAAATATCGCCATTCCGTACTCACCCTTCCAGGCCAACCAGGCCGTGGCCGGGATCCACACCAGCGGCGGCCCCATCGGAATCAGACTGAGCAAGAAGGTCACGATGCCCAGCACCAATGCACCAGGCACCCCGGCAATCAGGAACCCGATCAACGCCAGCACCGCTTGCGCCGCTGCCGTACCGATTACACCGTTCACCACCCGCTGCACCGTGCCTGCCACCAAATCGATGTAATACTCGGCACGCTGACCGATCAGGCGCTCCAGTAACCCATGAACAAACACCGCCAACCGTGGGCCGTCGCGATAGAAAAAGAACACAAACACGATGCTCAGTGTCAGTTCGAGAATACCGCCGCCAATCTGCGCACTGCGCGCCAGCAGCCAGTTACCGACCTGTCCCAGATAAGGTTTGAGCGACACCATCATTGCGGCGCCTTGCTGATCGATGCTGTTCCAGATCACCACCAGCCGTGCGCCAACCAAAGGAATGCTGTCCAGCCAGGCCGGCGCTTCAGGCAGGCCATCGACCTGTACATCCTTGATAAAAACCGTTGCGTCACGCACATGGTCAGCAAGGTTGAAACCCAGCCAAACCAGCGGCACCGCCACCAGCACCATCCAGCCGAGGGTCAGCAATGCGGCCGCCAGGGATTCACGGCCATTGAGCCAACGGGTCAACAAGCGCATCAACGGCCAACTGGCAAACGCCAGCACCGCGCCCCAGAACAGCGCAGACCAGAAGGGCGCCATCACCCAGAAGCTCGCGCCAAACAGCACCAGGAGCAGAATCTGCACCAACAGGCGATCGTTATTGGGCATGTAAAGTCTCAAAAAAGTCAGTCAAAAAAATGGGTAGACGAACGCGCAATCCGCGTTCGCCTGTACAGCTTATCGCAACAGCTCGATGTGCAGGCCAGAGCCTTCAACGTTGCCGGCTTCCATTCTCGCCGCACGTACGCCCTGGCTGATCAGTGCCTCGCGCCAGGCTTCAGCCTTGGCGCCGGAAACACTGACTCGCAAGGTGGTGTCCAGGTTCAGCCCACGAGAAATCAGACGCAGCCACTTTTCGTCGGGATCAGCAACCAGTTTGGGAAAATCGAGTACACCAGTGCTTTTGAGCTGGCGCAGCAAGGTGGCGGAAGTCGGCAACAGGTCGCCCAACGGCGCCGTCGCATCGAATTGCTCGACGTGCAGATAGGCTTTGCGATTACCGCGAGTGATGCTGTAAAGCGCCACCAGCGAATTGTCCTGCGGCGCCGCCAGTCGCAGCAGCAAATACGCCTGCTGATCGTCAGCACCGTAGAGCTTGGCATTGCCGAAGACTCCGTTGGCCCACAGGCTGCTTTCACCGCAATCGCGGGCCTGGCACCAGAACAGCAACTCGGCGCCCTGCTTTTGCAAGGCTTCACGCGCGGCCGTAAAGGCTTCGGTGGAGGAGTGTTCCGGTGGCAACTCGTAGGTGACCGACGTGGTTTGCCCACGAGCCGTGATCTGACCATCAAAGCGCAATTGGCCGCTGATCTTGCGGATGGACCCCAGCGGGTAGATCCGTTCAAGTTCGACAGCCGGACGATAATCGACGATCTGCGCATCTTCCATGCGCGGCAGGATCGGCAGGTCCTGACTGCCGGGGACATCGGCGGCAAACGATAAAGGACTGAAACAACACAGCGCCAGCAGACTGAGTGAACGCATGGATAGGCTCATCGGATCAGCATGGCCTGGGCACCCTTGACGACGCTGGCATCGTCGATGCGTTCCGGCACCAGCAAACCGCGCTGCACCGCAGGGCGCGCTGCCATGGTTGCCATCCAGCGCTGCAAGGCAGTCAAACCGTCGACCTCGACCCCGGACCACTCATGTCCACGCACCCACGGATACGTGGCGATGTCGGCAATGCTGTACTCGCTGGCCAGAAATTCTTCGGTTTGCAGACGGGTATCGAGCACTTCATAGAGGCGTCGGGTTTCATGTTGATAGCGGTCGATGGCGCCCTGGAGTTTTTCCGGGAAGTAGCGGAAAAACACGTTGGCCTGCCCTTGCATCGGACCGATGCCTCCCATCTGGAACATCAGCCATTGCAACACCATCGAGCGCCCTTTCGGGTCCAGGGGCATCAGCTTGCCGGTCATTTCAGCGAGGTAAATCAGGATAGCGCCGGATTCAAACACGGCGAAATCGCCATTGGCGCGGTCGACAATCGCCGGAATCCGCCCATTGGGATTGATCTTGAGGAAGTCCTCGGACTTCTGTTCCTTTTTGTCGAAACTCAGGGTATGCACCGTGTAGGGCAGGCCGAGTTCCTCGAGCACGATAGAGACCTTGTGGCCATTCGGGGTCGCAGCGGTGTAGAGATCTATCATGGTTGTCTCCCATTTCAACCCGCCCAGCCTCGACAGTTGCCCGGCGCAAGTCAAGGAACGGCGAAGAACCGATTGAAACAGTCTGCGACAAGGTCGGCGCCGGGTTCGTCATTCAGGTGCAAATGATGACCGCCAGGCAGCTGTTCTCGGCTAAAGGGTAGACGCTCCAGCAACTCGGGATGTTTGGCGAGCATGCCGTCCGCCGCGACCACCAGTTTGGCAGGACAACTGACCCGCTGGACGAACGCCATGGCCTGTTCGGTGGTCAGGCGCAACGGCGAAGGCAGCGTCAGCCGGCTGTCGGTACGCCAGGTGTACCCCCCCGGCACCGGCATCAAGCCCCGCTGGGCGAGCAGCTCGGCCGCTTCGCGACTGACGGCCACCAACCCTTTCATGCGCGCTTCAATGGCGCGATTGAGGGTGTTGTAGACCGGTTTTTGTTTCTCCCGCAAATCCAGTTGCGCTTGCAGGGCCATGCCCATGCGCTCGGCAGCATTTTCGCCTTTGTCTGTAGGAGGAATGATGCCGTCGATCAGGGCCAGGTGGGTGACGCGCTCCGGCATCGACCCGGCAATGATCAGAGAAGCGATCGCCCCCATGGAGTGCCCCATCAGCGCAAATTTCTTCAGACCAAGCTGTTCGGCAACTTGCAGCACGTCATGGGCGTAATCCCACATCGCGTATCCGGCGCCGGGTGGGCGATGCCCGGAATGACCGTGACCGGCCATGTCCAGGGCGATGATGCGCAGGCCATCGAACTTGGGCGCCAGCCGGGCAAAGCTGTTGGCATTGTCCAGCCAGCCATGCAGCGCAATCACCGGCAGGCCGTCTTCAGGACCGAACAAATGCGCCGCCAACTCGATGTGCGGCAGGCACAGGCGAACTTCTTCGACGGCATTGCTCATGCGCAATCCTGTTGGCTGCGACCGTCCCAACGGCTGAACAGGTTTTTCAGCAGCGTGGCCGTGTCATGTGGACGTTCAAGAGGAAACATGTGGCCACCGGGCACGGTCAGGGATTCACCCAGCGGCATGCGCCCGACGGAGCTTGCATGATGACGCATCACCACGCGGCTCTTGTGCCCGCGCACCACCGCCAGCGGCACTTTCAGCTGACGCGTGCGACCGGGGCTGGTGTGGGGCACGCCACGGTAGATGCTGATTTCCGTAGCGGGATTGAAACGCAAGCGCAGTTTGTCCCCGACCCTTTGCAAACCATGTTGCAGGTAGGCATCAAAGCATTCCGGATCAAAACTGCGGAACAGGGTTTTGCCTGCGAAATAGCGGCGGGCACTTTCGATGTCAGCGAACTCTTCCCGGCGCCCCAGGGTGCGACCGGCCGGGGTCAAACGGTCGATAAAACCGAAACGCTTGGCGGCGCGGATGACCCATCGATCGGTCAGGGTCAGGACCGGAGAGTCGAGCATCACCACGCCGCGATACAACTCAGGACAACGCAGCGCCGCGTGCAAGTGCAGCAAGCCACCAAAGGAATGGCCGACGCCCCACACCGGTTCCGCTTGTTGCTTGAGGTGATGGATCAGCTCATCCACCAGGTTGTACCAATTGTCGTCCGCCGGAAAACGCGGGTCATGAGCGTGCTGCTCCAGATGCGTCACCTGATATTCGGGCGCCAGCGCCGCGAACAATTTGCCGTAGGTCCCTGAAGGAAAACCATTGGCGTGAGCGAAAAATATCTGTTGCGACATACCGGCAAATCCATGAGCGAGAACAGGCGTTGATTGTCCGTAAGACGACGGCTGACAGCAATGACTGTAAGTGACAGGAATGATGACAGTCCGGTCAAGGCAATGTCCGAAACGGTGATGCAGAGCCCTGTAGCAGCTGTCGAGCAGCGCGAGGCTGCGTCCGGCTCGGTCCGCGCTCGGGCGAAGCATTCGTGAAATCTACCAACGCGGTGTTTCAGGTTGACCGCGAACGCAGCCTCGCGCTGCTCGACAGCTGCTACACGAGCCGGATGCAGGTTTGGACAGCCGGGTTTACCGGGCTGGCGGGTTCTCGCCCAACGGCACAACCGCCATGGTCAACCGCGACACACAACTGGCCTTGCCTTCATCGCTGGTCAAACGGATATCCCAGACGTGCGTCGTGCGACCGATGTGAATCGGCGTGGCCACTGCGGACACTCGCCCACTGCGCAGGCCGCGCAAATGGTTGGCGTTGATTTCCAGACCCACGCAATAAAACTTGCGGGTGTCGATGCACAGGTAGCTGGCCATTGAACCGACCGTCTCGGCCAGCACCACCGAGGCACCGCCATGCAGCAGGCCGTAAGGCTGGTGAGTGCGGTGATCAACGACCATGCTTGCGGTCAGGGACCCTTCGTCGAATGCTTCGAAGCGAATATCCAGCACTTCGCCAATAGTGTTTTTCTGGATTGCGTTCAACTGCTCGATGTTGGGAGTGGTACGCCACAGACTCATCGCTGCTTTCCTTTGTAGGTGTTGTTCGTCGCTCAATCCTGCCACAGCACCGCCTCGCTGCGCTCGCTCCATTCTTCGAAGCGGGCTCCGTATGCCGCTTCGATTACGTTGCGCTTGATTTTCAGGGTCGGCGTCAGGAAACCGTTTTCCACGGCCCAGCTGTCCTTGACCACCACCAGACGCCGCAAACGCTCATGTTTGTCGAGGACGCCATTGACCTCATCCAGCAGTTTTTCGAGGCTGGAATGCAGCCCCGCCCTCGCCGTTCCGACGGCGTCTTGCTGCCCTACCGCCGACAACACACACAGCCCCAGCGGCGCACTCAAGCCATCACCGACCACACACACTTGCTCGATTCGCGAATGCACCGCCAGGCGATTTTCGATCGGTGCTGGCGCCACGTATTTGCCCTTGCTGGTCTTGAAGATTTCCTTCAGCCGTCCGGTCAGGCGCAAGTTGCCTTCAGCGTCCTGCTCGCCCTTGTCGCCGGTGCGCAAGAAGCCGTCTTCAGTGATGGTTTCAGCGGTTTTCTGTGGTTCCTTGTAATAGCCGAGCATGGTGGCGCCACTGCGCACCATGACCTCGCCCGACTCGGCGATCCGCACTTCAACCTCCGGGCAAGGCTTGCCGATCCAGCCGGGTTTGTTTTCGCCGGGTCGGCAAATGTGGGAGTAGCCGCAGCTCTCGGTCATGCCGTAAACCTCAAGCACATCCAGCCCCAGTTTGCGGTACCACAGCAGCAAGGTTTGTGGCACGGGCGCCGCGCCGGACAAGGCGACGCGCAACGCGTCCAGCCCCAGTCCGGCGAGGACTTTATGCCCGACCCGCTTGCCAACGAAGGGCAAGCCAAGCAGAAAATCGAGGCGTTTTGCCGGGATCTTGCTGTACACGCCCATCTGGAATTTGCTCCAGATCCGTGGCACCCCGAACAAGGCGGTGGGCCGCGCACGCTGCAAGTCAGTCAGGAAGGTGTCGAGGCTCTCGGCAAAGAACACGGTTTGCCCGGTGTAAATCGAGGCCAGCTCGACGAACATCCGCTCAGCCACGTGGCACAGCGGCAAATAGGACAGCAGCCGGTCCGACTCGTTGAGGCCAAACAACTGCGTACCGCGCGTACTGGCGAACCCCAGATTACCGAAACTGTGCATCACGCCTTTGGGCAGGCCAGTGGTGCCAGAGGTATAAATGATGGTCGCCAACTGATCGGCGGCGGGTTTGGGGTCATCCTGGATGGGCGAGTTGCGCTGCAAATCGGACCAACTGAAATCGAAGCGGCCCGGTGGATGCAGCGGCAGACTGATCGTCGGCAAGTCAGGGCTGACACCATGGGACATGCTCGGCCAGTCATCGAGTTTGCCGATAAACGCCAGCGCCGCTTCAGAGTGGTCGAGCACCTGAGCCACCGACTCAGCGGTCAGGTTGGGGTACAACGGTACAGAGACATGCCCGGCCATCCAGATCGCCAGGTCGGCGATGATCCAGTGGGCACAGTTCTTCGAAACAAGAGCGATATGGCTGCCTTGTGGCAGATCGCGCGCCCTCAGCCAATGCGCGGCGCAGCGCGCCTGATGACCGACGTCGGCCCAGGACAGGGTCTCGACCTGCCCGCCGCCCGTGGGCTGGACCAGAAAACGCTGACGTGGATGACGGGCCTCGCGTTCGTAGAAGACATCCAGCGGCAAACGAAAAGCAGCAGACATGCGACTCGCTCCTGAATTTTTATTCTGGAGCAAGCGTAGTCAACCAAGCGGTTGCTTGGTTGACTATTTCACACAAAATTCAGCGCCCTGTAGGAGCCGGCGGTGCGGCGATCCGACTTGCCCGCGATGATGTCACCTCGGTGTTCCAGAAATACCGAGGTGCCTGCATCGCGGGCAAGCCCTAATGCCAGTCAGTTAAGCCATAACGCGATCCGTAGCAGCTGGCGAAGCCTGCGTCCGGCTGCGCAGCAGTCGTAAAACCTGAGTTTTCGGTCTTCCTGTTCCTG
>NZ_JBFUIH010000062.1:0-29483 GCF_056401975.1 Pseudomonas sp. P4_C8 | reverse complement strand
ACCTTAAACAGTGGTTATTTGGTAACGCGCGCTTCTTGCTGCGACAGCTTGAAGGCGCGAGGGCTGAAATGGCCTTGGCGGTGAACGCCTATAACCTGAAAAGAGCGATTAACGTGCTGGGCGTGCGTCAGATGATGGCGCTGATGGACTGAAAAGCCTTTTTTCGTCTGCTGTGAGCACAAAAGCAAACGCCCCGAACAAGTCGGGGCGTTTGCTGGAACCACCATCAGTGTGTTTTCACACAGTCTGTTGTGCCGGGTTTTTTGTGTGTGCTGTTCAGGACACAGTGAGCGTTTCATGTTCTTTGTGAACGATGTCCTTGAAACCTCTCAAGTCTGCGCCTTCGCCCAAACTTCGCGCATCGGTGAGCAAATGCGGGTAGCGATCAAGCAAGCGCATCAGCACCATCAATGCTTTAGGTGGAAGCAGTTCGCCGCGCTCGTAACGAGAAAACGCGTTATGTCCGCCTCCGGACAAAAGCAGAACCGCTTCTTTTTGCGACAGGTGCAGTTTGCGGCGGATGCGCTTCATCTCGTTGCCGATCATTTGTCTGCCGGCGAGGACTAACTCGTCGCCGGCATCCGAATAGCGCTCCGAGCAGCCGGGGTCGAGTATGACTTCCCCGCATGCCTGGCACTCCCATCCAGACAAATCATCAATCCGGCGCTCCATTCCTTTCACGCTCATGGTTTCACCGCGACCTTCGAAGTGCCGCATTCCCTCAGATGCCCCGCAACTGAAGCATTGTTTAGTGTTCATGGGTTTTTCTCCTTGAAGGAGATCACCGGAGGTTCACCGCCTGAGCAATAAGTGACCTTGATGTAAATCTCCAAATCGTGCGAAGTGATGTGGTACACGTCTTGCCAAATCCGATGATCGCTATAGGTTGTCATCGATTTGTACAACATCCTGCCGTGTAATTCGAAAACGACTTCCTGCATTTCCTGGAGGCTTAAACCCAGGTCTCGGCCGTTTTTCCGCGCGGTTGCGGTAAATGCATTTTTCCCAAGCCGCCTGACATCGTCCTTGATCACCGTCAGGTTGTAATGGGGCGTGTTCTTCTCCATAAGAAATCTTGCGCCTATCCCTGAAATTACCCTTAAAGGGTAATTTTGACTAATCGAAAATCCCGCTCCATTTCCTTCTCTCTGACCGTAGGCGGTTGCCGTCCTACAGGTAGCTGACTAACATGTCAGAAAATTCATCCTATGATTGGATGAAAGGGCGAATCACATGTCAGACATTTCTCCATTGACCAAGCGATCCTTGGTCGACCAAGCGCTGGACCAGCTACGCCTTCGCATCACGCAAGGCGTCTGGGTCGTCGGCCAACGTCTACCCACCGAACCGGAACTGGCGACCGAGCTGGGCATCAGCCGCAATACCGTGCGTGAAGCCATGCGCGTGTTGGCATTTTCAGGCTTGATCGAAATCCGTCAGGGCGACGGCAGCTACCTGCGGGCCGTCATCGATCCGCTGGACACCATGAAAGCCTTGTCTCGTTGCTCCCACGAGCAGGCCCGAGAGACGCGGCACATCCTTGAAGTCGAAGCCATCGGCCTCGCGGCACTGCGCCGGACAGACGAAGACCTGGTTGCCTTGCGCGAAGCGTTGGGTGTCAGCGGCAGCCACTACCACGGCGATCTCGACAGCTACATCGCCTGCGACCTGGTGTTCCACCGCCGTTTGGTGGATGCCGCGCACAATCCGACACTGAGCGAGTTGTATCGCTATTTCTCCAGCTTCATCGGCGCGCAATTGCGCCAGACCTTGAACATCACCCCGCGGCGCCAGGAAGTGTTCGACCTGCACATCGAACTGCTGGATGCCGTCGAGCAACGGGACCCGGAACGGGCCAAAGCCTTGTCGAGGCAGTTGATCAATGAACCTTGAAACCGAGAAATCCATGTCCAGCAGCGATCGCAACCTCACTCAGCCCAAGCGCACGGCGGAGCTCGAAGAGCTGCTGATCGACGCCGAGGCCGATGACGAACAGGTCCAGCAGAGCCACCCGCTGCTGCGCCGACCATGGCTGTTGTTACTGGGTCTTATCCTGGTAGCGCTGAACCTGCGCCCGGCACTGTCGAGCATGGCGCCGATACTCAGCGAGATCTCAAAGACCCTCGGATTGTCGGCAGCCCAGGCCGGTTTACTGACGACATTGCCGGTGCTCTGCCTCGGCCTGTTCGCGCCACTGGCACCCGTGCTGGCGCGCCGTTTTGGCGCCGAGCGTGTGGTGTTGGGGATTCTGCTGACACTGGCGGGTGGGATCATTTTGCGCAGTTCGTTCGGCGAGATCGGCTTGTTTGCCGGCAGCGTACTGGCCGGTGCGAGCATCGGTGTGATCGGTGTGTTGTTGCCAGGCATCGTCAAGCGCGACTTCCCGAAACAGGCCGGCACCATGACCGGTGTCTACACCATGGCGTTGTGTCTGGGCGCCGCGATGGCCGCCGGTGCAACCGTGCCGTTGAGTGAACATTTCGACAAGAGCTGGGCTATGGGCTTGGGCTTCTGGGTGCTGCCGGCGCTGGTCGCGGCGATCTTCTGGCTGCCGCAAGTGGGTGGACAGAAGCACGGCTCGCACAACGTCGCGTACCGCGTTCGCGGACTGTTGCGCGATCCGCTGGCTTGGCAAGTGACGTTGTACATGGGCTTGCAATCGTCCCTGGCGTACATCGTGTTTGGCTGGTTACCGTCGATCCTGATTGGTCGCGGTCTGACACCGACTCAAGCCGGTCTGGTGTTGTCCGGTTCGGTGATCGTCCAGCTGGCCAGTTCACTCGTGGCGCCTTGGCTGGCGACACGCGGCAAGGATCAGCGGTTGGCCATTGTCGTGGTCATGTTGTTGACCCTCGGCGGACTGTTCGGCTGTCTTTATGCGCCGATTGAAGGCCTGTGGGGCTGGGCGATTCTGCTGGGGCTGGGGCAGGGCGCTACGTTCAGTCTGGCGTTGACCCTGATCGTGCTCCGTTCGCGGGACTCGCATGTCGCGGCCAACCTGTCGAGCATGGCCCAGGGCTTCGGCTACACCCTGGCGTCGATGGGACCGTTCGCGGTCGGTATCGTGCATGACTGGACCGGCGGCTGGACGGCGGTGGGCTGGATCTTCGGCGTTATCGGCCTCAGTGCAATCATCGCCGGCCTCGGCGCCGGACGTTCGCTGTACGTTCAAGTCGAAAGCGAAAAAGTCTGATGTCCCCACACTGTCGGTATTCGGCCCACGAATGCCGATAGTGTTCCGCGCCGTTGCAGACTATCGTGCAGGCAATCTTTCGAAGTCATTTTTGCAAGCACAGGGAGTCTGCCCATGAGTGATGCCCACAGCGCATTGATCACCCGGTTCTATCAAGCGTTCCAGCGCCTGGATGCCGAAGCCATGAGCGCCTGCTACACCGACGATGTGGTGTTCAGTGATCCGGCGTTCGGCGAACTGCGCGGCCGCGATGCCGGCGACATGTGGCGCATGCTCACCACCCGGGCCAAGGATTTTTCCCTGACCTTCGACAATGTGCGAGCTGACGAGCGCACCGGCGGCGCTCACTGGGTTGCCACCTATCTGTTCAGCCAGACTGGCAACATTGTGGTCAACGACATTCAGGCACGTTTCGTGTTTCGCGATGGCAAGATTTGCGAGCATCACGATAGCTTCGACCTGTGGACTTGGTCCCGGCAGGCTCTGGGTTTCAAAGGTCTGGTTCTGGGGTGGACGCCCCTGGTCAGAAACGCCGTTCGCGCTCAAGCTCTGAAGGGGCTGAAGGCATTCCAGGCCAGTCGCTGATAAGATCGCGGCTTGTTTCCTACACGCCTTGATCGTCACGTGAACACCCTGAGCGAATCTTCCGACATTGCCGCCGAACCCGCGCTGCCCGTCAGCAAACCCTGGTTCGTCTACCTGGTGCGCGCGGCCAATGGCTCGCTCTATTGCGGGATCAGCGACGATCCCGTGCGCCGATTCGCCACTCACCAGAGCGGCAAGGGCGCGCGGTTTTTCCTCTCCAGCCCTGCCGTGGCCCTGGTGTACACCGAAGTCTGCCGCGACAAAAGTGAAGCGCTGCGTCAGGAGCGCCTGATCAAAAAACTCAAGAAAAGCGCCAAGGAGTGTCTGGTCGCGAGCGCCACTGCGGGCTTATCAACCTGACTGATAAATGCCCATCAGGCAGATCTGTAGGCCGCTTGCCGATTGCGCGCTAAGCTGCGGATTCCTAGTCCGTGCGGCGGAGCCGAGCATGTCTGAGTTGATTCTCCATCATTACCCGACGTCCCCTTTTGCCGAAAAGGCCCGCCTGCTGTTGGGTTTCAAAGGTCTGTCCTGGCGCTCGGTGAAAATCTCGCCGGTGATGCCCAAGCCCGATCTGACAGCCCTGACTGGCGGCTACCGCAAAACGCCTGTGTTGCAGATTGGCGCGGATATCTATTGCGACACGTCGTTGATTGCCCGTCGCCTTGAGCAGGAAAAAGCCTTGCCCGCGTTTTTCCCGGAAGGTCAAGAAATGATTGCCGCGACCTTCGCTGCCTGGGCTGATTCGGTGGTGTTCCAACATGCAGTCAGCCTGGTATTTCAGCCGGAATCGATCGCTGTGCGCTTCGGCAATTTGCCGCCAGAAGCGATCAAGGCGTTCCTCGCCGACCGCGCTGGACTGTTCAGCGGTGGCAGCGCTACCAAGTTGTCCGTCGAGCAGGCGAAGCATCAATGGCCAACGATCATGGCGCGGCTGGAACAACAGCTACAGCGCGAGGAGGGTGACTTCCTTTTTGGCGAGCCGTCGATAGCTGACTTCGCACTGGCCCATCCATTGTGGTTCCTCAAAGCGACGCCGGTGACTTCACCGCTGGTTGACGCCTATCCGGCCGTGTCGGCCTGGTTGGGTCGGGTGATGGGCTTTGGGCATGGTGCGTCCAGCGAGATGACGTCCGAGGAGGCGCTGGAAGTGGCGCGCAAAGCCACGCCAGCAGCGTTGCCGGATGAACAGTTCGACGAGCCGAATGGTTTTGAGTCTGGCCAGCAGGTGGTGATCGCCGCAACCGATTATGGCGTTGATCCGGTGGCGGGCGAGTTGCTGTTCGCGGGCAGCGAAGAACTGATTCTGCGCCGTGAAGACGAGCGCGGCGGCGTGGTGCATGTGCACTTTCCGCGATTCGGGTTCCGCATCGAAAAACACTGACCCCCACCCTTGTAGGAGCATGCGGTGCGGCGATCCGACTTGCCCGCGATGAACGATTACACGGTGTGACGTTTACACCGGGTCGCGGCCATCGCGGGCAAGCCCGGCTCCTACAGGGCGGCGAGGATTGCGTCCGGGTCATACCCGCGCATCAGCGTGCCGTTCACGTCGATGATCGGAATCCCGCCACCACCCAGCGCTTCATAAGCCTTGCGTGCCTCGGCATCTTTCTCGATATCGAACTCCTTGTACGGAATGCCTTTCTGATCGAGAAAACGCCGGGTCAGTTTGCAGTAGCCGCACCAGTCCGTCGCGTAGAGCACGACGTTGGCCTTGGCCTGTGTCTGCTCTGACACCACTTGTGAAGGGTTGAACACCCGCTCGATCTTGCCCCAGTTCTGATAAACCACGACCACCAGCAAGATCAGCAGGAATTTCTTCAGGATGCCGTTCAGCATCAGTTGCGTCGCTTGAGCTGATCGGTCAACTGCGTCGGCAGGCCCTTGATGATCAGCGTGCCAGCTTCTTCGTCGTACTCGATCTTCGAGCCCAACAGGTGCGCTTCAAAGCTGATGGACAGGCCTTCGGCGCGGCCAGTGAAGCGACGGAATTGATTCAGGGTGCGTTTGTCCGCCGGAATTTCCGGGGACAGGCCGTAATCCTTGTTGCGGATGTGGTCGTAGAACGCTTTCGGGCGTTCTTCGTCGATCAGCTCCGAGAGTTCTTCCAGGCCCATGGGCTCGCCGAGCTTGGCCTGGCTGCTGGCGTAATCGACCAGGGTTTTGGTTTTCTCGCGGGCGGACTCTTCCGGCAGGTCTTCGCTTTCAACGAAGTCGCTGAACGCCTTGAGCAGCGTGCGGGTTTCGCCGGGGCCGTCGACACCTTCCTGACAACCGATGAAGTCGCGGAAATACTCCGAAACCTTTTTCCCGTTCTTGCCTTTGATGAAAGAAATGTACTGCTTGGACTGCTTGTTGTTCTGCCACTCGGAAACGTTGATCCGAGCCGCCAGGTGCAACTGGCCCAAATCCAGGTGCCGGGACGGGGTCACGTCCAGTTGATCGGTCACTGCAACGCCTTCACTGTGGTGCAGGAGCGCGATCGCCAGGTAATCGGTCATGCCTTGCTGGTAATGCGCGAACAGCACGTGGCCGCCCACTGAGAGGTTCGACTCTTCCATCAGCTTTTGCAGATGTTCCACCGCTACCCGGCTGAACGCCGTGAAATCCTTGCCGCCCTCGAAGTACTCCTTCAGCCAGCCGCTGAACGGGTGCGCCCCTGATTCGGCATGGAAAAATCCCCAGGCCTTGCCTTGTTTGGCGTTGTAACTCTCGTTGAGGTCGGCAAGCATGTTCTCGATGGCGCTCGACTCGGCCAGTTCGGAGTCGCGGGCGTGAAGAACTGCTGGCGTGCCGTCGGGTTTTTTGTCGATCAGGTGGACGATGCAATGACGGATCGGCATGGGCTTCTCGGCTGAATGAAGAGAGGAGGGCGTGCTCCCCGAAAAAGTGCCAAGTGTACCGCAACCACTGGTTTTGGCGCGGCATGAAGGGCAAATCCCGGGCGACCGACGGTGCTTATGCGTTTTTTTCCCGATTTAGAGCAATAAAGCTGACCAAATGGGTAGCTAGAGGCGGATATTTCCCCGTCTCTGTGCTAGTTTTGCCCCGTCTTACGCGAAGTCACTGCGTTAAGCGTGCATTCAGCATTTGTCAGGTCGAACCAAACCCTGATTTCGGTATCTATAACCCCGATCCAGTGGTTATTGGCCGAGGGTGCCAGATCCAGAAGATCGGGCTCGATGGCTGACACTGCACTCTGCAATCCATATGAATTTGATAGGGAAGGAACACTACATGGCTCTTACTAAAGACCAACTGATCGCCGACATCGCTGAAGCTATCGACGCGCCAAAAACCACCGCGCGTAACGCTCTGGACCAACTGGGCCAAATCGTTGCTGATCAGCTGGAAAACGGCGGCGAAATCACTCTGCCAGGTATCGGCAAACTGAAAGTGACTGAACGTCCTGCCCGTACTGGCCGTAACCCTTCGACTGGCGCTGCCATCGAAATCGCTGCCAAGAAAGTTATCAAGCTGGTTGTGGCCAAAGGCCTGACTGACGCTGTTAACAAGTAAGACTTGTTAAAAAAACCGTGCTCCGGAGCAATCCGGGCACGGTTTTTTTGTGCCTGCGATTTACCAATAGAGCTGCAACACCACTAAGTCAATGTAGGAGTGAGACCGGCTTGCCGGCGATGGCTGCGTGTCAGTTAACGATGATGTCGACTGATGCACCGCGATCGCCGGCAAGCCGGTCTCACTCCTACAGTTGATCTGTGGCGGTCAGTTACTCAGCTTTTTTTAACCCAGCGCTCGCGCCAGACCTGCTGCTCGGATTTGGTCTGGAACGTCCAGGCAACGAAGCGGCTCTGCTTCTGACCCTGGGACATTTCTACTACCTGGCTTTCCAGTACGCCGGCTTTTTTCAGCGCCGTCTGGATCGCAGGCAGGTTTGAGGCTTTCGACACCAATGTGCTGAACCACAGCACTTTGTGCTGGAAACTCGCACTTTCGGCGATCAATTGCGTGACAAACCGCGCTTCGCCACCTTCGCACCACAACTCCGCCGATTGACCGCCGAAGTTCAGCACTGGCAGTTTGCGTTTCGGGTCGGCACGGCCCAGAGCACGCCATTTACGCTCGCTGCCCTTGGTCGCTTCGTCCATCGAGGCGTGGAACGGCGGGTTGCACATGGTCAGGTCAAAGCGTTCACCCGGTTCCAGCAGGCCCAGCAGAATGTGCTTGGGGTTGGTTTGCTGGCGCAGCTGGATGGCTTTGTTCAGTCCGTTGGACTGCACGATGGCTTTGGCGGCAGCGACGGCCGTCGGGTCGATTTCCGAGCCGAGGAAGTGCCAGCGGTAGTCGCTGTAGCCGATCAGCGGATAGACGCAGTTGGCGCCCATGCCGATGTCGAGCACCTTGACCGGCGCGCCGCGAGGGATTTCACCGTCATTGACGCTGGCCAGCAGGTCGGCGAGGAAGTGCACGTAATCGGCACGCCCCGGAACCGGAGGGCAGAGGTAATCAGCCGGGATGTCCCAGTGCGCGATACCGTAAAACGACTTGAGCAACGCCCGGTTGAACACGCGTACCGCGTCGGGGCTGGCGAAGTCGATGCTTTCCTTGCCGTACGGATTGATGATCACGAACTTCGCCAGCTCCGGCGTAGTTTTGATCAGTGCCGGGAAGTCGTAACGACCCTGATGGCGGTTGCGCGGGTGCAGGCTGGCCTTTTCACGCGGTTCCACGGCTTTGGCCGGGGTGGCGGTGTCAGGCTTTTTGCGCGCAGGTCTTGGTGTGCGGGGGGCGTTCATGGGCGTTGTCGATTCGGGTATGGCTAAAAGTGGCGGGTATTGTCCCACATCCAGCTCTTGGGAACGCAATATCAGAAGCGACACAGATCCCTGTGGGAGCCGAGCTTGCTCGCGATGGCGGACGCTCAGGCTACATCAATGTCGAATGTTCAGCCGCCATCGAGAGCAAGCTCGGCTCCTACAGGGATTGTCGTTGTTAGTTATAAAGTACCGGGCATAAAAAAGGAGGCCACCTGGGCCTCCCGTTTCTATTGCGATTTGCCGTTACAGGCTGGCAATCCGCGCATGTTGCTCGGCCAGCTTGCCCAAAGCCTGTTCGGCTTCAGCCAGTTTGGCGCGTTCTTTCTCGATGACTTCAGCCGGGGCCTTGTCCACGAAACCAGCGTTGGACAGCTTGCCACCCACGCGCTGGACTTCACCCTGCAAGCGCAGGATTTCCTTGTCCAGGCGCGCCAGTTCGGCGTCCTTGTCGATCAGGCCGGCCATCGGCACCAGCACTTCCATCTCGCCAACCAGTGCGGTGGCGGACAGCGGTGCTTCTTCACCGGCAGCCAACACCGTGATCGATTCGAGGCGAGCCAGCTTCTTCAGCAGGGCTTCGTTCTCGGTGAGGCGACGCTGGTCTTCGGCACTGACGTTTTTCAGGAAAAGGTTCAGCGGCTTGCCGGGACCGATGTTCATTTCGCCACGGATGTTGCGCGTGCCTAGCATCAGGCCCTTGAGCCATTCGATGTCGTCTTCGGCGGCCTGATCAATGCGCGCTTCGTTGGCCACTGGCCAAGGTTGCAGCATGATCGTCTTGCCTTCGATTCCGGCCAGCGGCGCGATGCGTTGCCAGATTTCTTCGGTGATGAACGGCATGAACGGGTGCGCCAGACGCAACGCCACTTCCAGTACGCGAACCAGCGTACGGCGGGTGCCGCGCTGACGTTCGACCGGTGCGTTTTCGTCCCACAGTACAGGCTTGGACAGTTCCAGGTACCAGTCGCAATACTGGTTCCAGATGAACTCGTACAAGGCTTGTGCCGCCAGGTCGAAACGGAACTGGTCGAGTTGACGGGTCACTTCGGCTTCAGTGCGTTGCAGCTGCGAGATGATCCAGCGATCCGCCAGGGACAGTTCGTAGGCTTCGCCGTTCTGGCCGCAGTCTTCGCCCTTGTCCAGAACATAACGCGCGGCGTTCCAGATCTTGTTGCAGAAGTTGCGATAGCCTTCGACGCGGCCCATGTCGAACTTGATGTCACGACCGGTGGACGCCAGCGAGCAGAAGGTGAAGCGCAGGGCGTCGGTGCCGTAGCTGGCGATGCCGTCGGCGAACTCGTCGCGGGTCTGCTTCTCGATCTTCTTCGCCAGTTTCGGCTGCATCATGCCGGAGGTGCGTTTCTGCACCAGATCTTCCAGTTCGATGCCGTCGATGATGTCCAGCGGGTCCAGGACGTTGCCCTTGGACTTGGACATCTTCTGGCCCAGGCCATCACGCACCAGGCCGTGAACATAAACAGTCTTGAACGGAACCTGCGGTGTGCCGTCTTCGTTCTTCACCAAGTGCATGGTGAGCATGATCATCCGGGCAACCCAGAAGAAAATGATGTCGAAACCGGTAACCAGCACGTCGGTGGAGTGGAATTTCTTCAGGAATTCGGTCTGCTCAGGCCAGCCGAGCGTGGAGAAGGTCCACAGGCCCGAACTGAACCAGGTGTCGAGAACGTCGTTGTCCTGTTGCAGCGCAACGTCCGGGCCGAGGTTGTTCTTGGCACGCACTTCGGCTTCGTCGCGACCGACGTAGACTTTGCCCGACTCGTCGTACCAAGCCGGAATCCGGTGGCCCCACCACAACTGCCGGCTGATGCACCAATCCTGGATATCGCGCATCCACGAGAAGTACATGTTTTCGTACTGTTTTGGCACGAACTGGATGCGGCCGTCTTCAACGGCAGCAATTGCAGGCTCGGCCAAAGGTTTGGTCGACACGTACCACTGGTCGGTCAACCACGGCTCGATGATCGTGCCGGAGCGGTCACCTTTCGGCACTTTCAGTGCGTGATCATTGACGCTGACCAGCAGGTCGGCGGCTTCGAATGCAGCAACAATTTGTTTACGGGCTTCGAAACGGTCGAGGCCGGCGTATTCAGCCGGGATCTTGCCGTCGATGCTTTCGTTGAGCGTGCCGTCGAGGTTGAACACCTGGCAGGCTGGCAGCACGACAGCATTCTTGTCGAAGATGTTCAGCAGCGGCAGGTTGTGGCGCTTGCCGACTTCGTAGTCGTTGAAATCGTGGGCCGGGGTGATTTTCACGCAACCGGTGCCGAATTCAGGGTCGCAGTAATCGTCGGCGATGATCGGGATACGGCGGCCGACCAGCGGCAGCTCGACAAATTTGCCGATCAGGGCTTTGTAGCGTTCGTCGTTCGGGTTCACGGCCACGGCGGCGTCGCCGAGCATGGTTTCCGGGCGAGTGGTCGCGACGATCAGGTAGTCATTGCCTTCCGCGGTTTTTACGTCGTCGGCCAGCGGATACTTGAGGTTCCACAGGAAACCTTTCTCGTCGTGGTTTTCCACTTCAAGGTCGGAAATCGCCGTGTGCAGCTTGGTGTCCCAGTTGACCAGGCGCTTGCCGCGGTAGATCAGGCCGTCTTCATGCAGGCGCACGAAGGCTTCTTTTACGGATTCCGAGAGGCCGTCATCCATGGTGAAGCGCTCGCGGCTCCAGTCTACGGACGAGCCGAGGCGACGGATCTGACGGCTGATGTTGCCGCCGGATTCATCTTTCCATTCCCAGATCTTCTCAAGAAACTTCTCGCGACCCAGGTCGTGGCGGCTCTGGCCTTTGGCTTCGAGTTGACGCTCCACCAGCATTTGCGTGGCGATACCGGCGTGGTCGGTGCCCGGCTGCCACAGGGTGTTGCGACCCTGCATGCGGCGGAAACGGATCAGGGCGTCCATGATCGCGTTGTTGAAACCGTGACCCATGTGCAGGCTGCCGGTGACGTTCGGCGGCGGGATCATGATGGTGTAGGACTCGCCCGCGCCTTGCGGGGCGAAGTAATTCTCTGACTCCCAGGTGTTGTACCAGGAAGCTTCAATGGCGTGCGGCTGGTAGGTCTTATCCATGCGCGGCGGGACCCTATTGGCATTTATTCAGGAAAAGCCGGCAAGTATAGCGGGGCATGGGGCGCAGGGCGAGCAGGTGCGGACAGGGCGCTGTATCAAATACAGCGCTGATCTACTGTGGGAGCGAGCCTGCTCGCGATGGCGGCACCTCGGTCTGCCAGGAAATTGAGGTGATGCTATCGCGAGCAGGCTCGCTCCCACAGGGTAGGGGGGTTATTCGTATTGACTTAGCAACCGCTCCATCCGCGCATCCAGCCGGCGTTTGATTTCGGTTTCAATATGCGGTGCGAAGTCGTCGATCACGTCTTGCATGATCAGCATCGCGGCGGCGCGCAGTTCGCTGTCCAGATGCAGCAGGGCGTCGGGGCCTTTGCCGGGTTCCGGCGAGGGTTGCGCGGCAGCAGCGGGCTGCGGTGTCGGTTCGGCCGGCTGCGGCGCATTGCCGACAGCCTCGAACAACATGGGAATCTGTTCCTGGTCACTGTCGATGACCGTGTCGGTCAGCAGCGGTGGTTGCAGGTTGTCATCGCCGAGCAGTTGGCGGATCGACTCGAGGTCGTCCAGTAAGTGCGCGGACTGTTGTTGCGGTTTCGGAGTGTCCATCGGAATGCTCAGAGTCGCTGTAAACGGTGGTCTTGCAGAGGATAGCCCTGTTCGCGGTAGAAACGGAAACTCTCCCGCGCAGCCGCACGAATCGTCGGATCTTCTACTACCACTTCCGCCACGCGGGCGAATTGTTTGGCAAATGTCGGGACTTTCAGGTCGAGATTGACCAGCAAATCCTGGTGCTGACCGCAGTCATCGCCAAGACCCAGGACGATCAGACCGTCTGGTTCGCTTTCGGCGGGGCCATGAGGCACGAAGCTTTCGCCCTTGAAGGCCCACAAGCGGGCATCGAGATCCTGTCGCTGAGCGGCATCGCTGCAATGCAGGTAAATGCGGTGGCCCATACGCCAGGCTTTTTCGGTGAGCTTGCAGGCGAAATCCAGCCGTGCCGAAGGATCGGCGCTGGGCAGGATGTAGAAGTCGACTTTTGTCATTGCGGTTCCTGAGCCAGAAACGGCGTCACCCGAAAGTGACGCCGCCCAGGTCATCGGTTTCAGGCTTTGGCGCGGTCCAGCAAGTATTGGGTCAGCAATGGCACAGGACGGCCAGTGGCGCCCTTGTCTTTGCCGCCGCTGGTCCATGCGGTACCGGCGATGTCCAGGTGCGCCCAGTTCAGGTTCTTGGTGAAGCGCGACAGGAAGCAGGCGGCGGTGATGGTGCCGGCTTTCGGGCCGCCAATGTTGGCGATGTCGGCGAACGGGCTGTCCAGTTGCTCCTGGTATTCGTCGAACAACGGCAGTTGCCAGGCGCGGTCGTCAGCCGTTTGGCCGGCGCTCAGCAGTTGGCCGATCAGTTCATCGTTGTTGCCCAGCAGGCCCGAAGTGTGGGAACCCAAGGCTACGACGCAAGCGCCGGTCAGGGTGGCAATATCGATCACGGCTTGCGGCTTGAAACGCTCGGAGTAGGTCAGGGCATCGCACAGCACCAGACGGCCTTCGGCGTCGGTGTTGAGGATTTCCACGGTCTGGCCACTCATGGTGGTGACGATGTCGCCCGGGCGCGAAGCGTTGCCGCTTGGCATGTTCTCGGCACAGGCCAGGATGCACACCAGGTTGATCGGCAGTTTCAGCTCAAGCACGGCACGCAGGGTGCCGAACACGCTGGCAGCGCCGCCCATGTCGTACTTCATTTCATCCATGCCGGCGCCCGGCTTCAGGCTGATGCCGCCGGTATCAAAGGTGATGCCTTTGCCGACCAGTGCGTACGGCTTCTCGGATTTCTTGCCACCGTTGTATTGCATGACGATCAGGCGCGGCGGCTGGGCGCTGCCCTGGCCTACGGCGTAGAACGAGCCCATGCCCAGATCCTTGATCTTCTTCTCGTCAAGGACTTCGACTTTCAGGGTTTTGAATTCTTTACCGAGGTTCTTCGCTTGTTCGCCGAGGAATGTCGGGTGGCAGATGTTCGGCGGCAGATTGCCCAGGTTGCGGGTAAAGGCCATGCCGTTGGCGATAGCGGAGGCGTGGGCCACGGCGCGCTCGACTTCAGCCTGTGCAGCCTTGATGGTCAGCAGGGTTACTTTCTTCAGGGTGCGAGGTTCGGCTTTCTGGCTCTTGAACTGGTCGAAGGTGTATTCACCGTCCACCAGGGTTTCCGCCAGCAGGCGGGTTTTGCCATAGCTGTCGCGGCCTTTGACCACGACTTCATCCAGCGCCAGTACCGCATCGCTGCCGCCCAGGCCTTTGAGGGTGTTGAGTACGCCGGCAATGATTTTGCGGAACGGGCGGTCGCCGAGTTCTTCGTCCTTGCCCACGCCTACCAGCAGAACGCGTTCAGCCTTGAGGTTCGGCAAGCTATGCAGCAACAGACTCTGGCCAACCTTGCCGGCGAGGTCGCCGCGCTTGAGCACTGCACTGATGGCGCCGCCACTCAGTTCGTCCAGTTGTTTGGCCACGGCGCCGAGCTTGCGGCCTTCGCCGACGGCGACGACCAGAGTGGCGGTCTTCAACGTTTCTGGGCTAACGCTTTTTACAACCAGTTCCATGTCCGGGTCCCTGAATAATGGTCAACGTGCGTGGGCAAAACGGCGACGCACAGACGCTTGCTTATATAAATAGAAAGACGCAGGTCACGGCCCACGACAAAGGCCGCAGTTTGAACCTCGCTCCCTGCGCCTGACAACCCTCGGTTGTACGATCTTCAGTGCATTGACCGCCAGCTTGAGTATGCGCAGTGACAGGTGCACCCAATCACAGGATAATGCGCCATCTTTTTCGGCAGCTCTGCCCTGCGGGCTGTCTGATACGTTTGCTTGTTTGGCCGCCTAAGCCTGACAACCCTGGAGTCTCTGGTTTGATCGTCTTCCGATATCTGTCCCGCGAAGTCCTGTTGACCTTGAGCGCAGTCAGCGCCGTGCTGCTGGTCATCATCATGAGCGGTCGCTTCATCAAATACCTTGCCCAGGCGGCCGCGGGCCTGCTGGATCCGGGTTCGCTGTTCCTGATCATGGGCTTCCGTCTGCCGGGTTTCCTGCAACTGATCCTGCCACTGGGCCTGTTTCTCGGGATCCTGCTGGCGTACGGTCGCCTGTACCTCGAAAGCGAAATGACCGTGCTGTCGGCCACCGGTATGAGCCAGCAGCGTTTGTTTATCATTACCCTGTTTCCGGCCACGCTGGTTGCGCTGGTCGTGGCCTGGCTGAGCCTTAGCCTGGCGCCACAAGGTGCCAATCAGTTTCAGCTGCTGCTGAACAAACAGGATGCGCTCACCGAGTTCGATACCCTGGAGCCGGGTCGCTTCCAGGCGTTGCGTGACGGGACTCGGGTGACCTATACCGAGCAACTGACCGATGACCGCATCAATCTGGCGGGTGTGTTCATTTCGCAAAAAAATATTAACTCCGACCAGAAAGATCGCGGGATTTCCGTGCTGGTGGCCGAGAAGGGTCGCCAGGAAATTCGTCCGGACGGCAACCGCTACCTGATTCTCGACAACGGTTATCGATATGACGGTAATCCAGGGCAGGCCGACTATCGGGCGATCAAATACGACGAGTACGGGGTATTGCTGCCAAAGCCGGATGTCAGTGACGAAGTGACTGATCGTGATGCAATGAGCACCCTTTCCTTGATCGACAGCAACGACACTCGCCTGCGCGCTGAACTGCAATGGCGTCTGTCCTTGCCGTTGCTGGTGTTCATCGTGACCCTGATGGCGGTGCCGTTGTCGCGGGTCAACCCGCGTCAGGGCCGTTTCCTCAAGCTGCTGCCGGCGATTCTTCTTTATATGCTTTACCTGACCATCCTGATTGCCGCCCGCGGCGCCCTCGATAAGGGCAAGATCCCGCCTGCCCTGGGGTTATGGTGGGTTCATGGGTTGTTCCTGATCATCGGTCTCGGGCTGCTTTACTGGGAGCCGTTGCGCTTGAAAATGGCGAGTCGCCGCAGTGCACTGGAGGTGGCTCGTGGTTAAGCTCGATCGCTACATCGGTAGCAGCGTATTTACGGCAATCCTGGCGGTACTGGGGATCATTCTCGGCCTGGCGACGCTGTTCGCCTTCATCGACGAGATGAGCGAAGTCAGCGACACCTATACCCTGTTAGATGCGTCCAGTTACGTCTTGCTGACGGCCCCGCGCCGTCTTTACGACATGTTGCCAATGGCGGCACTGATCGGATGCCTGATTGGCCTCGGCAGTCTGGCCAGCAACAGTGAGCTGACCATCATGCGCGCCGCCGGCGTGTCGATCGGTCGAATCGTCTGGGCGGTCATGAAGCCGATGCTGATCCTGATGTTAGTGGGGGTGCTGATCGGCGAATACGTTGCGCCGGCCACCGAGGTCACTGCTCAGGCCAATCGCTCGCTGGCTCAGGGCAGCGGCGAAGCGCAAACCGCCAAACACGGCCTTTGGCACCGCCAGGGTGACGAGTTCATTCACGTCAACTCCGTGCAGCCCAACGGACTTCTGTATGGCGTGACCCGCTATCGCTTCGACAAAGAGCGACACATGCTGTCGTCAAGCTTTGCCAAGCGTGCCGAGTTCGACAAGGATCACTGGCAACTCAGCGACGTCACGACCACGGTGTTCCATGACAAGAGCACCGAAGTGGTCATCACTCCCGTCGAACGCTGGGAAATTGCCCTGAGCCCTCAGTTGCTGGACACCGTGGTAATGGCGCCTGAGTCGCTGTCAATCAGCGGACTGTGGAGTTACATCCACTATCTGGCTGACCAGGACCTGAGCAATGGCCGCTACTGGCTGGCGTTTTGGGTCAAGGTGTTGCAGCCTCTGGTAACTGCCGCGCTGGTACTGATGGCGATTTCCTTTATCTTTGGTCCCTTGCGCTCCGTGACCCTCGGCCAGCGTGTGTTCACCGGCGTTCTGGTGGGCTTCACCTTCCGTATCGTTCAGGATTTGCTGGGGCCATCGAGCCTGGTGTTCGGTTTCTCGCCGCTGTTTGCGGTACTCATTCCGGCTGGTGTTTGTGCCCTGGCCGGTGTCTGGCTGTTGCGCCGCGCCGGCTGATTCAGGGTTTTTCCTGGCCTTGCCGGTCACTCAAAACGCCCCTGTCGCAAGACCGGGGCGTTTTTGTACCTGCCGTCTGACCTGCAAACGTGACGCTTGCGCCGTGGATCAGGTACAATTCCCGGCTATTTTTCGGCGGGCTATGCCTGCAGCCTTTTTGAGTGTTGATCCGTGAGTGATTTGAGTCATATCCGCAATTTCTCCATCATCGCCCACATTGACCATGGCAAGTCGACGCTGGCTGATCGATTCATCCAGATGTGCGGCGGCCTTGCCGAGCGCGAAATGGAAGCCCAGGTGCTGGACTCCATGGACCTGGAGCGTGAACGCGGGATCACCATCAAGGCCCACAGCGTCACCCTTTATTACACCGCTCGCGATGGCATCAAGTACCAGCTGAACTTCATTGACACCCCCGGCCACGTTGACTTCACCTACGAAGTCAGCCGGTCGCTGGCGGCCTGTGAGGGTGCTTTGCTGGTGGTCGATGCCGGTCAGGGCGTTGAAGCGCAGTCGGTTGCCAACTGCTACACGGCGATCGAGCAGGGCCTGGAAGTCATGCCGGTCCTGAACAAGATCGACCTGCCACAGGCCGATCCGGACCGCGTTAAAGAAGAAATCGAAAAAATCATCGGCATCGATGCCACCGACGCGGTCGAGTGCTCTGCCAAGACCGGTCTGGGCGTCGATGAAGTGCTCGAGCGCCTGGTCGCCACCATCCCTGCACCGACCGGCAACTACGAAGATCCGCTGCAAGCGTTGATCATCGACTCGTGGTTCGACAACTACCTGGGCGTTGTTTCCCTGGTACGCGTGCGCCACGGTCGTGTGAAGAAGGGCGACAAGATCCTGGTCAAATCCACCGGCAAGATCCACCTGGTGGACAGCGTCGGTGTATTCAACCCGAAACACACCCCTACCGCTGACCTGAAGGCCGGTGAAGTGGGCTTCATCATTGCCAGCATCAAGGACATTCACGGTGCGCCAGTGGGCGATACCCTGACCTTGAGCTCGACGCCAGACGTCGACGTGCTGCCAGGGTTCAAGCGCATTCAGCCGCAGGTCTACGCCGGTCTGTTCCCGGTCAGCTCCGACGACTTCGAAGACTTCCGTGAGGCCCTGCAAAAGCTCACGCTCAATGACTCGTCCCTGCAGTACACCCCGGAAAGCTCCGACGCCCTGGGCTTCGGTTTCCGTTGCGGATTCCTCGGCATGCTGCACATGGAAATCATCCAGGAGCGCCTGGAGCGCGAGTACGACCTGGACCTGATCACCACAGCGCCGACAGTAATTTTTGAGCTGTTGCTGAAAACCGGCGAAACGATTTACGTCGATAACCCGTCGAAGCTTCCGGACCTGTCCTCGATCGAAGACATGCGTGAGCCGATCGTGCGGGCCAATATTCTTGTGCCGCAAGAGCACTTGGGCAACGTCATTACCCTGTGTATCGAAAAACGTGGCGTGCAACACGACATGTTGTTCCTCGGTTCCCAGGTCCAGGTGACCTACGATTTGCCGATGAACGAAGTGGTCCTGGACTTCTTCGACCGTCTGAAATCGACCAGTCGTGGTTATGCTTCGCTGGATTACCATTTCGACCGTTATCAATCGGCTAGTCTGGTGAAACTGGACGTGCTGATCAACGGTGACAAGGTCGACGCCCTGGCGCTGATCGTGCACAAGGATAACGCGCACTACAAAGGTCGCCAGTTGACCGAGAAGATGAAAGAACTGATTCCGCGCCAGATGTTCGACGTCGCGATCCAGGCCGCCATTGGCGGGCAGATCATTGCGCGAACCTCCGTCAAGGCACTCAGAAAGAACGTATTGGCCAAATGCTACGGCGGTGACGTTAGCCGTAAGAAGAAACTGCTTGAAAAGCAAAAGGCCGGTAAAAAACGCATGAAGCAAGTCGGCAACGTGGAAATTCCACAAGAAGCCTTCCTTGCAGTGCTCAGGTTGGATAGTTAGGTCCTATGTCACTAAATTTCCCGCTGTTGCTGGTCATCGCCGTGTTCGTCTGCGGCCTGTTGGCGTTGCTCGATCTGGTTTTTCTGGCACCGCGTCGGCGTGCTGCCATTGCCTCCTATCAGGGCAGCGTCAGCCAGCCTGATGTGGTGGTGGTCGAGAAACTGAACAAAGAGCCGCTGCTGGTCGAATACGGCAAGTCGTTCTTCCCGGTGTTGTTCATCGTGCTGGTCCTGCGTTCGTTCCTGGTGGAACCGTTCCAGATTCCTTCCGGCTCGATGAAACCGACCCTGGATGTTGGCGACTTCATTTTGGTGAACAAGTTTTCTTACGGGATCCGCCTGCCGGTAATCGACAAGAAAGTCATCGAAGTGGGTGATCCACAACGCGGCGATGTGATGGTGTTCCGCTACCCGAGCGATCCGAACGTCAACTACATCAAGCGAGTCGTGGGCCTGCCGGGTGACAAGATTCGTTATACCGCTGACAAGCGTCTGTTCGTCAACGGCGAGTCGATTGCTGAACAGATGGTCGGCTCCGAGCCGGGCACGTTGGGCAGTGCTGAGCTCTACAAGGAAAAACTCGGCGCTGCCGAGCACCTGATCCGCAAGGAAATGAGCCGCTATCGCGCGACCCCGGATCATTCGTGGACCGTGCCGGCCGGGCACTACTTCATGATGGGTGACAACCGCGACAACTCCAACGACAGTCGCTTTTGGGATGATCCAAGTATTCCCAAAGATCTGCTGGGCATGGTTCCCGACAAGAATATCGTCGGCAAGGCCTTCGCAGTCTGGATGAGCTGGCCGGAACCTAAACTCAGTCACCTGCCGAATTTCTCGCGGGTTGGCCTGATCAAGTAATCACACACGGCGCTGTTGAACACAGCGCCGAATGCTTTTCTGGAACCGACACAATCGGTACCGCAAGCATGAAGCCAATGATATTCAGGACGTTATTTTTGAACACAGCGTTAATTGTCCCAGGCCTGCGTCGACTCTCGGCGATGGCGGTGGAATCCAACCACGAACTCAGCGTGGGTAAACCGTGAGCGTCTCCTTAAGCCGTCTCGAGCGTCAGCTCGGCTACACCTTCAAGGATCAGGAACTGATGGTCCTGGCCCTGACTCACCGCAGCTTTGCCGGGCGTAACAACGAACGCCTGGAATTCCTCGGTGATGCCATCCTTAATTTCGTCGCTGGCGAGGCGCTGTTCGATCGCTTCCCGCTGGCGCGTGAAGGCCAGTTGTCGCGTTTGCGCGCGCGCCTGGTGAAAGGCGAGACCCTGGCCGTACTGGCCCGCGGTTTTGATCTGGGCGACTACCTGCGCCTGGGCTCCGGTGAACTGAAAAGCGGCGGTTTTCGTCGCGAGTCGATTCTGGCCGATGCCCTGGAAGCGCTGATTGGTGCGATCTACCTCGATGCCGGCATGGACATGGCGCGCGAACGCGTGCTGGCCTGGCTGGCCGGTGAGTTCGAAGGCCTGACATTGGTCGACACCAACAAAGATCCAAAAACCCGCCTGCAGGAATTTCTGCAATCGCGTGGTTGTGAGCTGCCACGTTACGAAGTGGTGGATATCCAGGGTGAGCCGCATTGCCGGACGTTCTTCGTCGAATGTGAAATCACCTTACTGAATGAAAAAAGCCGAGGTCAGGGTGTGAGTCGTCGTATTGCCGAACAGGTAGCGGCCGCCGCAGCACTGATTGCCCTGGGTGTGGAGAATGGCAATGACTGATTCAACTGCAACTCGCTGTGGCTATGTTGCCATCGTCGGCCGTCCCAACGTGGGCAAGTCCACGCTGCTGAACCACATCCTGGGTCAGAAACTGGCGATCACCTCGCGCAAACCGCAAACCACCCGTCACAACATGCTGGGCATCAAGACCGAAGGTGCCGTGCAGGCGATCTACGTCGATACCCCGGGCATGCACAAGGGTGGCGAAAAAGCGCTGAACCGCTACATGAACAAGACTGCGTCGGCGGCGTTGAAAGACGTTGACGTGGTGATCTTCGTCGTTGACCGCACCAAGTGGACTGACGAAGACCAGATGGTCCTCGAGCGCGTCCAGTACGTGACCGGTCCGTTGATCGTGGCGCTGAACAAGACTGATCGCATCGAAGACAAAGCCGAATTGATGCCGCACCTGACCTGGTTGCAGGAGCAGCTGCCGAACGCGCAGATCATGCCGATTTCGGCCCAGCACGGGCACAACCTCGAAGCACTGGAACGTGTGATTGCCGGTTACCTGCCGGAGAACGATCACTTCTTCCCGGAAGACCAGATCACCGACCGCAGCAGCCGCTTCCTCGCCGCTGAACTGGTGCGTGAGAAAATCATGCGCCAGATGGGCGCTGAGTTGCCGTACCAGATCACCGTGGAAATCGAAGAGTTCAAGCAGCAGGGCAAAACCCTGCACATCCATGCCTTGATCCTCGTTGAACGTGACGGCCAGAAGAAAATCATCATTGGCGACAAGGGCGAACGCATCAAGCGTATCGGCACTGAGGCGCGCAAGGACATGGAGCTGCTGTTCGACTCCAAGATCATGCTCAACCTTTGGGTTAAAGTGAAAGGCGGCTGGTCCGATGACGAGCGCGCATTGCGTTCGTTGGGTTACGGCGACCTGTAAACCCCGGCTCCCGATACACTGAAAAACCCTTGTGGGAGCGAGTCTGCTCGCGAAGAGGTTGTAACATTCAGCATTGATGTTGACTGTCACACCGCTTTCGCGAGCAGGCTCGCTCCCACATTGTTTTGGGTTGTATGCAAGACTGCGCGCTGCCATTGAGTACCCTGACTTCCATGTCTCAAACCCCTACCGCCCAACCCGCCTACGTGCTCCACAGTCGCGCCTACCGCGAAAACAGCGCGTTGGTCGATTTCCTCACGCCACAAGGTCGGCTGCGGGCGGTGTTGCGCAGTGCGCGGGGTAAGGCCGGGACATTGGCGCGGCCGTTCGTACCCCTGGAAGTCGAGTTCCGGGGGCGCGGTGAATTGAAGAACGTCGGGCGGATGGAAGCCGCCGGTGTTTCAACCTGGCTCAGTGGTGAGGCGCTGTTTAGCGGTCTCTACCTTAATGAACTGCTGATCCGTCTGTTGCCCTCCGAAGACCCGCACCCAGCCGTGTTCGACCACTATGCCGCCACCTTGCTCGCACTGGCCGAAGGCCGTCCGCTGGAGCCGTTGTTGCGCTCTTTCGAATGGCGCTTGCTGGACGACCTCGGTTACGGCTTTGCTCTGACCACGGACATCCACGGCGAGCCCATCGCCCCGGACGGTCTCTACCGTTTGCAGGTGGATGCTGGTCTGGAGCAGGTCTATCTGCTGCAACCCGGACTGTTCAATGGTGCCGAGCTGTTGGCCATGGCCGATGCCGACTGGACTGCGACCGGGGCGTTGTCCGCCGCCAAGCGTCTGATGCGTCAAGCATTGGCTGTGCATCTGGGTGGTCGTCCGTTGGTTTCCCGAGAGTTGTTTCGAAAGCCATAGGGTATGCTGTGCTCCGAACTTTCCCCTCTTCAGGAGCGCTTCCGTGACCACCAGCAATCGCATTCTTCTTGGCGTGAACATCGACCACGTTGCCACCCTGCGTCAGGCCCGGGGCACTCGCTATCCGGATCCGGTCAAGGCAGCACTGGACGCGGAAGAGGCGGGCGCTGACGGCATCACCGTGCATTTGCGCGAAGACCGTCGGCACATCCAGGAACGCGACGTTCTGTTGCTCAAGGACGTGCTGCAAACCCGCATGAACTTCGAAATGGGTGTCACCGAAGAAATGATGGTGTTCGCTGAGCGCATCCGCCCGGCGCACATTTGCCTGGTCCCGGAAACCCGTCAGGAACTGACCACTGAAGGAGGCCTGGACGTGGCAGGGCAGGAAGCGCGGATCAAAGCCGCCGTAGATCGCTTGTCGAAGATTGGTTGTGAAGTCTCGCTGTTCATCGACGCGGATGAGCGGCAGATTGAAGCGTCCCGCCGTGTGGGTGCGCCGGCTATCGAACTGCACACTGGTCGTTACGCCGATGCCGAGACGCCAACTGACGTGGCTGAAGAGCTCAAGCGTGTGGCCGAAGGCGTAGCGTTTGGTTTGGCTCAAGGGCTGATCGTCAATGCCGGGCACGGGTTGCATTACCACAACGTAGAAGCGGTGGCGGCAATCAAAGGCATCAATGAACTGAACATCGGCCATGCGCTGGTGGCGCATGCGTTGTTTGTCGGCTTCAAGTCGGCGGTGTCTGAAATGAAAGCACTGATCCTGGCCGCCGCAAAAGCCTAAAGCCAACACGAAGCAAATGTGGGAGTGAGCCTGCTCGCGATGGCGGTCTGACATTCAACACTGATGTTGAATGTAATGGCCTCATCGCGAGCAGGCTCGCTCCCACAGTGTATTGGTGGTGGGTTTTAGAGCGGCGCGGGTTCTTGAGCCGGTTTCGACTTGTCGATCCCCGGCACATGCAGATTGCCTTCGGCCACCTGGTCGCCTTCAAGCTGTGGCTGCGTGACCCACGTCAGGATGTCGTAGTAACGACGGATGTTCGCCACAAAATGCACCGGCTCGCCGCCCCGGGCGTAGCCATAACGCGTCTTGCTGTACCACTTTTTCTCTGACAGGCGCGGCAGCATTTTCTTCACGTCCAGCCACTTGTCCGGGTTCAGTCCTTCCTTCGTCGCCAGTTTGCGCGCGTCATCCAGGTGACCGGTGCCGACGTTGTAAGCGGCCAGGGCAAACCAGGTGCGATCCGGCTCCTGAATCGACTCGTCCAGTTGATCCTTGATATAGGCCAGGTACTTGGCCCCACCCATGATGCTTTGCTTGGGGTCGAGGCGGTTGGACACACCCATCGCCTGCGCGGTGTTCTGGGTCAGCATCATCAGGCCGCGCACGCCGGTCTTGGACGTGACCGCCGGTTGCCACAACGATTCCTGATAACCGATGGCGGCCAGCAGGCGCCAGTCGACTTTTTCTTTCTTGGCGTATGACTTGAAGTGCTGTTCGTACTTGGGCAGGCGCTGCTGCAAGTGCTGGGCGAAAGTGGTGGCACCCATGTAGCCGAGAACGTCGACATGCCCGTAGTAGCGGTCTTTGAGGCGTTGCAGGGTGCCGTTTTTCTGCACCTTGTCGAGGTAGTCGTTGATTTCGTTGAGCAGGCTGTTGTCTTCGCCAGCGGCTACGGCCCAGCTCTGGTTGCTGGCGTCGCCGAGGTCGAAGGCGACCCGTATGTTGGTGAAGTACACCTGGTTCATCGCGACTTCGTTGGAGTCGACGAGGGTCAGATCGATCTGGCCTTCATCGACCATGCGCAGCAGGTCGACGACTTCAACCGCGTCGGATTCTTCATACTCAATGCCCGGGTATTTCTTTTTCAGCTCTGCCAACTGTTCGGCGTGGGTGCTGCCTTTGAGCACCATGATCTTCTTGCCGACCAGATCACCCGCGTCGGTCGGCCGCGATTGGCCGTTGCGGTAGATGATCTGTGGGGTGACTTCCAGGTAGGAGTGAGAAAACCTGACCTGCTTTTTACGTTCTTCGCTGCCAACCAGGCCGGCCGCAGCCAATACCGGGCCGTTAGGCTTGCCAACCTGGCTGTACAGGTCGTCGAGGTTGTCGGCAGTCTCGATCTTGAGTTCCACCCCCAGATCGTCGGCGAAGCGCTTCACCAGTTCGTATTCGAATCCGGTTTCACCGTTGCGATCCTGAAAGTAGGTGGCGGGGCTGTTTCGGGTAACCACGCGCAGCACGCCATCCTCCTTTACGCGCTCCAGCGTGTTGGGTTTATCAACACAGCCATTGAGCAGCAGGAAGAGTCCGGTTGCGATCAGCCATTTGGCGTACCGCGGACGCAAAGCCGTTGGGGAAAACATCTGCGCAGTATACGCAAAGGACCACGAGCGCCATATCTCGACAGAGAAGGGCTTGTCTGCTAGGCAATTGAAAAGCTCTCCAGAGCCCGCAGGAATGGGCCTTGACAGCATTTTTTGAGCGGAAAAAATAACCCTTTTTGAGTGCCGTTTTCAGGCCCGGATCTGCGGTCCGACACCCAGGTGCAGCCGCCTGTACCGTTTCGGGTGATGTCGCTGGCGGTTTAGGCTAGAATGCACGGCCTCAAAGCACACCCCTCCCGAGGCTGTCCCGAAGATGTTGATCCTGCGCGGCGCTCCTGCCCTTTCTGCCTTTCGCCACAGCAAACTCCTTGAGCAACTGAGCCAGAAGGTCCCGGCTGTCAGCGGCTTGTATGCTGAATTCGCTCACTTCGCCGAAGTTACCGGCGTCCTGACCGGCGACGAACAGCAGGTGCTCGCGCGCCTTCTGAAGTACGGCCCAAGTGTTCCGGTACAAGAGCCGACCGGTCGTCTGTTCCTGGTGTTGCCGCGTTTCGGCACCATCTCGCCGTGGTCCAGTAAAGCGAGCGACATCGCCCGCAACTGTGGCCTGAACAAGATCCAGCGCCTGGAGCGCGGCATCGCGTTCTACGTCGCCGGCCAGTTCAGCGACGCCCAGGCACAGCTGATTTCCGACACCTTGCACGACCGCATGACGCAGATCGTTCTGGCCAACCTTGAACAAGCCGCCGGCCTGTTCAGCCACGCCGAACCGAAGCCGTTGACTGCGATCGACGTGTTGGGTGGCGGCCGCGCCGCGCTGGAAAAAGCCAACACCGAGCTGGGCCTGGCCCTGGCCGAAGACGAAATCGACTACCTGGTCAACGCCTTCGTCGGTTTGAAGCGCAACCCGCACGACATCGAACTGATGATGTTCGCCCAGGCGAACTCCGAGCACTGCCGTCACAAGATCTTCAACGCCAGTTGGGACATCGACGGTCAGAGCCAGGAAAAAAGCCTGTTCGGCATGATCAAGAACACCTACGTGATGCACAGCGAAGGCGTTCTGTCGGCTTATAAGGACAACGCTTCGGTGATCGTCGGTAACGTCGCCGGCCGTTTCTTCCCGGACCCTGAAACCCGCCAGTACGGCGCGGTGCAGGAACCGGTGCACATTCTGATGAAAGTCGAAACCCACAACCACCCGACCGCGATTGCCCCGTTCCCGGGCGCATCCACCGGCAGTGGCGGTGAGATTCGTGACGAAGGCGCGACCGGCCGTGGTGCCAAGCCAAAGGCTGGCCTGACCGGTTTCACCGTGTCCAACCTGCAAATCCCGGGCTTCGAACAGCCGTGGGAAGTGCCGTACGGCAAGCCTGAGCGCATCGTCACCGCGCTGGACATCATGATCGAAGGCCCACTGGGTGGCGCCGCGTTCAACAACGAATTCGGTCGTCCGGCCCTGACCGGTTATTTCCGTACCTTCGAACAGTCGATCACCACCCCGCGTGGCGACGAAGTTCGCGGTTACCACAAGCCGATCATGCTGGCCGGCGGCATGGGTAACATCCGTGCCGAACACGTACAGAAAGGCGAGATCACCGTCGGCTCCAAGCTGATCGTGCTGGGCGGCCCGGCGATGCTGATCGGTCTGGGCGGCGGCGCCGCTTCCTCCATGGCCACCGGCACCAGCTCGGCGGACCTGGACTTCGCTTCCGTACAGCGCGAAAACCCTGAGATGGAACGTCGCTGCCAGGAAGTCATCGACCGTTGCTGGCAGTTGGGTGATAAAAACCCGATCAGCTTCATCCACGACGTCGGCGCGGGTGGTCTGTCCAACGCCTTCCCGGAATTGGTCAACGACGGCAACCGTGGTGGCCGCTTTGAACTGCGCAACATTCCAAACGACGAGCCGGGCATGGCCCCGCACGAAATCTGGAGTAACGAATCCCAAGAGCGCTACGTTCTGGCAGTCGGTCCGGCTGACTTCGAACGCTTCCAGGCGATCTGCGAGCGCGAGCGTTGCCCGTTCGCCGTGGTTGGCGAAGCCACTGCCGAGCCGCAACTGACGGTCACCGACAGCCACTTCGGCAACAGCCCGGTGGACATGCCGCTGGAAGTGCTGCTGGGCAAAGCCCCGCGCATGCACCGTTCGGCCGTTCGCGAAAACGAACTGGGCGATGACTTCGATCCGTCGACGCTTGAGATTGCAGATTGCGTAGAGCGCGTTCTGCATCACCCGGCCGTGGCGAGCAAAAGCTTCCTGATCACCATCGGCGACCGCACCATCACCGGCCTCGTGGCCCGTGACCAAATGGTCGGCCCGTGGCAGGTTCCGGTAGCCGACGTTGCCGTCACCGCCACCAGTTTCGACGTGTACACCGGTGAAGCCATGGCCATGGGCGAGCGTACTCCGCTGGCCCTGCTGGACGCCCCGGCGTCGGGCCGCATGGCCATCGGCGAAACCCTGACCAACATCGCCGCTTCGCGCATCAACAAGATCTCCGACATCAAACTGTCGGCGAACTGGATGTCCGCTGCCGGTCATCCGGGTGAAGACGCGCGTCTGTACGACACCGTGAAAGCGGTCGGCATGGAGCTGTGCCCTGAGCTGGGCATCACCATTCCGGTGGGCAAGGACTCCATGTCCATGGCCACGCGCTGGAACGACGAAGGCGTCGACAAGACCGTGACCTCGCCGATGTCCCTGATCGTGACCGGTTTCGCGCCAGTGGCTGACATCCGTCAGACCCTGACCCCGGAACTGCGCATGGACAAGGGCACCACCGACCTGATCCTGATCGATCTGGGCCGTGGTCAAAACCGCATGGGCGCCTCGATCCTGGCCCAGGTGCACGGCAAGCTCGGCTCGCAAGCGCCGGACGTTGATGATTCCGAAGACCTCAAAGCCTTCTTCGCCGTGATCCAGGGCCTGAACGCCGACGGTCACCTGCTGGCGTACCACGACCGTTCCGATGGTGGTCTGCTGACCAGCGTGGTGGAAATGGCCTTCGCCGGTCACTGCGGTCTGAGCCTGAACCTCGACGGTCTCGCGGAAACCTCCGCCGACATCGCCGCGATTCTGTTCAACGAAGAACTGGGCGCCGTGATTCAGGTTCGTCAGGACTCCACGCCGGACATCCTCGCGCAATTCAGCGCTGCCGGTTTGGGCGAGTGCGTGTCGGTGATCGGTCAGCCGATGAACAACGGCCAGATCAACATCACCTTCAACGGCGAAACCGTATTCGAAGGTCAGCGTCGTCTGCTGCAGCGTCAGTGGGCTGAAACCAGCTACCAGATCCAGCGTCTGCGTGACAACGCCGACTGCGCCGAACAAGAGTTCGACGTGCTGCTGGAAGAAGACAACCCGGGTCTGAGCGTCAAGCTCAGCTTCGACGTCAACCAGGACGTCGCCGCGCCTTACATCAAAAAAGGCATCCGCCCACAGGTTGCCGTACTGCGTGAGCAGGGCGTCAACGGTCAGGTGGAAATGGCGGCCGCGTTCGATCGCGCCGGTTTCAACGCAATCGACGTGCACATGAGCGACATTCTGGCCGGCCGTGTCGACCTGAACGAGTTCAAAGGTCTGGTGGCGTGCGGTGGTTTCTCCTACGGCGACGTGCTCGGTGCCGGCGAAGGCTGGGCCAAGTCCGCGCTGTTCAACAGCCGTGCTCGCGATGCGTTCCAGGGTTTCTTCGAACGTAACGACAGCTTCACCCTCGGCGTGTGCAACGGTTGCCAGATGATGTCCAACCTGCACGAGCTGATTCCGGGCAGTGAGTTCTGGCCGCACTTCGTGCGTAACCGCTCCGAGCAGTTCGAAGCGCGCGTGGCGATGGTGCAGGTCCAGGAGTCGAACTCGATCTTCCTGCAAGGCATGGCCGGTTCGCGTATGCCAATCGCCATCGCTCACGGTGAAGGTCATGCCGAGTTCGCCAGCGAAGAAGCGTTGCTGGAAGCCGATCTGTCGGGTTGCGTGGCGATGCGTTTCGTCGACAACCACGGCAAGGTCACTGAAAAATACCCGGCCAACCCGAACGGCTCGCCGCGCGGGATCACCGGTTTGACCAGCCGCGACGGTCGCGTAACGATCATGATGCCGCACCCGGAACGTGTGTTCCGCGCCGTGCAGAACTCGTGGCGTTCGGAAGACTGGAACGAAGACGCGCCGTGGATGCGTATGTTCCGTAACGCTCGTGTGTGGGTGAACTAAGCGCCGTGTACAAGCTCAGCTTTTTTGTTCCGGTCAGTCATGTGGAACAGGTCAAGAGTGCCGTATTCGCCGCCGGTGGCGGACGGATCGGCGCTTACGATCATTGCGCCTGGCAAGTGCTCGGCCTCGGCCAGTTTCGCCCGTTGGATGGCAGTCAGCCGTTCATTGGGGAAGCGGGGCAGGTTGTGCAGGTTGAGGAATGGAAGGTTGAGCTGGTGGTCAGCGATGAGTTGATTCGGGCGGTGGTGGTGGCTTTGAAAGAGAGCCATCCCTATGAGACGCCGGCTTACGAGGTGTGGCGGCTGGAGGATTTTTGATCTTCTGGCTGCTGAAATGAGAAACCCGCTGAATTTGCGTTCAGCGGGTTTTTTGTTGGCTGCGATGGCGGCCTTTGGGCCGACCATGCTGTTGTTTTTGGGGTACATATCCGTTGCTGCGGTAACGGCCACTTAGGGTTTCGCCCTTACGGCGCCTCACTTTTTTTTCAAACGCCAAAAAAAAGTAAGCAAAAAAAGGCTCGCCCCGAGCGTCCGGCCCCTCGCCAGGGCTCGGCGTTCCTTCGCTCCGGTATCCATCCGGGGACACTGCCCTCCGGTCGGCTTCGCTTCGACCTACATGCAGCGTGTTCGACTGCGTCGAACGGCGCTACGCGCCACTCCCCGGATGAACACCTCCACTCAGCCTCCCGAAGGGGCGGGTGGATCAAGATCAAAAGCTGCAGGCGAGCTAACGCTCGGCCTGATGAGTGGTGAGGAGCAA
>NZ_JBFUIH010000061.1:0-41942 GCF_056401975.1 Pseudomonas sp. P4_C8 | reverse complement strand
ACCTTAAACAGTGGTTATTTGGTAACGCTCGCTTCTTGCTGCGACAGCTTGAAGGCGCGAGGGCTGAAATGGCCTTGGCGGTGAACGCCTATAACCTGAAAAGAGCGATTAACGTGCTGGGCGTGCGTCAGATGATGGCGCTGATGGACTGAAAAGCCTTTTTTCGTCTGCTGTGAGCACAAAAGCAAACGCCCCGAACAAGTCGGGGCGTTTGCTGGAACCACCATCAGTGTGTTTTCACACAGTCTGAGAAGGCGGGTTTTTCGGTGGTTTCAGAGATTTTGGAAGCTTTCTCTGAAACCTTGTATGGCTCCACGACCTGGACTCGAACCAGGGACCCAGTGATTAACAGTCACTTGCTCTACCAACTGAGCTATCGCGGAATGGCGCCTATGTTACTGATTCAAAAAGAGAAGTCAAGCGCCTGATTGCAACTTGGGCGATTAGTCGGGACAGACGGTGGTTTATCGGTCATGGGCGGTTACCAGATTCGTCCCAGAGGTCTACCATGGCCGCCCGGAAGTGGTAACACGCGCTGCCGGCCATTCGCCGAAAAGGTACGCGCCATGAATCACCCAACCTGCACACCTCACAACAACGGGGTGTTCGCATGAGCATCGCTCAGATCAGCTTGCCCAAAGGTGTCGGCCCCCACGCCGAAAAACTGTTCGACGCAATTACACAGGCCAGCACCGCTGAGGAATTGAACCGCGCCGGCGGCAAGGCCGAGGGTTTTGTTCTGGGCCTGGAAAGCACCAAGGCGATCAAGAGTCAGATTGCCGAGTCGCTCTATGTCGCCTATGACGATGCCGCCAGCCAGCGTGCCACCGAACTGGCTTAACCGCCGAATGTGAAGGTGCCGAGCATCATTTTGGCGTAGAGCGTCGTGGCGGCCAGTTGCACCAGCCACAAGGCCAGACCGCCGAGAAATACGCCCGCAGCGACTTGCATTACCAGGTTGCTGCCGCGTTTGGCCGGGGTGCGAGGCACGAAGTCGTCCAGTTCATCACGGTCTGCGCGTAGGTCATCGTTTTTCATGTGGGTTCTCGTAAATGCCTGGATGTACACAAAACCTGTAGGAGTGAGCCTGCTCGCGATAGCGGTGGGTCAGCTTGCACAGGTATTGAATGTGCCGTCGCCTTCGCTGGCAAGCCAGCTCCTACATTTTGAATGGTGTGGAGTCTAGAGGGCTGAGTCGCTGCTTTGAAAATTATCTGCGACAAATAAAAAACGGGAAGCCAATCGGCTTCCCGTTTTTCATATCACTGGACGACTCAGATCACCTGAACGATAGCCTTGGTCACCACGTCGATATTGCTCTGGTTCAACGCGGCCACGCAAATGCGGCCGGTGTCCAGGGCGTAGATGCCGAACTCGGTGCGCAGGCGGGTGACTTGCTCAACCGTCAGGCCGGAGTAAGAGAACATGCCGCGCTGACGACCCACGAAGCTGAAATCGCGCTGAGGGGCGTTTTTCGCCAGCAGATCAACCATCTGGATGCGCATGCCGCGAATCCGCAGGCGCATTTCAGCCAGTTCTTCTTCCCACTGGGCGCGCAGGACCGGGCTGTTGAGCACAGCGGCGACGATGCTTGCACCGTGGGTTGGCGGGTTGGAGTAGTTGGTGCGGATCACGCGTTTGACTTGCGACAGCACGCGCGCGCTTTCTTCTTTCGATTCGCTGACGATCGACAGGGCGCCAACGCGCTCGCCGTACAGCGAGAACGATTTGGAGAACGAGCTGGAAACGAAGAAGGTCAGGCCCGATTCGGCGAACAGGCGCACAGCGGCGGCGTCTTCGTCGATGCCATCGCCGAAACCTTGATACGCCATGTCGAGGAACGGCACGTGCCCCTTGGCTTTCACCACTTGCAGGACGTTATTCCAGTCCGCCGGGCTCAGGTCCACGCCGGTCGGGTTGTGACAGCAGGCGTGCAGCACAACGATAGAGCCGGCGGGCAGGGCGTTCAGGTCTTCCAGCAGGCCGGCACGGTTTACGTCGTGGGTCGCGGCGTCATAGTAACGGTAGTTCTGCACCGGGAAACCGGCGGTTTCGAACAGCGCGCGGTGGTTTTCCCAGCTTGGGTTGCTGATCGCCACGACGGCGTTCGGCAGCAGTTGCTTGAGGAAGTCGGCACCGATTTTCAGTGCACCTGTGCCGCCCACGGCTTGGGTGGTGATAACACGGCCGGCGGCGATCAGTGGCGAATCATTGCCAAACAGCAGTTTCTGCACAGCCTGATCGTAGGCAGCGATGCCGTCGATTGGCAGGTAGCCACGGGAAACGTGTTGAGCGGCACGAATCGTCTCGGCTTCGACAACGGCGCGCAGGAGTGGAATTCGCCCCTCCTCGTTGCAATAAACACCGACCCCCAGGTTGACCTTGTTGGTACGGGTATCGGCATTGAATGCTTCGTTGAGGCCCAGGATTGGATCGCGTGGTGCCATTTCGACAGCGGAGAACAGGCTCATTTTTGCGGCGGCTCTGAATGGAGAGTGGAGGGACGTGTGGCGCTCCAGCCGAATGCACTAGAGCGGTGCACAAACGGGGAGCTAGTATAGAGGCCATCTGCGATCGATGGCGACAGACGTTTCGGCTTTTCCGCTAAGTTTTTCCGATTATTTTTCGATCGTTAGTCGATTGGCGCCGTCATAGGATTCACCGGATGTAGGACGTTTGCCTTGAAAGAGCAGGCAATCGACTCCACATTGAGCACAATCCAGTTTTTTCCTCGGGCGACGTCGGTCGTTTGTGGTCTTTCTCGTTGCTGTCCGGTTTGACCGGTCAGGCGCGACCCCAGGGGTATTGAATGTCTGAATTCCAGCTAGTCACCCGCTTCGAGCCTGCCGGCGATCAGCCGGAAGCCATCCGTCTGATGGTGGAAGGCATCGAAGCCGGGCTGGCGCACCAGACGTTGCTCGGTGTGACCGGCTCGGGCAAGACCTTCAGCATCGCCAACGTGATCGCGCAAGTGCAGCGTCCGACTCTGGTGCTGGCGCCGAACAAGACCCTGGCTGCGCAGTTGTACGGAGAGTTCAAGGCGTTTTTCCCCAACAACGCGGTGGAGTACTTCGTTTCCTACTACGACTATTACCAGCCCGAAGCCTACGTGCCGTCGTCCGACACTTTCATCGAGAAAGACGCCTCGATCAACGACCACATCGAGCAGATGCGCCTGTCCGCGACCAAGGCGTTGCTGGAGCGCAAAGACGCGATCATCGTCACCACCGTGTCGTGCATCTACGGTCTGGGCAGCCCGGAAACCTATTTGAAAATGGTGTTGCACGTGGATCGCGGCGACAAACTCGATCAGCGTGCCTTGCTGCGGCGTCTGGCGGACTTGCAATACACCCGCAACGACATGGACTTCGCTCGTGCAACCTTCCGGGTTCGCGGCGATGTGATTGATATCCACCCGGCCGAATCCGATTTTGAAGCGATCCGCATCGAGCTGTTCGATGACGAGGTCGAGAGCCTGTCCGCCTTCGATCCGCTGACCGGCGAAGTGATCCGCAAGCTGCCACGCTTCACCTTCTATCCGAAAAGCCACTACGTGACGCCACGAGAAACCCTGCTCGGTGCCGTGGAGGGGATCAAGGTTGAATTGCAGGAGCGTCTGGATTACCTGCGCAGCAATAACAAACTCGTAGAAGCCCAGCGTCTTGAGCAACGCACCCGCTTCGACCTGGAGATGATCCTCGAGTTGGGCTATTGCAACGGCATCGAAAACTACTCGCGCTACCTGTCCGGTCGTGAATCCGGCCAGGCGCCGCCGACGTTGTTCGACTACCTGCCGGCCGACGCCTTGTTGGTGATCGACGAATCTCACGTCAGCGTGCCGCAGGTCGGCGCCATGTATAAGGGCGACCGCTCGCGTAAAGAGACGCTGGTGGAATACGGTTTCCGCCTGCCGTCCGCGCTGGATAACCGGCCGATGCGTTTTGACGAGTTTGAAAGCATCAGCCCGCAGACGATTTTTGTCTCGGCGACGCCCGGCAATTACGAGGCAGAGCATGCAGGCCGCGTCGTTGAGCAGTTGGTGCGTCCGACGGGGCTGGTCGATCCGCAAATTGAAATCCGCCCGGCGCTGACCCAAGTTGACGATCTGCTTTCGGAAATCACCAAGCGCGTGGCGCTGGAAGAACGGGTTCTGGTCACCACCCTGACCAAGCGCATGTCTGAGGATCTGACCGATTACCTGGCCGACCACGGCGTTCGCGTACGTTATCTGCACTCGGACATCGACACCGTGGAGCGGGTCGAAATCATTCGTGATCTGCGCCTCGGTACATTCGATGTGCTGGTGGGGATCAACCTGCTGCGTGAAGGCCTGGACATGCCTGAAGTGTCGCTGGTGGCGATTCTCGATGCGGACAAGGAAGGCTTTCTGCGCTCCGAGCGTTCACTGATCCAGACCATCGGCCGAGCGGCGCGTAACCTCAACGGTCGGGCGATTTTGTATGCCGACCGTATCACCGGCTCCATGGAGCGGGCGATCGGCGAAACCGAGCGCCGTCGCGACAAACAGATCGCCTTCAACCTGGCCAACGGCATCACGCCCAAGGGCGTGTTCAAGGACGTTGCCGACATCATGGAGGGCGCCACTGTGCCGGGCTCGCGTAGCAAGAAGCGCAAAGGCATGGCCAAGGCTGCCGAAGAGAGCGCCAAGTACGAAGCGGAATTGCGTTCGCCGGGAGAGATCGCCAAGCGTATTAAAGCCTTGGAAGAGAAGATGTACGCATTGGCGCGTGATCTGGAGTTTGAAGCAGCGGCGCAGATGCGCGATGAGATTGGCAAGTTGCGGGAGCGGTTGATCACTGTTTGATTTGCAGCGCCTGTCAGGCCGCCATCGCGAGCAAGCTCGGCTCCTACTGTAGGAGCCGAGCTTGCTCGCGATAGGGGCGTACTCGGTCTTAATGTACTTCCCCAGCCTTAATCCCCTCCGGCAATTTTTTGGTCAGCAATATCGCCAGCATGCTCACCCCCAGCGCAATCCCGACAAAGTGAAACGCATCGTTGTAAGCCATGATCGACGCCTGCTGGTGTGCGATTTCACTGATTTTACCCAGCGCCGCCGTATCACTGCCCAGCCGGTCTGCCATCGACGCCAGCCGCTCGGCCACCTGCGGATTACTCGGCACGATGGCTTCGCGCAAATAATCAAAGTACGTCTTGGTTCGCGCATCCAGCAGGGTGGCGAGGAGGGCAATGCCAATCGCGCCGCCGAGGTTACGCAGGATGTTGAACAGGCTCGACGCCGACCCCGCGTCCTGCGGCAGGATGTACGCCGTGGCGATCAGCGAAATGGTGACCATGATCAGGGGCTGGCCCAGCGCGCGAATGAGCTGGATCTGATTGAACTGCGGCCCGGCGAAGTCCGGGTTCAGCACCCCCGAAGAAAAACTCGCCAGCCCGAACAGCCCGAATCCCAGCGTACACAGCCACTTCGGCGAAATGTACTTCATCAGCTTGGGCACCAACGGAATCAGAAACAGCTGCGGCACGCCCATCCACATGATCACTTCGCCGATCTGCAGGGCGTTGTAGTTCTGGATCTGCGCCAGGTACAGCGGCAGCAGGAAAATCGAGCCATACAGCCCGACCCCCATCCCCAGGCTGGAAATACTCGATAGACCGAAGTTGCGGTTGCGCAGGATGCCCAGGTTGATCAGCGGGTTGGGCTTGGAAACTTGCACGATCACAAAGGTGATCAGGCTGATCAACGCGATGCTGCCCAGGGTCACGATCAGGTTCGACTCCAGCCAGTCCTTGCGGTGGCCTTCTTCCAGAAACACCTGCAAGCAACCGAGGCCGACGCCGAGAGTGAGAATGCCCATGTAGTCGGTGCTTTTCAGCAGCTCCCAGTGCGCTTTTTTCTTCTCGAGGCCGTACATCAGGCCGGCGATCATGATCAGGCCCGGTGGAACGTTGATGTAGAAGATGTATTCCCAGCCCCAATTTTCAGTCAGCCAACCGCCCAATGTCGGGCCGATAGAGGGCGCGAAGGTGGCGGTCATGGCGAACATGGCCATGCCTTTGGCGCGGTGGTGTTCAGGGAGTTTGATCAGCGTCAGTGTGAACGCCAGCGGGATCAGCGCGCCGCCGGTGAAGCCCTGCAAGGCGCGGAAGACGATCATGCTTTCCAGGCTCCACGCCATGGAGCACAGCAACGAGGCGACCAGAAAGCCCAGTGAAACCCAGACCGCCAGTCGTCGCGCGGACAGCAGCTGCACGAGCCAGGCAGTCAGCGGGATCATGATGATCTCTGCCACCAGGTAGGAGGTGGAAATCCACGAGCCTTCTTCAAGGGTGGCCGACAGGGCACCCTGAATGTCCTTGAGTGAAGAGTTGGTGATCTGGATGTCGAGTACGGCCATGAAGGCACCGAGCATCACGCTCATGACCGCAATCCAGTCCCGCCGGGTCGGTTCGCCGACCGGGTGGATCAGTTGGTCACCGGCCATCGTCAGGGGCGTCTTTGATGTTCACTTTGGCGGTGACTGACATGCCCGGACGGATCTTGCCTTGCAGCGGATTGTCCGCGGCGAAAGTCAGCTTTACCGGAATCCGTTGTACGACTTTGGTGAAGTTGCCCGTGGCATTGTCCGGTGGCAACAGGCTGAACTGCGCGCCCGAAGCGGCGAACAGGCTGTCGACTCGCGCTTTGATCGGCGTGTCGTTGTAGGCGTCGAAGGTCAGCTCGGCGCTCTGGCCGGGCTGCATGCGGCCGATCTGGGTTTCTTTGAAGTTGGCCTGAATCCAGATGTCCTGATCCGGGACGATCGACAGCAAGTACGCGCCGGCCTGCACCACCTGGCCTTCGCGGGCGGCACGCTGGCCGATCAGGCCGCTGATGGGCGCGTGGATTTCGCTGCGGGTCAGGTTCAGTTCCGCTTGCGCCAGGTCGGCCTTGGCGTTGGCGATCTGCGCGTCTAGACGCTTGATCTCGGCGGTCAGGGCGTTGACCTGCTGGCGTTGGCCCTGAGCGTCAGCCTGAGCCTTGGCGACTTGCGAGCGGGCGATGTGGTTGTCGGCCGACAGGGTGGTCACCCGTTCTTCCGAAATGTAGCCGGGTTTGCGCAGCGTCTGGGCGCGCGTCAAGTCGAGTAGCGACCGGCCGAGGCTGGCTTGGCTGGAGGCAACTTGCGCTTCGCTGGCCGCGATCAGGCTGGATTGCTGGGTGAGTTTGCTTTGCGCTTGCAGGCGTTCGGCCTGGCGGGTGGCGAGGGTGGCGCTGGCACGGTCGACGGCGAGGTCGAAATCGGCGCCTTCGAGCTTGATCAGCAACTGGCCTTTTTCAACGTGCTGGTTGTCATGCACCAATACTTGGTCGATGCGCGCGCTCAACTGGCTAGAGACGCGGGTGATCTCGCCCTGGACATAGGCGTTATCGGTGCTTTCATAAAATCGACCCTTCAAGTACCACTGGGCAAAGAAGCCCCCGGCAATCAGCAGGATGAGCAGCAGGAAAATAAACAGGCGACGCTTGAGTTGGGCAGGCATGGGGCAGGCTGTAGTCGAGAAAGTGTAAGGAAAGATATCAGCAGGTGAATCTGTCATACAGCCGACAAGCGGTAAATGCTGTTGAACGATATTCGGCCATTCACCCGGGTATACGCGCGTTGTAGGCGCAAACTTGGCTTAAATGCCCTGCTCACTGGAGCCGGGCGGGTGTCGCCTGTTACCATTCGCCCTTTGTTTTATCTTCATTTCGAGACTTGCCATGACCACCGTCCGCACGCGCATCGCGCCATCACCTACCGGGGACCCCCACGTAGGTACCGCTTACATCGCTTTGTTCAACTACTGCTTTGCCAAGCAGCATGGCGGTGAGTTCATCCTGCGGATCGAAGATACCGACCAGTTGCGGTCGACCCGTGAGTCCGAACAGCAGATTTTCGACGCCCTGCGCTGGTTAGGTATCGACTGGAGCGAAGGCCCGGACGTGGGTGGCCCGCACGGTCCTTACCGTCAGAGCGAGCGCGGCGATATCTATCAGAAGTATTGCCAGCAACTGGTTGAAATGGGCCATGCGTTCCCGTGCTTCTGCACCGCCGAAGAACTGGACCAGATGCGCGCCGAGCAAATGGCTCGCGGCGAAACCCCGCGTTACGACGGCCGTGCGCTGTTGCTGTCCAAGGAAGAAGTCGCCCGTCGCCTGGCCGCTGGTGAACCGCACGTGATCCGCATGAAAGTGCCGAGCGAAGGCGTGTGCGTGGTGCCGGACATGCTGCGTGGCGACGTCGAGATCCCGTGGGATCGCATGGACATGCAAGTGCTGATGAAGACCGACGGCCTGCCGACGTACTTCCTGGCGAACGTGGTCGACGACCACCTGATGGGCATCACCCACGTCCTGCGCGGTGAAGAGTGGCTGCCCTCGGCACCGAAACTGATCCTGCTTTACGAGTACTTCGGCTGGGAACAACCGGAACTGTGCTACATGCCGCTGCTGCGTAACCCGGACAAGAGCAAGCTGTCCAAGCGCAAGAACCCGACCTCGGTGACGTTCTACGAGCGCATGGGCTTCATGCCGGAAGCGATGCTCAACTACCTGGGCCGCATGGGCTGGTCGATGCCGGACGAGCGCGAGAAGTTCTCGTTGCAGGAAATGGTCGACCACTTCGATTTGAGCCGTGTCTCGCTGGGCGGGCCGATTTTCGACATCGAGAAGCTGTCGTGGCTCAACGGCCAGTGGCTGCGTGATCTGCCGGTGGAGGAGTTCGCTTCGCGCCTGCAAACCTGGGCATTGAACCCTGAATACATGATGAAGATCGCGCCGCATGTACAGGGTCGCGTTGAAACCTTCAGCCAGGTTGCACCGTTGGCCGGCTTCTTCTTTGCCGGTGGCGTGAACCCGGATGCCAAATTGTTTGAATCGAAGAAGCTCTCGGGCGATCAGGTTCGTCAGTTGATGCAGCTGATCTTGTGGAAACTGGAAAGCCTGCGTCAGTGGGAGAAGGACAGCATCACCGCGACGATTCAAGCGGTGGTCGAATCCTTGGAGCTGAAGCTGCGTGACGCCATGCCGCTGATGTTTGCTGCGATCACGGGGCAGGCCAGTTCGGTGTCGGTGCTGGATGCGATGGAAATCCTCGGTCCGGACCTGACCCGATTCCGTCTGCGCCAGGCGATTGACCTGCTGGGCGGCGTGTCGAAGAAAGAAAACAAGGAGTGGGAAAAACTCTTGGGCAACATTGCCTGACACCCCCATCCCTGTAGCAGCTGCCGAAGGCTGCGTCGGATTGCGAAGCAGTCCCTGCCCGGGATTGCGAGCGCTACGCACTCGGACGCAGCCTGCGGCAGCTGCTACAAGAACGGATACACCCCCCGGATTTACGGGGGGAGGGCGGTAAGTGATTGTTATGGCGACAAAAAATTTTGAAAATTGTTAAAAATAAGTTTGACAGCTTTCTGATCCGCCATTAAGATTCGCCCCGTCCTCAGCGATGAGGGGCTATAGCTCAGCTGGGAGAGCGCTTGCATGGCATGCAAGAGGTCGACGGTTCGATCCCGTCTAGCTCCACCAATTTACACTTCAAGGTCTGGCCACACCGGCCTTGAAGCGATCAACACTCAGCGTTGATCTGTTGTATAGAAGGGTTTGCGTCCCCTTCGTCTAGTGGCCTAGGACACCGCCCTTTCACGGCGGTAACAGGGGTTCGAGTCCCCTAGGGGACGCCAGTTTTACAGAAGCGATGTTGCAAGATGTCGCTCCGCCGCGAGGCGAAAAATCCGGGGCTATAGCTCAGCTGGGAGAGCGCTTGCATGGCATGCAAGAGGTCGACGGTTCGATCCCGTCTAGCTCCACCAATTTTACAGTTCAAGGTCTGGCCACGCAGGCCTTGAATCGATCAGCTCTCAGCACTGATCAGTTGTATAGAAGGTTTTGCGTCCCCTTCGTCTAGTGGCCTAGGACACCGCCCTTTCACGGCGGTAACAGGGGTTCGAGTCCCCTAGGGGACGCCACGATTACCCGCTCTGCGGGATTTTATAAGGGTCATTCAATTATTGAATGGCCCTTTTGTTTGTCTGGCGTTTGGCCAAATCCCCTATTTCTTTCAAACTGTTCTTCAGACCAGCGGTCACATCCACGACTTGCGAAAAATTATTATGAGAATAATATTCTAGTCGTAATATTCGGAGGCAACGATGAACGATAAAAAAGCTCAAACCCGCGAACGCATCCTTAAGGCTGCCAGCGCAGCGCTGATTCAGCGCGGCCCGGCAGAGCCGAGCGTGGGCGAAGTGATGGGCGCAGCCGGCCTGACCGTCGGCGGCTTCTATGCGCACTTCGAAAGCAAGGACGCCATGATGCTGGAGGCGTTCCAGCAATTGCTGGGACACCGTCGTGACCTGATTGCTGACATGGATGCGCAACTCACCGGTGAAGAGCGTCGCGCGTTGGTGGCTGCGTTTTACCTGTCACGTAAACACCGTGACTCCTCCGAATCGGCGTGCCCGATCCCGGCGTCTGTTGGCGAACTGGGACGTCTGCCGGATGCGTTTCGTGTTGCTCTGAATGAGCATGTGGAATTGATGGTCGCGCAGTTGGCGGCCAGCCCGGAAGACACCGACAAAGCCTTGGCAGACATGGCCTTGATGGTGGGCGGTTTGGCCCTGGCTCGCGCGCTGGGGCCAGGAGAGTTGTCCGATCGATTGCTGCGTGCCGCCAAGTCGGCGGTGCAATGACCTGAAGGCAGTGGCCTGAGGAGTAAGAGCGATGAGCACGTTGAAGTGGGTTCGTGGCGTTAATGGCACCTTGGGCTGGTTCGCACCGAAACTGGTCGCGAGCAAAATGCGACTGGCATTCATGACTCCGCGAGAACTGCCTCCGCGTGATTGGGAACTGCCGCTTCTGGCGAAGTCCGAACGAATCACGCTGCGCTTCGGCCTTTCGGCGCTACGTTGGGGGCAAGGCCCTGCCGTGTTGCTGATGCACGGCTGGGAAGGCCGGCCGACGCAGTTCGCCAGTCTCATCACCGCGCTGGTGGAGGCCGGTTATACCGTGGTCGCCCTCGACGGCCCGGCGCATGGTCGCTCACCTGGCGAGGAGGCAAACGTCGTGCTGTTCGCTCGGGCCATGCTGGAAGCAGCTGCCGAGTTGCCGCCGCTGCAAGCGGTCATCGGTCATTCGATGGGTGGCGCYAGTGCCATGCTCGCCGTTCAATTGGGCCTGCGCACCGAAACCCTGGTGACGATTGCCGCCCCGGCGCGAATTCTCGGGGTGCTGCGTGGTTTTGCACGTTACGTGCGACTGCCGCCCAAAGCACGCTCGGCCTTCATTCGGCAGGTCGAAAAAGACGTCGGCATGCGCGCAGCGGCGCTGGATGTCGCTCACTATCAACTCGACATGCCCGGCCTGATCGTCCATGCCGAAGATGACAGCTACGTGTTGGTCAAGGAATCCGAACTGATCCATGAATCCTGGTTCGACAGTCGCTTGCTGCGCCTGGAAGAGGGCGGCCATCAGCGGGTGCTGGCCGATCCCCGGGTCATTGATGGTGTGTTATCACTGTTGGCCGGTCGCAGCCTGCAATCGCGCCAATCGGCGTAAGCATCCGTTACACTGCCCCGGTCGACTTTATCTGACCGGGAGTGGGGCATGAGTTGGGATCGGGCAACGCCATTTATCATTGATCTGCAAGTGGGTGCCGAGGACATCGACGGGCTGGGTCACGCCAATAATGCCGTGTACGTGACGTGGCTCGAGCGCTGTGCCTGGCGCCACTCCCAGCGTCTGGGCCTGGATCTGGTCGAGTATCGGCGGCTGGACCGGGCGATGGCGGTGGTGCGGCACGAAATCGATTACCTGGCCGCCGCCTATGAAGAAGACGAATTGCAGCTGGCGACCTGGATCGTCGATTGGGATCAGCGCCTGAAAATGACCCGACACTTCCAGTTGAAGCGCCCGCGTGACAACACCACATTGCTGCGCGCCCAGACCACGTTCGTCTGCATCGAACTGTCGACCGGCAAGCCCAAGCGCATGCCGGCCGAGTTCATTGAAGGCTACGGCCCGGCGTTGTTGTCGCAAGAACTGAATACCACCCAAATCTAGTGTGGGAGTGAGCCTGCCGATGACGCGGTTTGTTCAGTGCACCGCGTCATCGTTCATCGCGAGCAGGCTCACTCCTGCAAGGAATCTGCGATTTCCCTGCGCAATCCAGTAAACTGCCGCACGTTTTTCGTCGAGTGTGTTTTTCATGCAAATTGCTTTGGCGCCCATGGAGGGGTTGGTCGACAACATCCTGCGGGACGTGTTGACCCGTGTGGGCGGTATCGATTGGTGCGTGACCGAGTTCATCCGGATCAACGACCAACTGCTCACGCCTGCCTACTACCACAAGTTTGGCCCCGAACTGCTGACTGGTGCCCGCACCGCGTCAGGCGTGCCGTTGCGCGTGCAATTGCTCGGTTCTGATCCCGTTTGCCTGGCGGAAAACGCTGCACTGGCTTGTGAGCTGGGGTCTGAAGTTATCGACCTGAACTTCGGTTGCCCGGCCAAGACCGTCAACAAATCTCGTGGCGGCGCGGTGTTGCTCAAGGAACCTGAACTGCTCAACCAAATCGTCGAACACGTGCGCCGCGCGGTGCCGGCACACATCCTGGTGACCGCCAAGATGCGCCTCGGCTTCGACAGCCCGGACGGCTCGCTGGTCTGCGCCACAGCCTTGGCCGAAGGCGGCGCAGCGCACATCGTGGTGCATGCACGGACCAAAACCGATGGCTACAAACCACCGGCGCACTGGGAGTGGATCCCGCGGGTGCAGGACGTGGTCAAGGTTCCGGTGTTTGCCAATGGCGACATCTGGAGCGTCGAAGACTGGCGTCGTTGCCGCGAAATCAGCGGCGTGGAAGACATCATGCTCGGTCGCGGTCTGGTCTCGCGCCCGGACTTGGCCCGGCAAATTGCCGCGGCGCGAGCCGGTGAAGAAGTGGTCGAGATGACTTGGGCCGAGCTGTTGCCACTGATCCAGGATTTCTGGTTGCAAGCCAAGGCGCAGATGACGCCCCGTCAATCGCCCGGCCGCCTCAAGCAATGGCTGGCGATGCTGACCCGCAATTATCCGGAAGCGGTTGAGCTGTTCACCGTCCTGCGTCGTGAGACCAAACTCGATCACGTCTCGCGTTTGCTCGGTCTACAAGTCAGCGAAGCGGCCTGAAATAATCTCGAAATAATCTCTTGAAATGCAATCAGCGGTCCCTATCTAAGGGGTACGCGATGCCGAATTCGGGTCGCGGAGACAAAAACCTTGCTGATTGTTTTCAGGAGATTTGAACCATGACTACTGCATTTTCCCTGGCCCCACTGTTCCGTTCCTCGGTAGGTTTCGACCGTTTCAACGACCTGTTTGAAACCGCGTTGCGCAACGAGCCAGGCAGCACCTACCCACCTTACAACGTGGAAAAACACGGTGATGATCAATACCGCATCGTCGTCGCCGCGGCCGGTTTCCAGGAAGAAGACCTGGACCTGCAAGTCGAGAAGGGTGTGCTGACCATCAGTGGCGGCAAACGTGAAGCGAACGAAAGCGTGACCTTCCTGCACCAAGGCATCGCCCAGCGTGCGTTCAAGCTGTCGTTCCGCCTGGCGGATCACATCGAGATCAAGTCCGCAGACCTGCGTAACGGCCTGTTGAGCATCGACCTGGTGCGCATCGTTCTAGAAGAGGCGAAAGCCAAACGCATCCCGATCAACGGGACGCAAAAACCGGCTCTGCAGCACTAAGGCCGAGCAATGAAAAGGGCGCCATCGCGGCGCCCTTTTTTGTGCTCCTGTAGCTGCCTCTCAGGCTCGGCAGCTGCAGGGAATTGTGTTGCTCTTGGTTATTCGGTTAAGGCGCTCAGTATTGTATGGGCGATTTTGACCCGCTCCGGGTTGGGGTAGTTTTTGTTGGCGAGGATCACGATGCCGATGTCCTTCGAGGGCACAAACGCGACGTAAGCCCCAAAGCCGCCGGTGGAGCCGGTTTTGTTGAGCAACACGTTTGCCTGTTGCGGCTGCGGCGGGTTCAGCCATTGAACTTTATGAGCGTCCATTGCCATCTCAGTCGAGTTGCCAGCGAGCAGCTGATCCAGCGTGACCGGGTAATGGTAGAACTCCCAGCCTAGCCCCTGTGTCGTTTCGCCCACCATGTAATAACCGGTGTGAGTGGTGGCGATGGCTTGCTGCAAGGGTTTTTCCAGTTCGCCAGGTTGCATGTTCGCTTCAACGTAACGAAGCAGGTCCGAGGCGCTGGTTTTCACGCCATAGGCTTCGGAGTCCAGCGCGCCCGGTCCGACGCGCACAGGCTTGTCGTCTTTGTTGTATCCCTGAGCGTAAAGCCCCATCTGGTCTTGCGGGACCTTGAGATAGGTGTGCTTGAGGCCCAGTTTCGGCAACAAGGTCTTTTCCATCAGGTGATCGAATGGCTGCCCCATGCTTTGGGCCGCGAGATAACCGAACAGTCCCAGGCTTGGGTTCGAGTACTGGCGATGGGTGCCGGCTGGATAAACCGGAGTCCACTGCTTGAAATAGCCCAGCATCTTGTCCTCATGGTCAGCTTCGCCAGGGAACTGCAGCGGCAACCCGCCGGCGGTATAGGTGCCCAATTGCAGTACGCTGATGTGGTCGAATGCGCTGCCGCGCAATGCCGGCAAAACAGCGCTGGCAGGATCGGACAGGGACAGTTTGCCGTTGGCCTGCGCGTAGGCGGCCAGTGTGGCGGTGAAGGTTTTGCTGACCGAGCCGATTTCGAACAGGGTGTCTTTGCTGACCGGTTGGCGTTCTTCTTTGGAGGCCACGCCGTAATTAAAGTAATGCTGCTGGCCATTTTGGGTGATCGCAACGGCGAGCCCCGCAATGTTCTGTTCTTGCATCACCGGACCGACGGCGGCGTTGACCAGGGTTTCGAGTTGCTGGTCGGATGGTGTTGAGGCCATGCAGGGTGCTGCGCCGAGGAAAAGTGCGAAAGCACTGTAGAACGCTAGCCTTGGCAGTTTGTCTTTGTACATGTTTGATCCACTCTTCATGAGTTGTGATGATGTTAACCCGCTACACTCCATGCGCTCCTGCAAATCGGGCTACCTGACAGGTGAGCCAAATCTAGGCAGTCTACCGAGCGGCGACAAACGACGATATTTCGGGTTAGCCATTAGAAAAATTATGGAGTTGGCATGATTCGTCCTCACTTGCCGCTGAATGCATTGCGCGCTTTCGAGGCGTCCGCGCGTCATTTGAGTTTCACTCGGGCGGCGGTGGAGTTGTTCGTCACTCCAGCGGCAGTGAGTCATCAGGTCAAAAGTCTTGAGGCTCAGCTTAATGTGACGCTGTTCAAGCGCTTGCCCCGCGGGCTGATGCTGACGAGTGAAGGTGAAACCTTGCTGCCGGTATTGCGCGAATCTTTCGACCGTATCGCCGAAACGCTTGAGCGTTTCGAGGGTGGGCATTATCGGGAGGTATTGACGGTGGGGGCGGTGGGGACGTTTGCAGTAGGTTGGCTGTTGCCGCGACTGGGGGACTTCCAGGTGAAACATCCGTTCATAGATTTGCGTCTGTCGACCAACAACAACCGCGTGGACGTGGCTGCTGAGGGGCTGGATTACGCGATTCGATTTGGCGCCGGCGCGTGGCACGGCATTGAAGCGCTACGTTTGATCGATGCGCCGTTGTCGGTGCTGTGCGTTCCCGAACTCGCCCGGCAATTGCGCTCGCCTGAGGATCTGCTGAAACAAACGTTGTTGCGTTCCTACCGCACAGACGAGTGGCCTGAGTGGTTTCTGGCTTGCGGGTTGCCGGCCAATGCACCGACCGCCAAGAGCATTATTTTCGATTCTTCGCTGGCGATGATGGAGGCCGCGCTTCAGGGCGCAGGCATTGCGTTGGCGCCGCCGCTGATGTTTTCCCGACAACTGGCTGCGGGTGCAATCGAGCAACCGTTCGCCATCGGGATCACCACCGGCAGCTATTGGCTGACCCGACTGCAATCGCGTCCCGAAACGGCAGCGATGATGTCGTTCAAGGGCTGGCTGCTGCAAGCGGCCGAAATGAATTAGCGGATGCCAACCTGTGGGAGCTGGCTTGCCTGCGATAGCGGAGTTTCAGGCGACATCATTGTTGAATGTGCCGGCGCCTTCGCGGGCAAGTCGAATCGTCGCACCGCCGCTCCTGCAAGGAGTACAGCGTCAGCGCACCAGACACGGCCGTTTGTTATCGAACTTCCAGCCCGGAATCAGAAACTGCATCGCCACGCTATCATCTCGCGCCCCCAACCCCATACCTTTGTACAGTTCGTGGGCCTTGGCCAACTGATCCATGTCCAATTCCACACCTAACCCAGGCTTCTTCGGCACTTGCACGCAACCGTCGACGATTTGCAGTGGTGCTTTGGTCAACCGCTGGCCGTCCTGCCAGATCCAGTGGGTGTCGATGGCGGTAATCTCGCCCGGCGCGGCCGCTGCAACGTGGGTGAACATTGCCAGGGAAATATCGAAGTGGTTGTTGGAGTGCGAACCCCAGGTCAGCCCCCATTCGTGGCACATCTGCGCCACACGCACCGAGCCTTGCATAGTCCAGAAGTGCGGGTCGGCCAGCGGAATATCCACTGATTGCAACTGGATCGCGTGACCCATCTCACGCCAGTCGGTGGCGATCATGTTGGTTGCGGTTCTCAGGCCGGTGGCGCGGCGGAATTCGGCCATGACCTCACGGCCCGAGTAACCGTTTTCCGCGCCGCACGGGTCTTCGGCGTAAGCCAGAACGTGGTGCTGATCGCGGCACAAGCGAATGGCTTCCTTGAGTGACCATGCGCCGTTCGGGTCGAGGGTGATGCGTGCATCCGGGAAGCGTTCGGCCAGCGCGGTGACCGCTTCGATCTCCTCATCGCCACTGAGCACGCCGCCCTTGAGTTTGAAGTCCTTGAAACCGTAGCGGGCATGGGCGGTTTCGGCCAGGCGCACCACGGCGTCAGCGGTCATGGCTTTTTCATGGCGCACACGAAACCAGTCATTGTCGGCGTCCGGTTCGCTGCGATAGGCCAGGTCGGTTTCGTTACGATCACCGACGTAAAACAGGTAACCGAGCATCTTCACTTCGTCACGCTGTTGCCCTTCACCGAGCAGGGCAGCAACCGGCACGTCCAGATGCTGGCCGAGCAAGTCGAGGAGGGCGGCTTCCAGGCCGGTGACTGCGTGAATGGTGATGCGCAGGTCGAACGTCTGCAAGCCGCGACCACCGGCGTCGCGATCGGCAAAGGTCTGGCGCACTTGATTGAGGATCTTCTGATATGTACCGATCGGGCTGCCAACCACCAGTGCGCGGGCGTCTTCCAGTGTCTGACGAATACGCTCGCCACCCGGTACTTCACCGACACCGGTGTGTCCGGCGTTGTCCTTGAGGATCACGATATTGCGGGTGAAGAACGGGCCGTGGGCGCCGCTCAGGTTGAGCAGCATGCCGTCGTGTCCGGCTACCGGAACCACCTGCATGCTGGTGATGATTGGGGCTTTTGCGGAGTCTTGTGGGTTCATTGTTTTGTCCTTGAAAAGTGATCAGGCGTGGGTGCGCGTTGGTTTGCCCAGCGCAACGGCCGGTGCGGTTTTCGGTGTGTTGCGGGCGGCAAAGACAATGATCGCGGCGATGATCGAGGTTGCGGCCAACCCGTACAGTCCGCCCTGAATCGAGCCAGTGTGTTCCTCCAGAAAGCCGAAGGTAGTCGGTGCAACGAAGCCGCCAAGGTTACCCACCGAGTTGATCAACGCGATCACACCCGCGGCAATCCGCGCGTCCAGATAGGCCTGCGGAATCGGCCAGAACAGCGACGAGGCGGATTTGAAACCCAGCGCCGCAAAGCAGATCGCAACAAAGGCAAAGATCGGCCCGCCTGTGGTTGACATGAACATCCCGGCGGCAGCAATCAGCAGCGCAGCGGCGACCCAGGCTTGTTGGTGTTTCCATTTGGATGACAGGGAAGCAAAGGCATACATGCCGACAATCGACAGCAACCAGGGGATCGAGTTGAACAACCCAACCTGAATGTCGCTGAGGTCGCCCATCTTCTTGATGATGCTCGGCAGCCAGAAGGTCGCGGCGTAGATGGTCAGCTGGATGAAGAAGTAGATCAGGCAGAACAGGATGATCTGGCGATCCTTGAGCAGTTTGCCCAGCGACGGTTTGATCGGTGTCGCGGCTTCGCGGGCCCGTTGTTCGTCGCCGATGGCGTTGACCAGCGCATCCTGTTCTTCGCGGGTCAGCCATTTGGCGTCGTGGGGTTTGGAGTCCAGCCAGAACCAGACGAACACGCACAGCCCGACCGAAAACATTCCTTCAATGAAGTACATCCATTGCCAGCCGTGCAACCCGAAGCCGTTGAGTTGCAGGAGCAGACCAGACAGCGGGCCGGAGATCAGCGAGGCCATCGCCGAGCCGCTGAGAAAAATCGCAATCGCCTTGCCGCGTTCCACGCCGGGCAACCAGCGAGTGAAGTAGTAAATCACTCCCGGAAAGAACCCGGCTTCGGCCACACCCAGCAAAAATCTCAGGATGTAGAAGTGGGTTTCGTTCTGGATGAAGGCCATTCCGGCGGCCACCAGGCCCCAGGTCAGCATGATGCGGGTCAGCCAGATTCTCGCGCCGACTTTTTGCAGGAGGATGTTGGAGGGGACTTCGAACAGCGCGTAACCGATGAAGAACAGGCCGGCGCCGAGGCCATAAGCGGCGGCACCAATGCCTAAGTCATGCTCCATATGCGCGCGGACGAAGCCGATGTTCACGCGGTCGATGTAGTTGACGATGAACATGATGACGAACAGCGGCAAAACATGGCGTTTCACCTTCGAGATGGCGGACTTCAGGACCGAATCGGCGCCGTGGTGCATCCCTGATACGGATGTATTCACTTGGTTTTCTCCCACTGATTATTTTTATGCGGGGTGTGGCTTGTGCTGCGTTGTTGATAGACATCATACAACTACATTTTTTTGTTCTGCAAGCGTCTGTGCCMAACAAATTGGTGGTGTTTAGGCATTTTTTGATTCTTTTTTTATTTTGCTTAAGCCGTGGTGGTACGCAAATAAGGCGCAGTTGTTGAGTGTTGTCATACAAGTTTTGCGCTGTTTTATAGAGAACCCAACCCAGTGCGGTGCTACGATTCCGTGAGCCCTGCTTTCGGAAATCGCCATGCAACATGACCTCGACACGCCTGTCCCCAAGCGCAGCCACAACCTCGCTCACGACCTGGTGGCCAAACTGACCCAGAGCATTCTTCTCGGCCAGATGCTGCCGGGGGACAAGCTGCCGTCGGAGAACTCAATCGTTCAGGAACACGGGGTCAGCCGCACCGTGGTGCGCGAGGCGATCTCGAAATTGCAGGCGTCGGGGCTGGTGGAAACCCGGCATGGCATTGGCACGTTTGTCATCGAACGCGCGCCGGAGCAGGGCTTGCGGCTGAATGTCGATACCGCACTGGGGGTGCGCAGCATTCTGGAGTTGCGCATGGGGCTGGAAACCCAGGCTGCCGCGCTGGCGGCGACCCGTCGTACGGAGCAGCAACTGGCGCAGATGCGTGAAGCGCTGGACGACTATCAGCGCTTGCTGAGCAACAACGACAGCTGCGTCGAAGCCGACAAGCGCTTCCATCTGTTGATCGCCGAAGCTACCGGCAATGTGTGCTTCACCGAGATCATGCAGCATCTGGGCAGTGCGATGATCCCGCGAACCCGCGTCAATGCCGCCGAGCGTGGGGCGGCGGATTTAAGCAAGCTTGGGCAACTCGCCAACCTTGAGCACGAGGCAATTCTCAACGCGATCAAGCGCCAGGATCCGGACGCGGCGCGAGCAGCGATGTGGCTGCACCTGACCAACAGCCGTGACCGCTTTTCAGCGAGTGGCTGAATATTGTGGCGAGGGGGCACGTCGCACCATTGATGGGTTTTCAACTCGCGCTGACATCGCGCATCAACAAGCCAAACTTCAGGTCCACCCCGTCCGGAATCGGCAAATACACCGTGTGCCCATCCCCCGGCGCCACTTCAATCGGCTCGCCTCTAGCGTTTTGCAATTGATGCAAATCGAAATGGAAGTTGCCCTGGGGTGTCATCAGCTCCATGTGATCGCCCAGGCCAAAGCGGTTCTTCACTTTGACCTCCGCCAGCCGCTCACGCCGCTCACCGGTCAATTCACCGACAAACTGCTGTCGCTCTGACACCGAGCTGCCGTGCTGATAGTTCTGGTATTCGTCATGCACATGCCGGCGCAAAAAACCTTCGGTGTAGCCGCGCTGCGCCAATGACTCCAGATCGATCATCAGGTTGCGGTCGAATTCACGGCCGGCGACGGCATCGTCGATGRCTCGGCGATACACCTGTGTGGTGCGGGCGCAATAGAAGTGGGATTTGGTCCGCCCTTCGATTTTCAGCGAGTGCACGCCCATGTGTGTCAGGCGCTCGACATGTTGCACGGCGCGCAGGTCCTTGGCATTCATGATGTAAGTGCCGTGCTCGTCTTCGAAGGCTGGCATCAGCTCGTCCGGCCGATTGGCTTCCTGCAACAGGAACACTTGGTCGGTGGGGGCGCCGATGCCCAGGGTCGGTTCGGGCTGGTACTGCTGGACGATTTCGCCGAGCTGATTTTCCGTGGCCTCTTGCGCCGAATACTTCCAGCGACAGGCGTTGGTGCAACTGCCCTGATTGGCGTCGCGCYTGTTCATGTAACCCGACAGCAGGCAGCGCCCGGAATACGCCATGCACAACGCGCCGTGGACAAACACTTCCAGCTCCATGGCCGGCACTTGCTGGCGGATTTCGCCGATTTCTTCCAGGGACAGTTCCCGCGACAGGATGATCCGACTCACACCCTGTTGCTGCCAGAACTCGACACTCGCCCAGTTGACGGTGTTGGCCTGCACGGATAGATGAATTGGCATCTGTGGGAAGTGCCGACGCACCAGCATGATCAAGCCCGGGTCGGACATGATCAGCGCATCCGGCGCCATGGCGATCACCGGCGCCAGGTCCTTGAGGAAGGTCTTGAGCTTGGCGTTGTGTGGTGCAATGTTCACCACCACATAAAAGCGCTTGCCCTGGGCCTGGGCCTCCTGGATACCAAGGGCCAGGTTGGCGTGATCGAATTCGTTATTGCGCACCCGCAAGCTGTAGCGCGGCTGGCCGGCGTACACCGCATCGGCGCCGTAAGCAAAGGCATAACGCATGTTTTTCAAGGTGCCGGCGGGGGCGAGCAGTTCGGGGGCAAGGGGAGTCATGGCAATGTCAGTCGCAAAAGCCTGGAGCGTAATCGTCTTGCGCCTGGAGTTTATTGATCTGGATCCAGGCTTTGTGAACAAACGCATGGCACTCGCGCGAACCGTGGAGGACTAAGCATAAGGACAGCTCAACTTATAAGAGCCTGTGTCCCTGCGCACTGACACGGATCGGACATGAACGAAAAAACCGTACGGAACAAATCGCTGGTGATCTTGCTGGGGCTGGTCACTGCCGCGTTCATCTGGATCTTGCTGCCGTTTTACGGCGCGGTGTTCTGGGCGGTGATTCTTGGCATTCTCTTTGCGCCGATGCAGCGTCGACTGCAATTGAAGCTGGGCTGGGAGCGCAACCTGACGTCGCTGCTCACGCTGAGTATCTGTCTGGTGATTGCGATCCTGCCGGTGATCATCCTCGGTTTCTTCCTGGTTCAAGAGGGGGCGATACTGTACAAAAACATCGAAAGCGGTGAGTTGGACATCGCAGGGTATGTGTCGCACTTCAAACACAGCCTGCCGCCGTACTTCCAGCATTTACTCGATCGGTTCGGGGTGGGGGAGCTGAGCGGGCTGCGGGAAAAAATCATCAAGAGTGCGGTGACGGGTAACGAGTTTTTCGCCACGCAGGTGTTCAGTTTCGGCCAGGGTACGTTTGATTTTGTGGTGAGCTTTTTCATCATGCTCTACCTGTTGTATTTCTTTCTGCGCGACGGCGCCGAGTTGGCGCGCGAAGTTCGCGCGGCCGTGCCGTTGCAGGAGCACCAGAAACGTCGGTTGCAACTCAAGTTCAATCGGGTGGTGCGGGCGACGGTGAAGGGCAACCTGCTGGTGGCAATTACGCAGGGCGCCTTGGGTGGCTTGATTTTCTGGTTTCTGGATATCCCGAGCGCGTTGCTCTGGGCGGTACTCATGGCGTTTTTGTCGCTGTTGCCAGCGGTGGGGGCGGGGATCATCTGGGCGCCGGTGGCGGCGTTTTTCCTGCTCAGCGGGGCGATGTGGCAGGGCGTAGTGTTGGGGCTGTACGGGATTTTTGTAATCGGTCTGGTGGATAACGTGCTGCGACCGATCCTGGTGGGCAAGGACACCAAGATGCCGGACTATCTGATCCTCATCTCGACCTTGGGTGGTCTGGCGATCTTTGGCCTCAACGGCTTTGTCATCGGGCCACTGATCGCCGCCTTGTTCATGTCCAGTTGGGCCATTTTCCTTGAAACCAAACCGAAGGTGCAGCTGCCTTAAGCGCTTAGCTGGCCTTGGCCGAGACGTTGCGACAAGGCCTGGGCGTCCGGCAGCGAGGTGAGCGGACCACTGATCGCTTCACCGTCCTGCACCAGGTACCAACAGGCGAGCATTCCCAGCGCTCTAAGCGGGGCGGGAACGGCGCTGCCAACAACGGACATGATTTGAACCTGGGACATAAGTACCTCCATCAATCGATGGGGCTACCTTACGGACGTGGCACTAAAACGGAAAATCAACGATTTCGATAGTCGTCATTGACGCCGGTGACTGTTCGCCTCAGTCGACGACCAGATCGAGCATATGAACCACTTCGTGCTCATTTAGCAGGCCTTTGCGCACCAGGTTTTCGGCCAGCAGTGAAAGGAACTTGGCGCTGCGATGGCCTTCCAGGTGCTTGAGTTCGGTCAATGCGTTGTACACCTTGCTGGAAGTGCACAAACCGACAATGCGGTGCGGGTTTTGTGTGGGCATGAGGTCGTCCTTGTTGTTATTGACCTGTTGTTTGCGGACAGATCCAAGCTTGCGGACCTGACATGACATAAATATGACTGTTTGGCGCAAGGCGGGGATGATTCAAGTCAATATTGCCAATTTGAATCACCTACGCTGTCCCCACAGCGACATTGACGCGATTTATCCAGACGTTCGCCGACGAACGGTTATAAAAAAGCCCCGCTACTGAGGCGGGGCTGGGTGATTACCAGTGACCATAACCGTGGCCATGGCCATGGCCATAGTAACCGCGTGGCGGGCCGTAATAACGCGGCGGGCCGTAGTAAATCGGTGCAGGGGCGTAGTAGACCGGTTGTTGCACGTAGACCGGCGCTGGTTGGTAGTAAACCGGTGGCGATTGGTAATAAACCGGTTGTTGTTGTACATAGACCGGTCGATTGGCGTTAATCAGGGCCGAACCGAAGATGGCTGAACCGACGAGCGCGCCATAGATCGCTGGACCTTGCCAGCAGTTACCACAACCACCGCCATGGGCTTGCGCCTGCCCTGTGATAGCGAGTGCACCGATCAGCAAGGCAACTGCAGGAATTTTACGGATCATGATAATTCCTCGGCTCTTCGCCCCGGCGCTTGCGTCTGCAATAGACCCAAGGATTGTCGCGGGGGATACCTCTAAGACAGCATTTTTTCGAAAATCAGCACGGCCGTCGGGTAAATTTTGTGTAAGGTCTGTACCGGTTTCCTGACGGGCCGCGCTATCTCGCGCTGCCTATACAGTAATGATCGAACAGACCCGATGGAATGGCTAATCCCGTCCATCTGAAAGTGCTGTTGAAGGAGAAAGTTTCATGCAGATGAACCCCAATCGAGACACCCAACTGTGCATGTCGCTGTCCGCGCGCCCCGGTAACTTCGGCCTGCGGTTTCACAATCATCTGTATGAACAACTGGGCCTTAACTTCTACTACAAGGCCTTCAGCAGCCAGGATTTGCCCGGTGCCGTGGGTGGCATTCGCGCCCTGGGTATCCGTGGCTGCGGCGTGTCGATGCCGTTCAAGGAAGCGTGCATCGCACTGGTGGATGAACTCGACGCCTCGGCGGCGGCCATTCAATCGATCAACACCATCGTCAACACCGACGGTCATTTAAAGGCCTACAACACCGATTACATTGCCATCGAGCAACTGCTCAACACCCACGAAGTCCCCAAGGATTCAACCTTTGCCCTGCGCGGCAGCGGCGGCATGGCCAAGGCTGTGGCCAGCGCATTGCGCGACGGCGGCTACAAAAACGGCTTGATTGTCGCCCGCAATGAACACGCCGGGCGTGCATTGGCTGAGTCGCTGGGCTATCAGTGGCAAGCGGAACTGGGCGCACAGCGGCCGCAAATGCTGATCAACGTCACACCGATCGGCATGTCGGGCGGTCCGGAGGCCGATCAACTGGCGTTCGATCCTGAAACCATCGCCGCAGCCGAGACAGTCTTCGATGTGGTGGCGATCCCTTCGGAAACGCCACTGATCGTGCGGGCGCGCGCTGAAGGCAAGCGGGTGATCACCGGGTTGGAGGTTGTCGCGATCCAGGCGCTGGAGCAATTTGTGCTGTACACCGGTGTTCGGCCGACGGATGAGCAGTTTCACAACGCTGTGGAATTTGCCCGCAGCCAGGAGTAGTCCCATGCATCCGCGCATTCTCAACCTGAACCAGATTGATCTTGAATCATTGCCCGAAGCCTTGGCGCCCACGGGCGACACGGCCGGCCGCTATCAGCAGCGAATGGCCCGCGTCGGTCAGCAACTGGGCGCGCAGAAGCTTGGGTATCGGTTGTATGTGCTGGAACCGGGTATGCGAGGCAGTCCGTTTCACAGTCATCGGGTCAACGAGGAGATGTTTTATGTCGTGGCCGGGGAAGGTGAGATTCGTCTCGGGACCGAGCGTTTCCCGATTCGGGCCGGTGACGTGATCGCTTGCCCGACGGGGGGCCCGGAAACGGCGCATCAAATCATCAACACCAGCAACGCTGAACTGCGCTATCTGGCGGTCAGCACCCAGCAATCGCCGGAGATCTGCGAGTACCCGGATTCCGGCAAATACGYGGTGATGGATGACTTCAAGGTGGATGCCGAGGGCAATGCATCAGGCTTTGTCGCCATCGCCCGGCCGGGCGACGGCGTAGATTACTGGGACGGTGAGTAGCTACAGGCGCCATCAATTCAATGTGGGAGTGAGCCTGCTCGCGATGAGGCCAGCACAWCCAAATTTGATGTTGACTGACACTCCGCCATCGCGAGCAGGCTCACTCCTACAGTTATAGATTTGTGGCTGGTTTATTCGAGGCGGGCCAAGCGCTCTTCCAGCGCGGCAATGCGCGCTTCAAGTTCTTCGATTCGCTCAATCGATACGCCGCTACCGGCGCCGCGCTCAACCGGATTCTGCCGCGCTGCCAGGATAACCTCGATATCCGCCGGATCCCCCAGCGCATGCATATACCGGTCCTCGCGCTGCCCGGCCTGGCGCGGGATCAACAACGCCAACCCCCGAGCAATTAAACGCTCCAGTTGATGAACCACCTGTTCGGCGTCTTCAAATTCATGCATGCGCCCGCTGCGGGTCAGCAGTTCATTGACCGTTTGCGGGCCGCGCAAGAACAACAACCCGGTCAGAATCACCTGAGCCGGCACCAACTCCAGGGCCTTGTCGACCTTGTGTTCCCAGCGATCGGCGCGACTGCCCATCACCAGTTTAGTGAAACCGCGTCCTTCCAGTGCCCGCAGGCTCTGGCCGACCTGGCCTTGGGTCAGGTTCATCACCGGTTCGCGGCTGGTTTTCTGGTTGCAAGCGATCACCAGGGCGTTGAGGGTCAGCGGATAGGTCTCCGGGCTGGTGGCCTGCTTTTCGATCAGCGAGCCCAAAATGCGGATTTCCGTGCTGTTAAGCCGCGGCTCGTCGAAGGTTGTCTCTTGCTCAGTGCTCATGGTGGCGCATCCTTACCCTGTTCATGTTTTTCACTTGCGTGGATGCACTTTAGATTGGCGAGCGCCAATGGCAACAGAATTCGTCATGCTCCCGGGGAAACGATGACGAAACCGTGATGAAATCTTAACGCCATTTTTACAATCTGACGGGCACCGTATGCGTGCTCGCGCCAGTGCTAATCGCTGTGGCCCGCAGGGATGCACCGCTCCAATCAACTGACCCATGCATCGAGTCTCTCGGTGTAGGCCACCTTTATTCGCCTCCGATAACTGAAAAATCAATAAGGGCGAGAGAGACTCCATGAGCCAAGACATTTTTGTATCCGTACTGATTCCCGCCAAAAACGAAGCCAACAACCTCAAGCCCCTGCTTGAGGAAATCCGCGTGGCCCTGGCTGACGAGCCCTACGAAATCATCGTCGTCGACGATGGCAGCACCGATGCCACCCTGCATGAACTGCGGCAGATCCGGAACAACGGCCTGAGTGCATTGCGCATCCTGCACCATGAGCGCTCGCTGGGGCAGAGCACGTCGCTCTACCACGCAGCGCTCGAGGCGCGCGGACACTGGTTGGCCACCCTCGATGGCGACGGGCAAAACGATCCGGCGGACATTCCCGGCATGCTGGCGCTGGTGCGCGGCAAACCTGGGGCGAGCGACGTGCAATTGGTGGCCGGGCACCGGGTCAATCGCCGCGATACCGCGAGCAAACGCTGGGCCTCGCGTTTCGCCAATGGTCTGCGCCGCCGCTTGCTCCAGGACGCCACCCCGGATACTGGTTGCGGCTTGAAACTGATCGAGCGCGCTGCATTTTTGCGTCTGCCGTACTTCGACCACATGCATCGCTTTATTCCCGCGCTGATCCAGCGTCATAACGGCCGAATGATCGTCCATCCGGTCAACCACCGCCCGCGCACCGCCGGGGTGTCCAAGTACGGCAATCTGGACCGCGCCCTGGTGGGCATTCTCGACCTGGTTGGGGTCTGGTGGCTGATCAAGCGCACGCGCCTGAACACCCATGCGAAAGAGATCGAAGGATGAACCTTTCCCGCGAAGCCTTGTGGCTGGTGGTCGGTTTTGTCGGCCAGATCGCCTTTACCGGCCGCTTTGTCCTGCAGTGGCTGTACAGCGAATACAAAAAACGCAGCGTGATCCCGGTGAGTTTCTGGTACCTGAGCATCGTTGGCAGCACGCTTTTGCTCGCGTACGCCATTTACCGGGAAGACCCGGTGTTCATCGTCGGCCAGGCCTTTGGCACTATCGTTTACTTTCGCAACTTGCAGTTGATCGCCAAAAGCAAAAACCTGAAGGAGTAGGTCATGCGCGGATCGTTATCGACCCGAAATATCACGTTGATGGCGGCGGTCGCCATCGCACTGCTGTTTTTCTGGGGACTGGGCAGCGTACCGTTTCTCAGTGTCAACGAGGCTCGCCGCGCCGTCACCGTGCGTGAAATGCACGAAGCCGGGAGCTGGCTGCTGCCGTACATGAACGGTGATTTGTACCTGTCCAAACCGCCGTTTTTCTATTGGGTCGGCCTGGTATCGACGGCCGTGCTGGGCAGTGTGTCCGAGTGGAGCGTGCGCCTGCCTTCGGCGCTGGCGGCGACTTTGTGCTGCCTCGGTACGTATTGGTACGGCGTCCGGCAGGTGGGGCGTCAGGTCGGCTTGTTCGCCGTGGTGTTCCTGGCCGCAAACGGCGCCTTCAGCCTGTTCGCCCGCCGCTCGGAAATCGAGATGCTGCTGACCCTGCTGTGTTTCGGCGCGTTGCTGGCGGCGTGGCAGTTCATCTTCCAGCAGGGCCGGGTGCTGTGGAGTCGTCTCAGCTACCTCCTTTTAGGCTGCGCGCTGCTGACCAAAGGGCCGGTTTGCCTGTTGTGGGTGACGGCGCCGATCCTGACTTACGCCTTGATCTACCGTGATGCGCGGGCCAAAGCCTACCTGTGTGACGGTTGGGGTTGGCTGCTGGCCCTGGTGCTGGGCAGTTCATGGTACGTGGCGGTGTCGTTGAGTCAGGGCTGGGGCATTTGGGCATCGATTATCAGCGAAGACATCGTGAAGAAGATCGACGGGCAGGGCGCCGAGGCGTGGTACGCCTATCTGTTGTATCTGGCCGGTGATTTCTTCCCATTCTGGCTGATTGTGTTTGTACAGCCGCGCAAGTTCTGGGCAATGATCCGATCGCGCCGTGAGGCGGCCATGCTGCTGTGCTGCACGCTGCTGCCACTGCTGGTCTTTTCCATGTTCACCGAAAAACACGGCAAGTACCTGTTGCCGGTTTACCCGTCGATGGCCTTGCTGCTGGCCATGCACTGGACGGCAGTGCTCGAAGACATGAAGGGGCGCTGGCGAACCTGTCTGGCCACGGTTCCCTATGTGATGCTGGCCGGGTTTGTGGTGTTTTATGTGTTTGTCGAAGCGCGGGTGCTGTCTCACCGCTTCGGCGGTCTGGAGCAGGTCGCCACACTGGCCGCCGGGCAGCCGGGCCAGAAGGCCTACAGCGTCGGTGAACCGGATATCCGCCTGGTTTATTACATGGGCCGACCGGTTGCGCCGCTGACGCTTGCGCAGTTGCAAGATGATGCGCGCCCGGCAGGGCTGCTGTTCGCGCAAGAGCCCCTGGATCCGCAATTGCAGAACCTGGCGTCGTGCAAAGTCGGTGAAGTCGACTCCTATCTGAAACCGCACCGCGCCGCACTGCTCGTGCGCATGGGTGGGGACTGCCGCTGAAAAAGACCCGTCGCAGGAGGGGCGGGCACGGCTATAATCGGCCGACGTTTTCCCCTCCTGTCACCACACGAGACTGCCATGACCATTTCCCTGTATGACGCTTCCGTTCCTGTTTTCAAGCAAATGCTCACCGCCCTGAGTGACGTGCTGAAAAAAGCCGAAGCGCACGCTACCGAAAAGAACATCGACCCGAACGCGTTCCTGCAAGCCCGCCTGTACCCGGACATGTTTCCGTTGGTGCGTCAGGTGCAGATCGCCGTTGATTTCGCCAAAGGCGTTTCCTCGCGTCTGGCCGAAGTTGAAGTGCCGAAGTACGAAGACACCGAAACCACCTTCGCCGAGCTGCAAGCACTGCTGACCAAGGTTCTGGCTTACATCGCCGAGATCAAGCCGGAGCAGATCAATGGCAAGGAAGGCATCGAGATCGTTACTCGTCCGGGCACTCCGAAAGAGAAGCGCTTCAGTGGCCAGGCTTACTTGCTGAGCTACGGCCTGCCGCAGTTCTTCTTCCACGTCACCACTGCGTACGCACTGCTGCGTCACAACGGTGTGGAAGTGGGCAAGCGCGATTACATGGGCGCGTTCTAAACCGTCCAGGTACAAAAAAGCCCCCGCAGCCTTGGGTTGCGGGGGCTTTTTCATGTGTCGGCATTCTTGACCAACACCGCCGCCCCCCTGTAGGAGTGAGACCGGCTTGCCGGCGATAGCGGTGTGTCAGTAACATTGATGCGACTGATAGACCGCTATCGCGAGCAGGCTCACTCCTACAGGGGGCGGCGGTGTTAGTTAGGCCAGACGTTCGGCTTTCTTTTCTTCACCCAGGCAAGCCGCGGCGGTGAACAGTACGTCAGTAGACGAGTTCAGCGCGGTTTCCGCCGAATCCTGCAACACGCCAATGATGAACCCGACTGCCACCACCTGCATGGCGATTTCGCTCGGGATGCCGAACAGGCTGCACGCCAGTGGGATCAGCAGCAACGAACCACCCGCCACGCCCGAGGCGCCACAGGCACAGATCGCCGCGACGACGCTCAGCAGTATCGCGGTCGGAATGTCCACGGCGATGCCCAGGGTGTGCACTGCTGCAAGGGTCAACACGGTGATGGTGATCGCCGCGCCGGCCATGTTGATGGTCGCGCCCAGCGGGATCGACACCGAATAGGTGTCTTCATGCAAGCCCAGACGCTTGCTCAACTCCAGGTTGACCGGAATGTTCGCCGCTGAGCTGCGAGTGAAAAACGCAGTAATGCCACTCTCGCGCAAGCAGGTCAGCACCAGCGGATACGGGTTGCGACGCAGCTTCCAGAACACGATGACCGGGTTCATCACCAGCGCCACGAACAGCATGCAGCCGAGCAGTACCGCCAACAAATGTGCATAGCCGATCAAGGCGCCGAAGCCGGAGGTGGCGAGGGTCGAGGCCACCAGGCCGAAGATCCCCAGCGGTGCGAACCGAATCACCAGCCGTACGATCAGCGTCACGCCGTTGGACAGATCGCCCAGCACTTCACGGGTGGTATCGCCGGCATGGCGAATCGCGATGCCCATGCCAATGGCCCAGGCCAGGATACCGATGAAGTTGGCATTCATCAGCGCGCTGACCGGGTTATCGACCACGCTCAGCAGCAGGCTTTGCAGCACTTCGCCGATACCACCCGGCGCGGTGACCGCGACATCGTGGGTGGCGAGCACCAGGCTCGACGGGAACATCATGCTGGCCACCACCGCGACCACCGCCGCGGCAAACGTCCCCAGCAAATACAAAAACAGAATCGGCCGGATGTGGGTTTCTTGGCCGTGTTTATGGTTGGCAATGGACGCCATGACCAGCACGAACACCAGGATCGGCGCGACGGCTTTCAGTGCAGAGACGAACACTTTGCCGATGAAAGCGCAGGACTTGGCCACGTCCGGCGCGAACAGCGCCAGGGCAATCCCGGCGATCAGGCCGATGATGATTTGCGTGACCAGATTCAAGCGTTTCAGGCGTTGCAACAGCGAAGGGGATGAAGCGGTCATAAAACGGCATCTCTGATTTTTTATAGGTGCAGGATTTCGCAGGTATGCAGCAACAAACAGGGCAGGCCGCAGGCTGGAAACCGAAAGGAACCACAGGGTGTACGTTTTTCAGGGCGCGGACTTTATCACAGCGCAGGACTGATCCTTCAGGGCTGTGACGATCTGCCACCCGCGCAATCAACGAGATAAGCAGGTTCGTGCAACCCTGTTTGGAAACACTCTGTTAAGATTCGCCATCCTCATTTTCAAGTCTGCCAGTGGGCCTTCGGGCTATTCGCTGGTGTCGTCGTTTTCTGGAGTTGTACATGCTGTTGCCCATTCTTCTGTTGTCTGCCGCCGGTTTCACGGTGCTGACCACGGAGTTCGTTATTGTCGGCCTGTTGCCGGCCATCGCCCGAGATCTTGAAGTCAGCATCCCGCAAGCGGGTTTGCTGGTGACCTTGTTCGCCTTTACCGTTGCGGCCTTCGGGCCGTTCCTGACCGCGTACTTCGCACGCTTTGAACGCCGCAAGCTGTTCATCTCGGTGCTGATCATGTTCGGTCTGGCCAACACTATTGCGGCGTTTGCGCCCAATATCTGGGTGATGGCTTTCGCCCGGTTGATTCCCGCACTCGGGTTGCCGGTGTTCTGGGCCCTGGCCAGTGAAACGGCGGTGGATATTGTCGGCCCCGACTACGCGGGGCGCGCCATCGCCAAGATCGGCTTCGGCATTGTTTGTGCCACGGTGTTCGGTATTCCGGTGGGCACGCTGATTTCCGATGCGTTCGGCTGGCGCAGCGCCTTTGGCATTCTGGCGGTGATCGCCTTTGCCAAAGCCTTGCTGTTGTTTATCTACCTGCCGAAAACCAACCTGCACCAGCATCAGGTGAGTTTCCGTTCGCAATTCAAAATCCTGCGCAGCCCGCTGATGGTCGGCCATGTGGTGTTGTCGATTGTGGTCTTCAGCGGCATGTTCACCGCTTACACCTACCTGGCGGACATTCTTGAGCGCCTGGCCGGTTTTGACGGCACGGTGGTCGGCTGGTGCCTGATGGGCTTTGGCGCGGTCGGGCTGATCGGTAACTCGCTGGGCGGCCGGGCGGTGGATCGTCATCCGCTGATCGCTTCGGTGATGTTCTGCGCGTTCATGATTGCCGGCCTGGTGGCGCTGGTGCCGAACATTCATTCGCCCTTCGGTCTGGCGGCGGCGATGGGTATTTGGGGCGTGACGCAGGCCGCGTTGTTCCTGGTCAGCCATGTGCGCCTGATGAAGGCGGCGCCCGAGGCGCCGGCGTTCGCTGCGTCGCTGAACATTGCCGGGGCCAACCTCGGCATCGGTCTGGGTGCCATGGTCGGCGGCCGGGTGATCGACAACGTCGGGTTGCAAGGCCTTGGTTTTGCGGCGGCCGGTTTTATTCTCGCCTCGATTCTTCTGGCGATTGCGCTAATGACCTTCAAGCCGCGTGAAATCTGCGCCTGAAGCTTACAGTTCAGTAAACAACTGGCGTCGGGCACCTTCGGTAATGGCGACAATGCCGGGGTGCTTGACCTTGCGTTCCACTGAAATGGCGTAGAACGACTCGGTCACAGTGTCGGTCTGGCCAATCACTTCCACGCCACATTGGCGTTTCACTTCGTCGGCAATCACGCTCGGGCCGATGAAAATCCCGCTGCCGGACTGACCGAAAGCCTGCATCAACGCGCTGTCGTCGAACTCGCCGACGATGCGCGGCTGGATTTGCTGTTCGGCGAACCAGCGCTGCAAGCGGTTGCGCACCACGGTTTCCGGCCCCGGAATCAACAGCGGCGCGCCGTTCAGGCTGCGAGGGAAATCCTGACCATACCGCGCAGCCAATTCAGCCGTGGCGAAGAAGCTGATTCCGCATTCCCCGAGTTTCTGGCTGTAGCCCTTGATATCGAGGTGCGAGGGCATCGGACTGTCGGAAATCACCATGTCCAGACGCTGGATTGCCAGGTCAGCGAGCAAGCGTTCGAGTTTGTCTTCGCGGCAGGTGATGCGTAGCGGCTCGCTCAATTCCATGGTCGGCGCGATCAGCCGATAAACGATGGACTTGGGCACGACGTCCGCGACACCGACGCGAAACTGAATCTGCTGCTCGTTGGGCTGCGCTCGCAGCATCAATTCCAGTTCACCACCCAGCTGAAACATTTGTTCGGCGTAGGGCAGGGCCTGACGGCCCGCCTCGGTGAGTTCAAGTTGCCGGCCCACGCGTTGAAACAACTCGATGCCGTAGGTTTGCTCAAGCAACGAGATTTGCCCGCTGATGGTCTGGGGTGTCAGGTTGAGCTGCTCGCAGGCGCGCACGATGCTGCCGGTCTTGGCCACCACCCAAAAGTAATGCAGTTGCCGATAGTTGAGCATGACGGTCTACAGTTCGTAAAAACCGAAGTATAACCGCTAAAAATACGAATTTTCCTGAAGTGTTTGCATCCCTAGAATGCGTCGCTATCAACGGGCCATGGTTTTGGTGCCGTTTGTTCTAACGAGGGAAGCATCATGAACTTCAAAACCACAGCAGTGCTGTTCGCGTCTTTACTGGTATTGGCCGGTTGCGACCAGGCCGAAAAAAGTGCTCAGCAACTGATGGGCAAGGCTGCTGAAAGCGCTAAACAGGCGATTGACGACACCCACAAAGCCGCCGAACAAGCACTCAGCGACGCCACCGGCGGCATGATCAGCAAGAAAGAACCATCGGGCGAAAACAAAGAAAAAACCGAATCTTCGGCCCAAGAAATCTAACGTCTAATACGAGTCAGGACTGACCCATGGAATACCTTTTAGAACTTGCTGCAAGCCCTGCCGCCTGGGTCGCCCTGGCTACCCTGGTGGTGATGGAAATCGTGCTCGGTATCGATAATCTGATTTTCATCTCGATCCTGACCAATAAACTGCCTGAGCAACATCGACAGAAAGCCCGTCGCATTGGTATTGGCATGGCGTTGATCCTGCGTCTGGCACTGCTGAGCACCATCGCGTTCATCGTCCAGTTGACGGCACCTGTGATCGAAATCCTCGGCCACGCGTTCTCCTGGAAGGACATCATTCTGATTGCCGGCGGCCTGTTCCTGTTGTGGAAGGCGACCACCGAAATCCATCACAGCATGGACCCGGCGCCTGAAGATCCGAAGTCGGCGACGTCGACCGTGACCCTGGGCTTTGCGGCTGCTATTGGTCAGATCCTGTTGCTGGACATGGTGTTCTCCATCGACAGCATCATCACCGCTGTCGGCATGACCGAGCACTTGCCGATCATGATCATCGCGGTGGTGGTGTCGGTACTGGTGATGTTGCTGGCGGCTGATCCATTGGCCAAGTTCATCAATGACAACCCGACGATTGTGATGCTGGCGCTGGGCTTCTTGATCATGATCGGCATGACGCTGATCGCCGAAGGCTTCGGCGCCCACGTACCGAAAGGCTACGTCTATGCGGCCATGGTGTTCTCGGCAGCGATCGAGTGCTTGAACATGATGTCGCGCCGGGCCAGGCAGAAGCGCATTGCCTCTGAAGCTTGATCGGCGATAAATGAAAAGGCCGCCTGAATACGAATGTGTTCAGGCGGCCTTTTTTTTGAAGACTGAAATGGCTATTCAGTGCGCGGTGGCGTGGTGTTCTGCTGGTTTTTCGTTGTCGGCTACAGTCGTCGATTGAGCCGGGTGGTGATGGTGCCGCCGGGTAATGCGCAGGACTCCCCATAACATGGCAGCGGCGACGGCCAGCCAGCCAGTAATCAACATCACAATCGTCATTGCCAGGCTCATCGTGCCTCCTCTTTGCCCTGCATCGGGCACACACGTTTTGCAAATATCAGTCTAGTCGCTGCTGTGTGTCAGACAATTGACCAAAGGTCGACTGGCACTAACCAGTTTGCTCTATCGAAAGCACGCAACTGCCGGTTAAAGCTATACCGTTGTCGCGCGGCGTCCTATGATCGACGGCCAAGCCGGGAGCCAGTTGCCCGGCGTCTGAATAAGAGCGTGAAGATGGAGCAGGTATTTTCTCGAATTCGAGCGGCGGCGCTGATTGTTGGCTGCGTTGCCGGGTTGGCGGGTTGCGCCGGGAGCGTTGCGCCTGAAATCCAGCGTCTGCCGGAGCGGGTGGAACTCAGCGGTACGTTCTACCGCGGGCAAGCCTATCAAAGCGGACCGCAAGTGTTGGCCAGCATGTTGGCGCAGCAGGGCATCGTGATTACCCCGGGTTTGCTCGAAAAACCGCTGCATTTGCCGGGCGCCGAGGACAAGTTGCAGCAGAACATGCAGAACCTCGCCCGTGAATACGGGATGGTGGTTTACCCCCTCGACAGTACTTTGCCAGCACTGCTGACTCAGGTCGCTGCCGGTTATCCGGTGATGGTGCGCTTTACGGAAGGCACGGCGCTCTGGTCTGAGCCGCGCTACGCCATTCTCGCCGGTTACAACCGTAAGAAGCAGACGGTATTGCTGCGCGCGGGGATGGATCGTCGGGATTTGATGAGCTTCAGTTCGTTTGAATCCTCGTTCAAGGATGCTGGCGGCTGGGCCGTGCTGATCCAGAAGCCGAATCAGATTCCGGCCAACGTTGATCAGCAGCGTTGGCTCAAGGCGGCAAATGATCTGGGGCAGGCCGGTCAGGAGCAAGCGGCTGCGCGGGCCAAGAAGGCCCTGACCACGCAGTAAACGTCCGTTCGTCATTCTGCATGGCACTGCCGTGCGCACTCGCTCTCTAAAGGAAAGCGCCCGGATTTGTCCGGGCCACACCCAAGGAGGCGCCCATGGCACATTCCACTACCCCTGAAGGCCCGCACTCGTCCGAGCACTCTTCGGGCGATGAGTTGGGGTTCGATCCCGATTCGCCGGACCTCGCCGACCCTCAGGTCGATCCCATCGGTCCCGCCAAGGCGCCCAGGGACGTGAAACCGGGCGACAACCCAAAGGCGCCAGCGAAGCCTTACGACCCTCTCGCTGATCTGAAACCCTGAGCCTGATGAGGTGAGGTGCCTATGTCTACTGATTCGAGTTTTGATGACAAACGTCCGGACAGCGTTCCGACAACCCCTGAACAGGACCTGGACCCGGTGATGGATCCGGACAGTCCGTTGCGCGATCCTTTGGCCAGGCCAGTGGTGGTGCCGACGGAGCCTCCCAAGGGCTATCGTGACCCGAGCGCCGGGGATGGCATTCCGGATGACGATCAGATGCCGCTGCCCAACGACTGACATCCGCCCAAATAAAAAGCCCCGAATGTTCGGGGCTTTGTTTTCAGGGCGCACTTGTCTATTTCGAGGCTTCGATCACCCCGGTCTGACGGCTTTTGAGATTCTTGTCGGACTTGTATTGCAAGGCTACGGAAGGCACATCTGCGGCCTTGCCGGATTCTACCCAGTTGCGAATACGGGTAGCGTCGGCAAAGTGGGTGTACTTGCCATAGGCATCCAGGATGACCAGGGCGACCTGGCGGTTACCCATGCTGGTAACCAGCACCAGGCAATGACCCGCCTCGTTGGTAAAGCCGGTTTTCGTCAGCTCGATGTCCCAGTCCTGTTTGCGGACCAAATGGTCGGTATTGCGGAACGCCAGGTTGTAGTTGGGGTTGCGGAACGACACGATCTTTTCTTTGGTCGTACTGAGTTCGGTCAATAGCGGTTGCTTGTGCGCAGCGACCAGCAGTTTGCTCAGGTCACGGGCAGTGGACACGTTTCGTGGGGAGAGGCCGGTTGGCTCAACAAAGTGGGTGTTGGTCATGCCCAGCGCCCTGGCCTTGGCGTTCATCGCGGCGATGAACGCCGCATAACCGCCCGGATAATGGTGGGCCAGGCTAGCTGCTGCGCGGTTTTCCGAAGACATCAGCGCAATCAGGAGCATTTCCCGGCGCGGCATTTCGCTCTTGAGTTTGACCCTGGAGAACACGCCCTTCATTTCCGGGGTGTCACTGATGTTGATGTTGATGTATTCGTCCATGTTCTGCCGGGCTTCAACCACGACCAGACCTGTCATCAGTTTGCTGACGGACGCGATCGGTACCACCACGTCAGGGTTGCTGGCGTAGATGATTTTGTTGGTTTGCAAATCCATGACTAATGAGCTGCCCGAAGCGAGTTTGAGATGTGTCGTATCTCGAGGCGCAGCGGTGGTATCGCCAGCGCTGGCGATTGGCGTGATGAAAGACCCTGTAACTGCAAAAAATAGGCTCAGGATGGATAGACGGATTTTCACGCTGGCAGACTCATTATGTGTTGATACGCCGTTTTGTAACGGGCTATTTCGTAAAAAGCGCGACATTCTGGAGTATGGCTGAATAACTGTCGATGGTTGTTCCGGGAAGTAATGAAAGTCTTCTGGAATATGAAAAAAACGTCATTTTCCGGCGGCTGGTCGAACTTTTTCTTCGGGCAAAAAGAACCCCGCCAAGGGCGGGGTTGTTTAACTCGCTGTTTACGCCTGCTTTGGCGCTTAGCTGTGCAGGGTTTCTGCTGCGTACAGCGTGTTTTCCAGCAGGCAGGCACGAGTCATCGGGCCAACGCCACCCGGTACTGGTGTGATCCAGCCGGCGCGGGGCAGGGCGGTTTCGTAAATCACGTCGCCGACCAGTTTGCCGTCTTCCTGGCGGTTGATACCGACGTCGATCACGATTGCGCCTTCCTTGATCCACTCACCCTTGACCAGACCGGGCTTGCCAGCGGCAACCACCACCAGATCGGCACGACCAACGTGGCCGGCCAGGTCCTTGGTGAAGCGGTGGGTGACGGTCACGGTGCAGCCGGCCAGCAGCAATTCCATCGCCATCGGGCGGCCAACGATGTTGGACGCGCCAACAACCACGGCATTCATCCCGTAAAGATCGACACCGGTGCTTTCCAGCAAGGTCATGATGCCTTTAGGGGTGCATGGACGCAGCAGTGGAATACGCTGGGCCAGACGACCGACGTTATAAGGATGGAAGCCGTCGACGTCTTTGTCCGGACGAATGCGCTCCAGCAATTTGGAGGCGTCCAGGTGTTCAGGTAATGGAAGCTGAAGCAGAACGCCGTCTATTGTCGGGTCGTCGTTCAGGCGATCGATCAGATCGGTCAGCGCTTCTTGAGTGGTTTCGGAAGGCAGGTCGTAGGCTTGGGATTTAAAGCCGACCTCTTCGCAGTCTTTACGCTTGTGCGAGACATAAACCTGAGAGGCGGGATCGCTGCCGACCAGGATTACCGCGAGGCCGGGTGTGCGCAAGCCTTGCTCGCGACGCTCGGCGACTCGTTTGGCGATCTGCTGGCGCAGGCTGGCGGCGATCGATTTGCCGTCGATTAGTTGTGCAGTCATTGCGCGTGATTAACCATCGAGAGGGGAAAAAAAGAGAACGCATTCTCGCATGTCATGAGGTGAGGGCAAAGGCGCTTGGTCTGCAAATTCCCCTAACTCCTTTAATTAAATGAATTTTTTTTAAAAAGCATTTGACGACTCTCGGGGGGCTCTATACTATTCGTCGCACTTGTCGGGCACAGCCTAGCACTGGTTAGGAAGGTCAAGCGGGATTACGGTTCTGCAAGACTGGAAAGCACTTAGTTTGTAGTCCTCCAAGAGTACAAATTAACAAGGCGCCCGTAGCTCAGCTGGATAGAGCATCCGCCTTCTAAGCGGATGGTCGCAGGTTCGAGTCCTGCCGGGTGCGCCATTAGGCAGCTTTGGCACAAGTAGCGCAATATGGTGGGCGTAGCTCAGTTGGTAGAGCACGGGATTGTGACTCCCGTTGTCGAGGGTTCGATCCCCTTCGTCCACCCCATATTTCGAAAGGCGCCAGATTAACAGTCTGGCGCCTTTGCTTTAACAGCTTCAACCGCGGATGTGGTGGAATTGGTAGACACACTGGATTTAGGTTCCAGCGCCGCGAGGCGTAAGAGTTCGAGTCTCTTCATCCGCACCAAATAAAGCTTCACTCATGCCGATTGGCGTGGCTGGGGCTGAACAAAGAAGTTGTTTGGCTTCTTTGGCATGCAATATGGTGGGCGTAGCTCAGTTGGTAGAGCACGGGATTGTGACTCCCGTTGTCGAGGGTTCGATCCCCTTCGTCCACCCCATATTTCGAGAGGCGCCAGATTTAACAGTCTGGCGCCTTTTTTGTTTCAGCGGTTCGAGTGATTGGCGGCTGCAGGTTTTGGGTCGCAGGGGCAGGGCGTTTCGTCGTATTTATGTTTCTCGATGATGCCGCGCTGCCTGCCGGCCTTGCTCGCAAGATCGGCTGTCAGGGAGATGATTGGCAACCGCTTCTATATAGAAGGGTTGGCGCAGGGCCCTGGCGTGATTGGCTGTATTTGCCATCGGGGCGAGGTGCATTCGTGCATTCGCACCTATAAATTGCCTGCTGCTTTTTTACCCGTTTTCAGTAGGGTGACTTCTTGAGTTTGACCCACTAGAATGCATGCCCTTGATTCTGGGGTCGGAAACGGCCGGCTAACGTCTGTGCAACGAGGAATATCCATGCAAGTTTCTGTTGAAAATACTACTGCTCTTGAGCGCCGCATGAGCGTCACCGTGCCGGCTGAGCGCATCGAGAGCCAGGTCAACAAGCGTCTGCAGCAGACCGCCCAAAAGGCCAAGATTGCTGGCTTCCGTCCAGGCAAAGTGCCAATGAGCGAAATCAAGCGCCGTTTCGGTGCTGATGCGCGTCAAGAAGCAGTGGGCGATGTGATCCAGTCTTCTTTCTACGAAGCTGTGGTTGAGCAAAAGCTGAACCCGGCTGGTTCGCCTTCGATCGAGCCTAAATCCCTGGAAGCGGGCAAGGACCTGGAATACGTAGCCGTATTCGAAGTGTTCCCTGAGTTCACCGTTGCCGGTTTCGAAGGTATCACCGTAGAGCGCCTGAGCGCTGACGTGGCTGATGCCGATCTGGACAAAATGCTGGAAGTTCTGCGCAAGCAGAACACCCGTTTCGAAGTGGCCGATCGCGCTGCCCAGAACGAAGACCAGCTGAACATCGATTTCGTCGGCAAGGTTGACGGTGAAGTGTTCGCCGGTGGTTCCGCCAAAGGCACTCAGCTCGTACTGGGTTCCGGCCGCATGATCCCTGGCTTCGAAGACGGTCTGGTTGGCGCTAAAGCCGGCGAAGAACGTGTTCTGAACCTGACCTTCCCGGCTGACTATCAGAACCTCGACCTGGCCGGCAAAACTGCCGAGTTCACCGTTACCGTGAACACTGTTTCCGAGCCAAAACTGCCAGAGTTGACCGAAGAATTCTTCGCTCAATTCGGCATCAAGGAAACGGGTCTGGAAGGCTTCCGCACTGAAGTTCGCAAGAACATGGAGCGCGAACTGCGTCAGGCGATCAAATCCAAGGTCAAGAATCAGGTAATGGACGGTCTGCTGGCCACCAACCCGATCGAAGTGCCTAAGGCTCTGCTGTCCAACGAAGTTGACCGTCTGCGCGTGCAGGCTGTTCAGCAGTTCGGCGGCAACATCAAGCCTGACCAACTGCCGGCTGAGCTGTTCGAAGAACAAGCCAAGCGCCGCGTTGTACTGGGTCTGATCGTGGCTGAAGTGGTCAAGCAATTCGACCTCAAGCCTGACGAAACCCGCGTTCGCGAAATGATTCAGGAAATGGCTTCGGCCTACCAAGAGCCTGAGCAGGTCGTGTCCTGGTACTACAAGAACGACCAGCAGCTGAACGAAGTCCGTTCGGTTGTGCTGGAAGAGCAAGTTGTGGATACTGTTCTGCAGAAAGCTAGTGTGACCGACAAATCGGTCTCTTACGAAGAAGCAGTCAAGCCGGTAGAAGCTCCACAAGCCGACTGATCGTTTTTGCGCTAAGAAGTAATCACCATAAGCCAGCCTTCGTGCTGGCTTATGCGTATTCAAGACATAACTATTTGGGAGTGACTGCAGAGCATGTTCCGTAATTCGTATATTCAGCAGAACTCTGATATCCAGGCCGCAGGCGGCCTGGTCCCGATGGTTGTCGAGCAATCTGCTCGTGGCGAGCGCGCCTATGACATCTACTCGCGCCTTCTCAAGGAACGAGTGATCTTTCTGGTTGGTCCGGTAGAGGACTACATGGCCAACCTGATCTGTGCGCAACTGCTGTTCCTTGAAGCGGAAAACCCGGACAAGGACATCCATCTCTATATCAACTCCCCGGGCGGTTCGGTGACGGCGGGTATGTCGATCTACGACACCATGCAGTTCATCAAGCCAAACGTGTCGACCACCTGTATCGGTCAAGCGTGCAGCATGGGCGCGTTTCTTCTGACGGCCGGTGCCGCCGGCAAGCGTTACTGCCTGCCGAATTCGCGTGTGATGATTCACCAGCCTCTGGGCGGTTTCCAGGGCCAGGCCTCGGATATCGAAATCCATGCCAAGGAAATCCTCTTCATTCGTGAGCGTCTCAACACGCTGATGGCCCAGCACAGCGGGCACACTCTTGAAGAAATCGAGCGCGATACCAATCGCGACAACTTCATGAGTGCAGAAGCTGCGCGTGAGTACGGGTTGATCGATGAAGTGATCAGCCAGCGCCCGGCTTAAAAATAAGCAGCTCAAAATAGGGTTGGTCGGCTGGTCTGATCACCGGCGGGCTTGAAAAAGCCCGCAATAGCCTTCATCTTGTGTTGCAAGCCTATCGGATTTGGATCGAACGAATGACTGACACCCGCAACGGCGAGGACAACGGCAAGCTGCTCTATTGCTCCTTCTGTGGCAAAAGCCAGCATGAAGTGCGCAAATTGATTGCCGGCCCCTCGGTCTTTATCTGCGACGAGTGCGTCGACCTGTGCAATGACATCATCCGTGAGGAGGTGCAGGAAGCCCAGGCCGAAAGCAGCGCGCATAAATTGCCTTCGCCTAAAGAAATCAGCGGCATCCTTGATCAGTACGTGATTGGTCAGGAGCGTGCGAAAAAGGTTCTGGCAGTAGCGGTGTACAACCACTACAAGCGCCTGAACCAGCGTGACAAAAAGAATGACGACGTCGAACTCGGCAAGAGCAACATTTTGCTGATCGGCCCGACAGGCTCGGGTAAAACCCTGCTTGCCGAAACACTGGCTCGTTTGCTGAACGTTCCGTTCACCATTGCCGACGCAACCACCCTCACTGAGGCGGGTTATGTGGGTGAAGATGTCGAGAACATCATTCAGAAGCTGCTGCAGAAGTGCGATTACGACGTAGAAAAAGCCCAGATGGGCATTGTCTATATCGATGAGATCGACAAGATCTCGCGCAAGTCTGACAACCCGTCGATCACCCGGGACGTTTCCGGTGAAGGCGTGCAGCAGGCCCTGCTCAAGTTGATCGAAGGCACGGTCGCTTCCGTACCACCTCAAGGTGGTCGCAAGC
>NZ_JBFUIH010000060.1:0-30051 GCF_056401975.1 Pseudomonas sp. P4_C8 | reverse complement strand
AAAATCCAATGTGGGAGCGAGCCTGCTCGCGATAGCGGACTCACATTCAACACAAATCTCTCAGCCAAAAAAATACCCGCATCTCACGACACGGGCATTTTTCATTTCAGCTCACACCTCAGAAATCATACTTCGCCATGATCTGCACATTACGCGGCTCGCCGTAGAAGGTGGTGCCGAAGTTGCCCAGGCCCGACATGTACTTTTTGTCGAAGACGTTGTTGGCATTGGCGGTGAAGCTCAGGTGCTCGTCGTACTGAAATCGCGTCATCAGGTCCACGAGGGTGTAGCCGCCTTGCTTGAGCAGGGTGTTGCCACCTTCGCCGTTACCCACGTTCGGGTTGTAGCTCTGGCCGTAAAACGCGCTCTGCCAGCTGACGCCACCACCGATGGTCAACTGGTCCAACGCACCGGGCAGGCGGTAGGTGGTAAACGTACGCACCACGTGTTCCGGTTTGGTGGAGGCCAACGGGAAACCGAAGATACGTTGTTCATTCTTGTCGCGGGTACGGGCGTAGGTGTAGCCGGCAGACACGTTCCAGTCCTGCGCCAGTGCGCCTGCCAGTTCCAGTTCCACACCTTTGGTGGTGGCGCCGGAGATGGCTTCATAGATGTCTCGACCGGTGTTTACGTCGGTGATGACGTACTGGGCAACGTTGTCCTGGTCAATCTGGAACAGGGCAAAACTGGCGTTCAGTTTGCCTTCGAAATAAGCCGCTTTGATGCCGGTTTCGTAGCTGTCACCTTCAACCGGGTCGAGGGTTGAGCCGGTGGCGTCCTGGTAGATCTGTGGCTGGTAGATCTTGGTGTAGCTGGCATAGACCGAGTACGTATCGTCCAGGTCATAGACCACCCCGGCGTACGGCGTGACGACACCATGTTCCTTATAACTGGCGTGGGTGTCGGTCAGGTTTGCATCCGGATAGTAGGTGTAGTCTTCGTTGTACTTGAAGGTGCTCAGGCGACCGCCGAGGATGAACGACAAGTCGTCGGTCGGACGCAGGCGCGTGGCCATGTAAATCCCGTTCTGGCTCTGGGTACGTTCGTATTTGCCGTTTTTCGGGAATTCCTGTTTTGGCAGGTCACCGTTCCAGTCAAAGATGCTGCCCGGCACCAGTTCGAAAGCGCTGGAGTCGTAGGTCGCACCCGTCTGACGCGAGTGGGCAGCCATGAAGCCGGCCACCAGTTCATGCTCGCGCCCGCCCAGGGAAAACGGCCCGGAGAGGTTTACGTCCCCGGAGTTCTGTACGCGATGACCTTCCCAGCGACCCCAGTACAGGAAATTGCCCTCGCCGGTAACGGGGTCAGCGGAGCCACCGCTGGCCGAGGCCAGTTGGGTATCGTGATCGGTGGTTTTCTGGTCGAAGCTGGCCTTGAATTTCCAGTCATTGGCCAGTGCTTGTTCCAGCGACGCGAAATAGGTGACGCTGTCGAAATCACGACGGCTCCAGTCGGCACCCGGGTTGAAACTGCGCGAGAAGTCGGTACGGCTGCCATCGGTGAAGTACGGTGCGTTACCGGTCCAGGAGCTGCCGCGCGGGGTGACGCTGGACTTGTCGACGCCGAACGTCAGCAAGGTGTCGTCCGTCAGATCGGCTTCGAGGATGCCGTAGTAGATGTCTTTTTTCTGGCTGTAATGGTCCATGTACGAATCTTTGTCCTGGTAGGCGCCGACAAAGCGCYCCCGCACATTTCCAGAGTCGGTCAGTGAACCAGAGATGTCGCCTTCGGTGCGGTAGTTGTCCCAGTAGCCGGCAGTGGCGGCGACCGAGGCCTTGAAGTCCTTGGTCGGCTTCTTGCGGATCAGGTTGACCGTGGCGGACGGGTCACCAGCGCCGGTCATCAGGCCGGTAGCGCCCTTGATGACTTCGATGTGGTCGAGGCTGGCCGCGTCGTCGCCGTTGTTCGGGTTTTCACCGTAAACGCCGTCGTAGGGAATGTTGACGCCGTCGTACTGAAAGTTGGTGATGGCAAAACCACGGGCGGAAAACTCGGTGCGGTCACTGTCGTACTTTTGCGTTGTGACGCCGGGCGTGTTGCGCAACGCGTCGGCAACGCTTTGTACACCGCGGTCGTCCATCATTTGACGCGTGACCACGGTCACCGTTTGCGGCGTTTCGCGAATGGTCAACGGCAGCCCGATCGCGGTGGTGGTGGCGCCGGTGGTGTAGGAGCCGGTGTCTTCTGTGGTCATGCCCAAGGCCTGTCCGGAAATGGTGGTCGCGCCCAGTTGCAGGCCCGAACCGCCGCCAGACACCAGGGTCACGGTGTTGCCATTGATCTGGAATGAAATGCCAGTGCCTTGCAACAGCGCTTTCAGGGCGTCGCTCGGTTCCAGTGAACCGGAGACCGCGCGCGACTTGATGCCCGCCACCTGATCCGGGCTGTAAAGGATTTGCAAGTTGGTCTGCATGCCCAGTTCGGTCAGCGCGTTGGAAAGCGGCTGGACGGCAACATTCACTTTCACAGGTGCAGCATTGGCCATCGAGCTCCCCAGCAAGGTGGCAGTCAGCAGCACGCTGGTGAGCAGATGCAAAGACGGGCGCTGTACGGCCAACGCGAGAGGTGTGCGGCGTGGTAGAAGTCGCATTACTTACCTGAGCTCCTGAAAAATGTTGTGCAGAGTTGTTGTTAATAAGAATGATTATTAAGACGGGGCGCGGACGCAAAACCGGAAAGAAACCTGGGAAATAAAATTCAGAAGGGAGGATTTGTGCAGGCACAGGGGCCATTTGGGTAGCCCAAATGCCGGTCAATCAGGTGAACAAACTGTGGGAGTGAGCCTGCTCGCGATAGCGGTGAATCAGTCACCATCAATGCTAAAGGTGATGGCCCTATCGCGAGCAGGCTCGCTCCCACAGGTATTCGGTCATCAGGCCAGGGTCAGCTCAGTGACCACCCGGCCGCTTTCCATGCGCACCAGTTGGTCGGCGACATCGAAATAACGGTCATCGTGGGAAATCACGATGATGGTCTTGCCCAGACGTTTGAGGTCCGGCAGCAGCTCGGTGTAGAAGATCCGGCGGAAGGTCGGGTCCTGGTCGGCCGCCCACTCATCGAACACCAACACCGGACGCTCCTCCAGCCAGGCGTTGACCAGCGCCAGGCGCTTGCGCTGGCCGGTGGACAGGTCGGTGGTGGTGAAGCTGCCGTCCTTGACGCTGACCTTGTGCGCGATCTCCAGCCGTTGCAGGTATTCGTTCGCGTCTTCGGGGATGTGCGTGTCGCCCTGGACCACGTCATCGAATAGGTAGTAGTCGGCGAATATCGTGGTGAACAACTGGCGATAATCATCGCGATTCTGCGCGTCGATGGCCTCGCCGTTGACGCTGATCTCGCCCTGCTGCGGCGTGTACAAACCCAGCAGCAACTTGATCAGCGTGGTCTTGCCGCAACCGTTCTCGCCGACGATAAAGGTGATATCGCCTTGCTTGATCGTCAGGTTCACCGGCCCGAGCTGGAACGGCACCGCGCCTTCGGCTGCCGGAAAAGCGAAACGCACCTCGGCCAGTTTCAGTTCGTGCACCGCGTGTTTGACCGGGCCATGATCGCTCAGCAGGAGATGCGGTTCGGGGGTGGAAAACTGCTCGGACAACTCGGCGATGCGACGGAAAGCAATTTGTGCGCGGCTGACAATCGGCAGCGTGCTGATCAAGTGTTCCAGCGGGCCTTTCATGTACAGCAGCACCAGTACGAAGCCGCTCATCACGGTTTTATCGGCGCTCGGCCAGAAGGTTTGCAAGGCCAGCGCCAGGCCGATGACCACGAAGAACAGCATTGAGCCAAAGGTCTTGGCGATCACGAAGGTGTTGATCGAGCGCACCTGGGTGTTGCAGATGAATTCGGCGGTGGCCTTGATACCCGAGACAAACATGCGCTGGCGACGCGGGCGATGGATGCGTAGTTCCTTGGCCCCTTCGGCAATTGCGTTGTAGTGCTTTTGCAGTTCGTCTTCGGCGTCGCGGGCGGCCATGAAACCCTGCACGCCTTTGCTCTGGGCGTAGGCCTGAATCGCCGTGCCGATCAGGATCGCCGCCACCATGATCAGGAACATTGGCCACGACAGAATGGCCAGATAACCCATGCAACCCAAGGTCACGGTCACGGAAATCGCCAGCGGGGCGAAGGCGAAGGCGAAGTCGCTGATGGTATCAACGTCATGGGTCAGCACCGGAATCAGCCGGTGGCTGCGGTAGCGTTCGATCTGTTCGATGGGCGCCGACAGGACTTTTTCGCCCAGCTGTTTACGCAGCTTGGCAATGATGTGCTGGCCGACATAGTTGGTGCCGATGTCGGAGCAGATTGAGCTCAGCAGCGCCAGCAAGCACAAGCCGGCGAACAGCGCGACGACGCCTTGGGTCAGGCCGGTGTCCGAATGCAGGGCGTTGTTGATGGTTGCCAGCAAGACCGTGACGCTCAGGCCGCCGACCATGCCCAGGAAAATGGACGCGGCGACGATCAGCCGAAAGGGTTTCAACAGGGCGAACAATTCGCCGAGGGCGCCACGGGTTGGCTGGGGCATGGGAGACAGTTCCTTGGGTCGTAAGGCAGATACCCAGTAGAACGTCTGATCCAAGGCTTAATTTAGCGACCGCCGACTGGCGGCGACCACACACACAACCCTGTAGGAGCCGAGCTTGCTCGCGATGGCTACCTTCCAGTCGATAGAAGTGTTGACTGTTAGTCCGCTATCGCGAGCAAGCTCGGCTCCTACAGGTCACGCACGATGCGCAAGCCTATCCAGTCGCCGCGCTCTTGCGGGTACTGGCTGTTGCGGTTGCCGGAGCGGGAGAACACCGGGGCTTCACCCCAATCGTTACCGCGAATGCGCACGGCTTCGCAGTTGGGTTCCAACCACGCGCTGCCATCGGTGGGGGCACCGATGTAGTTCGGGTGTTCGCAGTCTTCGACCCATTCGTAAACGTTGCCGTGCATGTCGTACATACCGAACGCATTGGGCGGGTAGCTGCCCACCGGCGAGCTGTAGCTGTAACCGTCCGCCGGGCCATAGGTGTTGGCGTGCCTGGCAATGCTGTAGGCCTTGCCTTCATCGAACGGAAAGGGGAAAGGGCCTTTTGTGCCACCGCGCGCGGCATATTCGCGTTGGGCTTCGCTGACCATGTGGTACGTCTGCCCGGTTTTTTTCGACAACCACGCGACGTAGTTTTTGACGTCATCGAAGTTCATGCACACCGCGGGCTGGCGCGGGGTTTGCGGATAACGCGGTTTGCTGGCGATGCATTCGCGGCCCGGCCGGGTATCGCCGTTGGCAATGATCACCCCACTTTCGCGCACGTAGCTGTCCCACTCGCCGGCGGTGATCTGGAAGCGGCTCATGGCGAACGGCTTGGCGAAGGTCACGTCGTACATCGGACCTTCGTCGGGCTCGCGGCCGACTTCATCGTCCGGCGTGCCCATGGTGAAAGTGCCGGCGGGCAGCACCACCATTTCCGGGCAGTCGCGGCAGTCCTTGAATACTTTGCCGGGTGGCGGTGCGGTGGCGGCCTGGGCGGCGGTGGGCAACAGGCCGGCCATGAGCGCGGTCAGGGCGAGAGCCTTGAGCGGCAGGGTCAATTGATCTCGGTTCATGAGTGATCTCGATATAAAAAACGGGTGTCACGCCAGGTCCAATGTAGGAGTGAGCCTGCTCGCGATAGCGGTGGATCAGTCACCATCAATGTTGAATGGGCTGGCCTCATCGTCGGAACGCCGCCCGGAGCCGGCTCACTCCTACAGGGGATCAGCGTCATGCGGTTTTGTTCAGCAGGGCCATGAAGCGGTCGATCTGGTCTTCCGTGTTGAGCAGGCCAGGTGCAATACGAATCACCGGGCCAACGTCGCGCTCCACCGCGTCGCAGACCACGCGGTTTTCCATCAATTGGGCAGCGACTTTTTCGCAGTCGCGGTCCTTGATCCGGAAGAAGGTGAAACCGGCGGACAGGTCCCGGCTCTTTGGCGTGACCAATTCGATCTGCGGATGCTCCAACAGACGGTTTTTTGCATAGGTATTGAGCGCATGAATTCGTGCTTGAACTTCGGCTTTGCCCAGTTCCAGGTGCAACTTGAATGCCTCGTCCAGCGCCCAGCGATGTTCAAAGCTGTGATAGCCGCCGGGGGTCATGATGGTTGAGAAGGTGGTGGCTTCGGAGAACGTCGGAATGGTCGGCGTGACGTCCTTGAGTTCGGCGGAGCGGGCGCAAATGATCCCGGTGCCGCGCGGGCCGAACATCCATTTGTGGGTGCCGGCGATGAAGAAGTCGCAGTGCATGTCGGGGAAGTCGAGGTCCTCGACGCCGAAGCCGTGCACGCCATCGACCACATACAAAATTCGGTCTTTTTCCTCGCGATTGCGGTTCTGTTCTTCCACCAGTTTGCCAATCTCGCCAATCGGCAGCTTCACGCCGCTGCCGGATTGCACCCAGGTCATGCCGAGCACGCGGGTTTGCGGGCGGATGCCTTTGCTGATCGAACCGATTACTTCATCAACGGAAATGTCGCGACTGTTCTCGAACAGCTTGAGCTTGCGCACCTTGACCTTGTCCTTTTGCTGACGGTAATCCAGCGCATAGTGGGTTGCGTAGTGTTCATGCTCGGTGGTGAGGATTTCCTGATCCGGGCGCACATGAATGCCGCCGTAGATCAGCGACAGACCCTCGGTGGTGCTGCCGGTGAGGGCGATTTGTTCAGGCTTGGCCTTGAGGTAACGCCCGGCCCAGACGCGCACGTCCTGCTCACGTTTTTCCGTTTCGCCCAAGTCCCAGTCCATCGCCCGGCCGGGGTTGCGGTCGAGATTGGCGCGGTGCCGTTCGATGGCCTCGCGTACCGGTCGTGGGTGCGAAGTCACCAGAAAGTTGGCGAAGTGCAAATAGTCCGGATCCTGATCGAACAGTTGGCGCAATTGCGCCCACTTGTCCTTGGGCAGCGGCTGCGCAGTGGCAGCCCGTGCCGGCAACATCACAGCGTTGCTCAGGGGCAGACCGGCCGCGAGAATCCCGGCCTGCTTGAGGAATGAACGACGGTTGGTCATCAGCAAGGTTCGCTTTTGCAAAGGGGATTCAGTTTTTCGCCACAGGCCTGGAATACTTCTGCACCTGGTCCCAGACCCGCAGGAAATTGCCGCCCCACAGCTTGGCGATATCGGCCTCGCTGTAGCCGCGACTGATCAGTTCGGCCGTGACGTTGCGGGCTTCGCTGACATCCTTCCAGCCCTCAAGGCCGCCGCCATCGTTGAAGTCGGAGCTGATGCCCACGTGATCGATGCCGATTTTCTTCACCGCATAATCAATCGCGTCGCCGTAGTCCTTGAGCGTGGCTTTCGGTTCTTCATCGACAATCGCGTAGAGCTGGCTGGCGTACTCGCCGAAGCGTTGCTCGGACCAGACGGTGATCACCGGGTCGCCGGGCATCAGCGCCATTTCCAGGCCTTGCAGCGGTTGCAGGTCGAAGCGGGCGCGCAGGGCGTTGAGTTTGTCCTGGGTGGTTTGGCTCAAGGGGCGGATGTAGGTCGGGAAGCCGACAATTTGCACCACGCCGCCGCTGTTTTTGATCAGCTGCATTTCCTGGTCGCTGAGGTTTCGCGGGATGTCCACCAGCGCGCGAGGCGCTGAGTGCGAGGCGACCATCGGCGTGCGGCTCAATTGCGCGACTTGTTCCAGGGCCTTGGTCGACATCTGCGAGACATCGATGATCACGCCGAGGTCATTCAGGCGATGCACCGCTTGTTTACCGATGTCCGACAGGCCACCGAGGGCGTCCCGCGAATCATTGAAGAACGGCAGCGGCCGCGATGAGTCAGCCCAGGCGTTGTTGCCCACGTAGCTGAAGCCGAACATGCGCATGCCGCGAGCGGCCCATGTGTCCAGCGCGTTCAGGTCGTTGCCCAGCGGGTAGGCGTTGAGCATGCTCATGAACACCGCGAACTTGCCTTCGCCGTGCAACCGGCGGAAATCGTCCGGGGTGTAGGCGATGGCGACTTGATTGGGAAAGTCGCGGACCATGGCGCTGATGATTTTGTAGCGGGTTTCCTGCTCGAACCGGGCTTCGTCGACAAAGCCTTCGGTAGGGCGATGCGGGGCGTTGACGCCGTTCCAGATTTCCGGCCAGCCGAAAATGGTCAGCGCAGCGCCGGACAGGCGTCCGCGCCCGGTTTTGACCAGGTCGAACTGGCCGCTGCCGTCCTTGTCGGCTTCATTGCCGGCGGTGCCGAAGTCCAGCGGCACGGTGACGTGGCTGTCGAAGGAGAGGATGCGTGTTTGCAGCTCATCGGCTTGTTGCATCACCTTGATCGGGTAGCCGGGGTTGTCTTTGAACCAGTGATCCCAGACCGCGTAGCCGGCAACGGCGCTGATCGCCAGCGCGAGTGGCAGGCCGAGGTAAAGCGCCTTTTTTGAACGTGGTTTTGTCATGTTCATCTCAGTCAGGTTCGTTGCCCCGGTGTGGGCGTGGGGGGGGGGGCTTTGCTATCTGGGAGGAACGAGTTATGCCGTTGGAAATTTAGGGGGGCTGATGGCCTCTTCGCTGGCAAGCCAGCTCCTACAGTGGATCTTCGGTGTACAAACAATCTCTGTAGGAGCTGGCTTGCCAGCGATGCTTTTAAATTTCCGGAGGGGACGAACGTTCTAACTTGGATAAAGCCTGCTCCATGGCTGACACAGGTAGGGCAATGACGATTTCTCGACGAGGGTTCATGGCAGGCCTGGCGCTGACCGGCGTTGCAGTGCCTGCGGCTTTTTATGGGCATCGTGAATGGACGAAAGCGGATCCGACGATTACCCCCGGCGAAGCTTCTTTTGATGTGGCGGATGTCACCGGCCAGCGGCTAGCGGACACGCTACGGGGCGTTTGGCAGATTCGTTTTGAAGGCCGTGACGCCGGGATTGAAGATTTGCCTCGTGATGGTCTGGAAGTGTTTCTTGACGTCGGCCACAAAGGGCGCGGCCTGATCGGGATCCTCGACACGGCCGAGCGTTTGCGTTCCAACGAAGCCCCGCGTTACCGGGTGCTAGGTGATCTGGCCGATGTCAAGGCGGCGCAATTGAGCTGGCGGTTGGTCAATGCCAATGCGGCGCAGGGCACCCCCGATTACGAATTCAGCATGGCGCTGGACGAAGTCTGGGCCGGTTTCGGTAACGCTGGCAGAGGCACGCTCAGTGGTCGCGTATTGAACCTTGATCGTCCGCTGATGATGACCGCGCAGGACAATCGCTTCATCGCCGTCAAACGGGTATTCCCCGAAGCCCGCGAGCGCACCGGGYTCAATGCATCGCTGCTGGCCTGGCTGATTTCGCCCGAGCATCGGCTGTTTCACCAGCTCTGGCATGCTTCTCGGGACAAATGGCACACCTTGTCCGAAGACAAACGCAATGCCTTGCGTGGCCTCGGCTGGCAGCCCGGCCCGCGCGACAAGGAGCGCGATGCCCGTGGTGCGCGCAAGGATCGCAATGGCTCGGGCGTGGACTTTTTTTTCATGCATCGGCACATGCTCGGCACGGCGCGGTCGATGCAGGACTTGCCGTCATGGCCACACTTCCCGTTGCCGCAACCGGAACTGGCCCGTGATCGCATCGGCTTCGCCCAATACTGCGACAACCACGACGGCACCGCGCTGCCGCCGACCTGGGTGGCCGACGACGATGCTGAATATTCGCAATGGGTCAGCGACATCAAGACTGCCGAGACGTATCACAGTAATTTCCAGGTCTGGGAGTCGCGCTACCGCGACCCGCGTTATCTGTCGAAGCTGACCCTGGGCCAGTTCGGTTCAGAGGTTGAGTTGGGTCTGCACGACTGGTTGCACATGCGCTGGGCCTCGGTGCCACGGGATCCATCCAACGGCCAGCCGGTGCCATTCGCCAGGGATCCGGCGGACTTTTCCGCACGCTGGTTTGCACCGGAAAACGACTTCCTCGGCGATCCGTTTTCGTCCCATGTGAACCCGGTATTCTGGTATTTCCATGGCTGGATCGATGATCGACTGGAAGACTGGTTTCGCGCGCATGAACGCTTTCATCCGGGGGAGGTGAGTCGGCTGGAGGTTAACGGCGTGCCATGGTTTTCCCCGGGGCGTTGGGTGGAAGTCGCTGACCCGTGGTTGGGGCCGAGCACCCATGGTTGCAGCACCACGCCGGGGTTGCAGGCGGGCAAGTCGGTGGAGATGGACCCCGAAACCATGAAGCTGGCGCTGCGGATAACATTTGGCGAGGATGAGAAGAAGCTGGCGGATATGTTCCGCAAAGTGCCGCAGCGGCCTTGGTATGCGCGGCATTTGAAGGCTAAGCCGGTTACCAGTTAATCAGGAATACAGCGTTATTGTTCAATCGCGAGCAGGCTCGCTCCCACATTTGTCCTGTGAACACAGTTCCATTGTGGGAGCGAGCCTGCTCGCGATGGCGGACTTTCTAACACTGAAAATCACAAAACCTGCCACCCCCCACCCAACGCCTTGTACAGTGCAATACTCGCCTGCAACCGCGACAACCGCAGCTGCACATTCAGATCCTGCGCCGCATACAAGGTGCGTTGCGTCTCCAGCACCGTCAGCAAATCCTCGGCCCCGGCCTGGTAGCGGCTCTGAGCAATATCGAATGCGGTCTGCGCCTGCTTCAGTTCCTCACCTTGCCACTGCCGCTGTTCATCCAGACCACGAATGCTGTTCAGCGCTTTTTCCACGTCGGCAAAACCGTTGATGATCGCGCCGCGATAGGTTTCCAGCAGCTCTTCCTGGCGGGCTGTGGCCTTGTCACGCTGAGCGCTGAGGCGACCATTATTGAAGATCGGTGCGACCAGGCCTGCGGTCAGGTTGTAAAACGGGTTGCGCAACATATCGGCGGCGCGGTCAGCCCCCGAGCCGATTTCAGCGCTCAAGGTCACGGTCGGCAACATCGCGGCGCGGGCCACGGTGACATTCGCCTGTGCTGCGGCCAGTTGTGCTTCGGCACGGGCAATGTCCGGGCGGCGCCGGATCAGTTCACTGGGCACGCCAGCGTCGATGGTCGGCCATGACAGTTGATCGAAATGTTCCAGGCTCAATGGCAATTGCTGCACCGGCCGGCCGAGCAGGGCCGCCAGGCTTATCGACGCGTCCTGAGCCTGTTGCTGCACCAGCGGCAATTGCCGTTGTTGCGCTGCGACCAGGCTTTTTTGCTGCGCCAGTTCCAGCGCGGTCGCCGAGCCTGAATCAAACCGCGTCTGCACCAGTTTCAAAACACTCTGCGCATTCGCCAGGTTCAGTTCGGCGATGCGGCTCTGTTCGCGCAGCGACAGGGTTTGTGCATAGCCGCTGGCAACGCTGCTGAGCAGCGTCAATTCCACCGTTGCCTGATCGAACTGGCTGGCCTGCAACGCAAACTGTGCGCTGTCGCGGGAGGCGCGCTGGCCGCCCCAGAAATCGATTTCGTAGCTGGCGCTGAGGTTGGCGTTGAAGTAATCCTCGGCGCCGTTATCGTTGTCGGCATCGAGTTGGCTATAGCCATTGCCACGCAGCAGTTTTTGCCGGTTGGCATTCAAACCCGCGGTGACCTCCGGTAGCTGCGAACCGCCGGCCACCACCGTTTCCGCCTGTGCCTGACGCACACGGGCGATGGCGGCGGCCAGATCGAAACTGCCGACACGCGCCTGTTCGATCAGTTGGTCCAGCTGCGGGCTACCGAACTGCGTCCACCATTGCTGGTTGCTGCGGGTGGTGCCTTTATTGTGCGGTGATTGCCAGTCGGCGGGCGGCTGGAGGCCGCTGTCCGGGCGCTGGGCGGGGCTGGCGCAAGCACCGAGCAACAGGCAGAGCGTCAACAGTGTGAGTGGCGGCTTCATGGCAAGATCATTCACTGGTAAGGGCCGTGACCGGGTCGAGTCGGGCAGCTTTGCGGGCCGGCATGAAGCCGAAGACAACACCGGTGGCCAGGGCGCAGCCGAAGGCGCCGAGTACCGCTATCAAAGAAAACGCGACGGCAACTTCGCTGAGAATCAACACACCGCCGACGATCAGCGCCAAGGCAATCCCGGCCAGCCCGCCGACCACCGAGAGCATCACCGCTTCGGTGAGAAACTGCCGCAGGATGTCGCGCTGTCGGGCGCCGGTGGCCATGCGGATACCGATCTCGCGGGTGCGTTCGCGCACAGTCATCAGCATGATGTTCATCACGCCGATCCCCCCCACCAGCAAGGAAATCGCGGCAATCGAGCCGAGCATCAGCGACAGGGTGTTTTGCGTGCGTGCTTCGGCCTGGATCATCGCGGCGTTGTTGGTCAGCTCGAAATCCTTCTTGCCGTTATGCAGCCGCAGCATCAACTGCTCGATGGCCATCTCAGTCTCTTTGACCTTGCGCGCATCGGCGGCGGCGATGGCCACGTATTCGGGATTATGGGTACCGAACAACCGGACGCTGGCGGCGGAGTAGGGGATGGCAATGCGGTCGTCACTGTCGGAATCGCCGGAGCTCGCACCTTTTTCCGCGAGGACGCCGACCACCTGAAACGGCACGTTTTCGATCAGGATGTATTGGCCGATCGGGTTGGCCACGTCCTTGAGCAATTTGGTCCGCACTTTGTGTCCGATCACCGCGACCGCCGCGGCGTTTTGTTCATCGGCCTCGGTGAAGTAGCTGCCTTCGACCACCGGCCAATTGAAGATCGCCGGAAAATTGGTGTCGTTACCACCGACGTAACTCAAGTGGTCGAGGTTACCGAAACGCACCCCGGCCTCCTGGCCATTGACCGGCATGATCCGCATCACTTGCGGCAGGCTGGCCACTGCCGCGACGTCATCGAGGGTGACGATGCCCGGTGCGGTACGCGGGTTCGGGGCCGTGCCGCTGAGGTAAATGATGTTCGAGCCAAAGGCGCCCATTTGCGCCATGACCTGGCGTTTGCTGCCTTCGCCCACCGCCAGCATCACCACCACCGAGGCCACGCCGATGATGATCCCCAGCAGCGTCAGCGTCGTGCGGAAGCGGTTGATCCACATTACCCGCCAGGCGGCTTGCACTGCGTCGATCAGTTCACCTTTCCACGCGCCAGTGGCCTCGGCACCTTCGCTCAGGCGCTTGCGCAGGTCCACGGCTTGCAACGCGCCGGGGTTGGCTGAGGCCTGCACGTCGGGGTTGTCGCGGGCGCTGTCGCTGATGATCAGGCCGTCGCGAATTTCGATGATGCGTTTGGCCCGGGCCGCGACTTCACGGTCGTGGGTGATCAGGATCACCACATGGCCCTGGCTCGCCAGTTCATCGAGCAGCGTCATGACCTCGGCACCGCTGTGGCTGTCGAGGGCGCCGGTGGGTTCGTCGGCGAGGATAATGTGGCCGCCGTTCATCAAGGCGCGGGCAATGGACACCCGCTGCTGTTGCCCGCCGGAGAGCTGGTGCGGACGGTTGCCGGTGCGCGAAGCCAGGCCGAGGCGGTCGAGCAGGGCGGTGGCGCGGGCATGGCGTTCAGCGGCCGGGGTGCCTGCATAGATGGCCGGCATCTCGACGTTTTCCTGAGCCGAGCCGGACGGAATCAGGTGATACCCCTGAAACACAAAACCAAAGGCTTCGCGGCGCAGCCAGGCCAGTTCGTCACTGTCGAGCCCGGCGACGTTTTCCCCGGCAAAGCGGTATTCGCCCGAAGTGGGGCGGTCGAGGCAGCCGAGGATGTTCATCAGCGTCGATTTGCCGGACCCGGAGGCGCCGACAATCGCCACGAACTCTCCCGCATGGATCGACAGGTCGATGCCGCGCAGCACATGAACGTGCGGTGAATCGCCGCCACCGTAGGCTTTACGGATGTCTTGCAGGTAGATCAGGGGCGTCTGCATTCAACCGCCGCTCCCGTCGGCAGGGCCGATCAGCAGGTGATCGCCTTCCTGTAAGCCACCGAGGATCTGCACCCGCAGGCGATCACTGATTCCGGTGCGAACTTCGCGCTGCTCGACGCTGCCGTTTTTGGCCACGACTTGCGCAGTCTGGTTGCCTGGTTCTGCGCCACCTTGCAACGCCGCAATGGGCGCGGTGAGGACGTTTTTTGCCTGGTCGGAAACGAAAAACACCTGCGTCGTCATTTCTGCCATCAATGCATTGTCAGCGTTATCGACATCGAGCAACACGGTGTACAGCACTACGCGCGCGCTGCCGCTTTTGCTCGAACTGGCCGGGCTGCCGCCACCCTGACTGGTCTGATCCAGTGGCTTGGGCGGTACAGGCAGAATCTGCCGCACGGTGCTGCTCCAACGACGACTGCCACCGCTTAAGGTGGTGAACCAGGCATTCATGCCGGGTTTGACGTGGCCGATGTCAGCTTCCGAAACTTCGGCCCAAACGGTCATGGGTGACAGTTTGGCGATGCGCAAAATCAATGGTGTCTGCTGCTGTGCGTTGAGGGTCTGGCCTTCGCGGGCGTCGAGGGCGACCACGGTGCCAGACATCGGTGCGTAGATGCGGGTGTAGCCCAGTTCGGCCTGATCGCTGCGCAGGCTGGCTTCGGCCTGACGGATCTGTGCCTGGAACATGTCGATGCGCGCCTGTGTGGCACGCAGTTCGGCCTGAGCGGTTTGCACGTCTTCTTCACGGGTGGCACCGCCGGCCTTGAGGTTCTGCTGGCGCTGGTATTTTTGCCGGGCGAGCTCGTGCAGAGCCCGTTGCTCCTGAAGCTGCGCCTTGAGGTTTTCGATGGAGAAACGCCCGGCGTCGAGTTTGGCCTGTTGTGTGGACGGGTCGATTTCCACCAGCAGCTGTCCTTCCTTGACTACGTCGCCGACCTCCACGTGAATTTGGTGGATCTGCCCGGACGCTTGAGCACCGACATCGACATAACGTCGAGGTTGCAGCGTACCCAACGCGGTGACGCTGCTTTCAATATCGCCACGGCTGACGGCCACGGTGGCGAATTTATCGCGGCCGGGCGGGATGACCTGCCAGGCGGCGACGGCGATAACGGGGATCAGACAAAGTGCTACAAGCAGGGCGCGTCGGGTGTGTCGGGGACGTTTCATGCAGGGTTCCGGCCAATGGGTATCGGCCCGTCGTTCAACCTGCGCGCAGACAATGGCGACAGCCGAACGCTGTCGGGGAGTCGACAGAGACGGGGAGCTGTCCTGTAAACGAGGAATGGGGCGGGGAATTTAGGTGTGGACACATAGGGTTACACCTGTAGCTCAAGACTATTTCTCGGGCAAGACAAAGCAATACTTTAAATCTACATGAGAATTACTATAAATTACGCACCTCGAACTGCCACTATCGTGCCACTGCCTATTTCGGCGGTCGACGAGGGGGCTCAAGGACAAAAACCGCACCCGTGCGGCCGGGAGTCATGTTGGAAAACTACTATCGCGAGCTGGTGTGTTTCCTGAACGCCAAGCTAGGCAACCGCCAGGTGGCCGAAGATGTGGTGCATGACGCGTATGTGCGGGTCCTGGAGCGTTCCAGCGACACGCCCATCGAACAGCCCCGGGCGTTTCTGTATCGCACCGCACTCAATCTGGTGATCGACGATCATCGGCGCAATGCCTTGCGTCAGGTCGAGTCGCTGGAAGTGCTCGACACCGAAGAACGCTACTTCACACCATCCCCGCACAACTGCCTCGATCACGGCCAGCACCTGCAAATGCTCCAGCGTGCCTTGGCGCAATTGCCACCACTGTGTCGTGATAGTTTTCTGTTGCGCAAGATCGAGGGGCTGTCCCACCCGGAGATCGCCGAACGCTTGGGCATTTCGCGAGCCCTGGTGGAAAAGCATATCGTCAATGCGATGAAGCATTGCCGGGTACGGATGCGCCAGTGGGACGCCCATTGATCCTTTCCCGTTAAATTTTATTTCACTGTCCTCGTTCCTACTCAACAGACGACTTGCTGACCTGCCCAAGGCCGGCCGGGTCACTTAGGCTTACTCCCCGCCGCACGGGGGTTCATCCAGAGGACACTGGAAATGACACAGGCAATTGCATCGCCCATCGTTCACGACCTGATCGGCGTCGGTTTCGGCCCTTCGAACCTGGCGCTGGCCATCGCTCTGCAAGAGCGCGGGCCGAGTCAGGGCGAGCTGGATGTTCTGTTTCTCGACAAGCAGGCGGACTACCGCTGGCACGGCAACACCCTGGTGACCCAGAGCGAATTGCAGATCTCGTTCCTCAAGGACCTGGTGACGCTGCGCAATCCGACCAGCCCGTACTCCTTCGTCAACTACCTCAAGCATCACGGTCGTCTGGTGGATTTCATCAACCTCGGCACCTTCTATCCATGCCGCATGGAATACAACGACTACCTGCGCTGGGTCGCCGCGCAATTTGAAACGCAGAGCCGTTACGGCGAAGAAGTGCTGACCATCGAGCCGGTGCTGCACAGCCAGCAAGTCGAAGCGTTGCGGGTGATTTCGCGCGATGCCGACGGTCAGCAACACGTGCGGACCACCCGTTCAGTGGTGGTCAGTGCTGGCGGTACACCACGCATTCCGCAGGCGTTCAAGTTGCTCAAGGATGACAGCCGCGTGTTCCACCACTCCCAGTACCTGGCGCAAATGGCCAGGCAACCGTGCGTGAACAATCAGCCGATGAGCATCGCCATCATCGGCGGCGGGCAGAGCGCAGCGGAAGCCTTCATCGACTTGAACGACAGCTTCCCCTCGGTGCAAGTCGACATGATCCTGCGCGGTTCGGCGCTGAAACCGGCGGATGACAGCCCGTTCGTCAACGAAGTATTCTCGCCGGAGTTCACCGACCTGGTGTTCCAGCAGGCCCACAGCGAGCGCGAACGCCTGGTCAACGAGTACCACAACACCAACTATTCGGTGGTGGACATCGACCTGATCGAACGCATCTACGGCATCTTCTATCGCCAGAAAGTCTCGGGCATCGCACGCCATGCGTTCCGCACCTTGACCACCATCGAAAAAGCCACGGCCACTGAACACGGTATCGAACTGGCGGTGCGCAACAACGCCACCGGTGAAGTCACGGTTCGTCATTACGACGCCGTGGTGTTGGCCACCGGTTATGAGCGGCAGATGCACCGTAAGTTGCTGGCACCAATGGAGCAGTACCTGGGTGATTACGAGGTGGATCGAAACTACAAGCTGATCACTGATGAGCGCTGCAAGGCCGGCATCTACATGCAGGGCTTCTGCCAGGCGAGCCATGGGTTGAGCGACACATTGTTGTCGGTCCTGCCGATTCGGGCGGATGAGATTGCCGGTTCGTTGTATGAACATGGCAAGCATCGCGGGAATGGGCGGTCGGTGGTGGACTTGTTGTTGGCGACTGCCAGTTAAATTTTTGGCGCCTGTCAGGCCGCCATCGCGAGCAGGCTCACTCCTACAATGGAACTGTGTATGCAGGGCCAATGTGGGAGTGAGCCTGCTCGCGATGGAGCCCTAAAGAACAGCACAAATGTTGAAGCTGAACCCTTCCTGAAGAACCCCACGATTCCCTCACCCCACGCCGTTCCTTCGTTTACTCTTCAAAAAGTCGGGGCATAAGCTTCGCGCGTTTTCATCAATAGCGGAGACCCACAGTGGGTACTTGTTCGAGTGACAGTAGTCGGCCGGTTTCAGTAACCGGCACCGTCTCGGCAAGATAACGCGCAGCTTTTTTGTGCCGTTGTCTCGCCGTACAGCGAGCTGCGGCCTCCCGGTCGAGCCATTCGTGGCGCGATTCCCGATGTCCTCTCATCGACACACTATCGTGTGATGGCGACTGCCTTGTCGTCACCGTCGCGACTCGACACGCCTGCTCGAAGGTTTCCCGGCTGACCCTGGGGGGGCAACGCCTTGAACCTGACCCTGCTCAAAGAGTTCTTCGCCGGATTCCTGCGCACCCGCCATATCGTCCGGCACTTCCGTCGTCTGGCGTTGCTGGAAACCTTCACCGACACCACGGTCAGCCGTGAAGTGCCACCGACGCTGGCGCAAACGCTGGTGAGTGCCGCCAACAGCGACACCGGCCAATTGCTGGAAACACTCGGCTCTCACACCGCTGGCCTGAGCGACCTCGAAGCCGCCGCACTGCGCGAGCGTTTCGGCCTCAACGAGGTCGAGCATGAGCAGCCGCTGCCTTGGTGGACTCACCTGTGGCACTGCTACAAAAACCCGTTCAACCTGTTGCTGACGCTGCTCGCAGTCATCTCCTGGCTGACCGAGGACATGAAAGCCGCCATCGTGATTTTCTCCATGGTGGTGCTCTCGACGTTGCTGCGGTTCTGGCAGGAAACCAAATCCAACCAGGCCGCCGACGCGTTGCAGGCGATGGTGAGTAACACCGCGACGGTCCTGCGCCGCGACGCACTGCGCACTGAGTTGCCGATCAAACTATTGGTGCCGGGCGACCTGGTCGTGTTGTCGGCCGGTGACATGATTCCCGCCGATTGCCGGGTGCTCAGCGCCAAAGACCTGTTCGTCAGTCAGGCGGCGATGACCGGCGAATCGATGCCGGTGGAAAAATTTCCGCGCCAGCAAGACAACGACACGAGCAACCCGCTGGACCTCGACAACATTCTGTTCATGGGCACCAACGTGGTCTCCGGCACGGCGATGGCGGTGATTCTCGCCACGGGCAACGACACCTATTTCGGTGCCCTGGCGCAACGGGTCGGTGGCACTGATCGTGCGCCGACCTCGTTCCAGACCGGGGTCAACAAAGTCAGCTGGCTGCTGATCCGCTTCATGTTCGTGATGGCGCCGCTGGTGCTGTTCATCAACGGTTTCACCAAAGGCGACTGGACCCAGGCACTGCTGTTCGCGTTGTCGATTGCCGTGGGCCTGACCCCGGAAATGCTGCCCATGATCGTCACCTCGACCCTGGCCAAAGGCGCGGTGTTTCTGTCGCGTAAAAAAGTCATCGTCAAACGCCTGGATGCGATCCAGAACTTCGGTGCCATGGACGTGCTGTGCACCGACAAGACCGGCACCCTGACCCAGGACAAAATCTTCCTCGCCCGCAATGTCGACGTTTGGGGTAACGACTCCGACGACGTGCTGGAAATGGCCTACCTCAACAGCTACTACCAGACTGGCCTGAAAAACCTGCTGGACGTGGCCGTGCTGGAACACGTGGAAATCCACCGTGAACTCAAGGTTGGCACAGCGTTTCGCAAGATCGACGAGATCCCGTTCGATTTCACCCGCCGGCGCATGTCGGTGGTGGTTGCCGAGCGCGAGCATGCTCATCTGTTGATCTGTAAAGGTGCGGTGGAGGAAGTGCTGGCGGTGTGCACGCGGGTGCGTCACGGCGTCGTTGATGAGGCGCTGAGCGATGAACTGCTGGCGCGGATTCGCCAGGTGACCGCGACGTTCAACGCCGAAGGGCTGCGGGTCGTCGCGGTGGCTGCGCGGCCAATGATCGAAGGCCGCGACACGTATAGCCTGGCCGATGAACAGGAACTGACACTGATCGGTTACGTGGCGTTCCTCGATCCACCCAAGGAAAGTACCGCACCGGCCCTCAAAGCGCTGGCGGCTCATGGCGTAGCGGTGAAAGTGCTGACCGGCGACAACGAACTGGTGACCGCGAAAATCTGCCGCGAAGTCGGCCTGGAGCAGCAGGGCCTGCTGATGGGCAACGACATCGAACGCATGAGCGACGCCCAACTGGCCGTGGCGGTAGAGACCACCAACGTCTTCGCCAAACTCACGCCGTCGCACAAGGAGCGCATCGTGCGCTTGCTCAAGGGCAACGGCCACGTGGTCGGGTTCATGGGTGACGGCATAAACGACGCTCCAGCCCTGCGCACCGCCGACATCGGTATTTCGGTGGACAGCGCCGTCGACATTGCCAAGGAAGCGGCCGACATTATTTTGCTGGAAAAAAGCCTGATGGTGCTGGAGGAAGGCGTGCTGGAAGGGCGCCGCACCTTCGCCAACATGCTCAAGTACATCAAGATGACTGCCAGTTCGAACTTCGGCAACGTGTTCTCGGTGCTGGTGGCCAGCGCGTTCATCCCGTTCCTGCCGATGCTGCCGATGCACCTGCTGGTACAAAACCTGCTCTATGACATTTCGCAGATCGTCATTCCGTTCGATAACGTCGATGAAGAAATGCTCAAGCAACCGCAGCGCTGGCAGCCAGCGGGTGTCGGGCGCTTCACGCTGTTCTTCGGGCCGATCAGTTCGATCTTCGACATCACTACCTTTGCGCTGATGTGGTACGTGTTCAACGCCAACACCCCGGATCACCAGACCTTGTTCCAGTCCGGCTGGTTCGTGGTCGGGCTGCTGACCCAGACCCTGATCGTGCACATGATCCGCACCCCGAAAATCCCGTTCCTGCAAAGCCGCGCGGCGATGCCGTTGATGGTGATGACCGGGATCATCATGGCCGTGGGCATTTTTCTGCCAATGGGGCCGTTGGCGCACTACTTCAAGCTGCAGGCGCTGCCATCGTTGTACTTCGTGTTTCTGCCAGTGATTTTACTGGCATACATGGCGTTGACGCAGGCGGTGAAGGGGTTCTACATCCGCCGGTTTGGCTGGCAGTAGATCGTCCGGAAACAATTCCCTCTCTGTGGTGAGGGAACTTGCAACAAAAAACGCCGCGTCAAGTCATCCCGAAATGGCGTTCTTGTAAGAACTTGAAATCAATTCGTTCACTTTAAGACGTTTCCTACAAGGGCTCAGGATGTTTTCATGCGCGTGACGTTTACTTGAGCCAACAGCTCTTACCTTTGTCGCGACCGTTGGATCCCATGTCCTATAAATGCTGGCGAATCCTGATCGCCGAAGAACAGTACATTCGTTGCAGAAACATCGAGAAAACCCTTAACGAACTAGGCTATCGCGCCTTCACGCTGACGACCTCGCTCCAGGAACTGTTGGCGTTGACTCACTACTCCTCGGAGCCCCCCGAACACTTTGATCTGATGATCATCAACGGTGAGCTATTGGCGACATCGGGTATCGATCCGGTGAGGTTTTTTCAGAGAAACTCTCAGATTCGTCACGGGGTGATTTACGATTCGCGACGCGGTCTGCCGAAGGCAGAGACAATTTACGCCAACCACCGACGCCAACTGAGCCTGATCCGCACGCTGGATCGACAGACCCTTGGCATGCTGCTGGAGCCGCTCGATGTTTGGGAAATTTCCGCCAAAACTTGCGACGTTTCCTAACGAGGCGGGCGCCCGATTGGGGGGTTTTTGCACTGGCTGCAACCGCGCGACGAATCACAGATCTGGCCATGAGCCTTCGTTGAAATCAGAAAGGGAAACCGAATTTTCAGGAAAAGTCCTACATAAACCGGTATCAGGCTTCCGTAGTCTTGCGCCCCACCTTGGTACCCGGCGGACCTCACTTTGACGAACAAAGCATTACGAATCCTGATTGCCGACGAGCAACACTTTCACCGGATGAAGGTCGAGCGCCTGTTCAACCATTTGGGCTACTACCGGGTGGCACCGGTTCAAAACCTTGAAGAACTATTGACCCTGGTCGAGTACGGTTGCGAACCGTTTGACCTGGTGGTCATCAATGCCTCTCTAGCCGCTGGATCACTGGACCTGCGCGGGTTCTTCCTCGACAACCGCCAGGTTCGTCATACCCTGATTTTCAACGACCAGCCTGCGCAATCGGCGTCGATGCCTTTGCGCGTAAAACAGACGATTCATGTGAGTCCTGTGGCGCTTCCTGATCTGATGTGCATCCAGCGCCTGATGTCGAGCGTCGATCCGTACGCGACATCTCCTGACGGTGCGATACCCGCAAATGGTGAGTTGAACCGAGGTGACCGTTCGTCGGAACTGTCATTTTTGACAGGTGGTTTTCATCTCCTGGCCATGTAAGAGTTTTCTCGCAGATGCTGCGGGCATTCCGGACATTTCCGGCGGGCATTCGTGGCCTCATCGTCGATTTTTTGCACAGGGAGTTGCCATGAAGTCAGTGCTGATTGTGGACGATCATCCGGTGGTTCGCGCCGCAGTCAAACTGGTACTTGAACGGGAAGGTTTCAAACGGATTCATGAAGCCTCCTGCGTCGGTGAGGCATCGGTGATACTCCGTGAGCACAACGTTAATCTGGTGATTCTGGACCTGGTGATGCCCGGCGGTAACGGGCTGGACGTACTGGAGCGCATCAAAGTCAGCAACTTGACGTGTGTGGTTCTGATATTCACGTCTCTTGACCCGCTGTTTTTCCAGGAGCGTTGCATGCGCGCCGGGGCCCTGGCGTATGTCGCCAAGACCAACGACCTCAGTCAATTGCACAAGGCCATTCACGCGTTGATGGCCGGGTACACCTATTTCGCGCAACTGCCCAGCGTATCAATGGACGCGCTGCAGCAAAGCGAAAAACAAATGATCGATAAACTCTCCAACCGCGAGCTGACCATCCTCCAGTACCTGGCCCGGGGGACCACAAACAAGGCCATCGCCGAGGCGATGCACCTGAGCCACAAGACAGTCAGTACCTACAAGACCCGTTTGATCGAAAAGCTCGGCGTGAAGGCGGCAGTTCACCTGCGCGATTTCGCCATACGCAATCACTTGATCTAAGGGGGCCTGAACGTGCGTATTCTGTTGTGCGCCTTGATGCTATGCCTGGTACCGCCGACGCTGGCCGCCCAGGATAACGAGCCGAAGTCCTTGCAGCTGCTGGGGCGTTCGACGGTGGAGGGTTACGAGTTCCAATTGGATGAAAAGGACCGGCAATGGCTGCGCAACAAGCGTGTCCTGCGCCTTGGGGTGAGCGGGCCGGACTACCCACCTTTCGAAGTCACGCGCAATCATGATGAGCTGGAAGGCATCACCGCCGACTACGCCCAATTGATTGCACAAATGTTGGACATCCCGATTGAAGTTCGGCGTTATGGTACGCGGGAAGCGGCCATGGAGGCTCTGAAATTCGATGCGCTTGATCTACTCGGGACCTCGAACAATTTCGAAGCGGCCGACCCCGAGTTGATCTTGTCCAGTTCCTATGCAGAAGATCAGCCGATGCTGGTTACCCGACTGGACGAGCGCATGCCCGAGGATCTGGCGGGTAAACGCATCGCCATGGTCGATGACTATCTGCCTGCGCGAACGGTCGAAACGTTTTATCCCGCGGCGAGTCTGCAACGTTATCCATCCGCGCTCGATGCACTTGGCGCGGTGGCGTACGGGCAAGATGACGTGTACCTGGGGGACCTCATCAGTGCCAACTACCTGATCAACAATAATTACCTCAATGACGTTCAGTTGTTGGGGCCTTCCGGGCTCGACGCCAACCCGTTCGGCTTTGCCATGGCCAGGGACAACCTGCCTCTTAAGGACATCATCGACAAGACGTTGGCGGCGATCCCTTTGGATCAACGGGCGGCTATTGATCAGCGCTGGAGCGCCGGCAGGGTCAACAGGTTAAGTCAGTCGCGAGTCAATTTGAGCGCCAGTGAACAGCATTGGCTGGACCGTCACCCACAGGTGAATGTCGGGGTGGTCGAGAACTTTGCGCCGCTGTCATTCTTCAATGCCGAGGGGCAATTCAGCGGGCTGACCGCGCAATTGCTGACGCTGATCAGCCAGCGCAGCGGTTTGAACTTCAACGTGCTACGGGGCCGGTCCCTTGACCAACAGATTCAGCGACTCAAGGCTGGCGAGATCGACGTCATACCCGCCATCATCCCGGCCACCGAAGGTGTCTCGGATCTGCACTTTACCAGCCCCTATGTGACCAATCCGTACACGCTAGTCAGTGCAAACACGCCCGATAGTCCTAAGACGCTGAATGGCTTGGCCGGTAAACGCCTGGCGATTTATCACAACCACCCGGTGCGCGCATTCATTCAGTCGCGGGTGCCAGGCGTGCGCATGGTAGATGTTGAAAACCCGGCGCAAGGTCTGGAATTGGTCATGAACGGACAGGCCGACGCGGCAGTCAGTTCGTTGTTCATGACACGTTACCTGATTGCCCGCTATTACCAGGGACGTTTACGGATCAGCAGCACCGTGGGCGACGAACCGGCGCGCATCGCCATGGCAATGGACCGCGGTGCTCCGGAATTGCAATCGATCTTGAACAAGGCGTTGCTGAGCATCTCGCCCGAAGAAATGGACGGTCTGGTCGCCCGCTGGGGCAATGATGTGGTGGTGGATGACAGCTATTGGCTTCGTCACCGCCCAGCCATTTTGCAGGCGTTTGCCGCCGCCGCCGCGTTGCTCTTGCTGGCTTTGGGCTGGATCACCTGGCAGCGCCGGCAGATCCGCCAACGTCAACGGTGGTTGCAACAATTGCAGGACGCCAAGGACGCCGCCGACGACGCCAATCGCGCGAAAACCACGTTTCTGGCGACCATGAGCCACGAAATCCGTACGCCGATGAATGCCCTGATCGGCATGCTCGAAATGGCCGGGATGCGGGCGAAGGAGGGCGTCGCCGATCGTTCCGCCCTGGAGGTAGCGTCCACTGCCGCGCAGCAGTTACTGGCATTGATCGGCGATATCCTGGACATTGCCCGCATCGAATCCGGCCATTTGTCCCTGGCGCCCGAGCGTGTCAATTTGCATGCGCTGGTGGCATCGGTGTGCCGGGTGTTCGAAGGCCTGGCTCGGGAGAAAGACCTGGCATGGCGAGTTGACCTGGACGAGCGCAGTGATCGTGACGTGTTGATCGACCCCACGCGTTTCAAGCAGGTGCTGTCGAACCTGTTGAGTAACGCGATCAAGTTTACCCATGCCGGTGAGGTGAGCCTGGCACTGCGGGTGGTGCCGGGGATTTCAGGTCATCTGGCGGTGAACGTACATATCGAAGACAGTGGTATCGGCATCAGCGCGGTTGATCAGCAGCGTTTGTTCAGCCCGTTCGTCCAGGCCGGCAACAGCCAACAGTCGGGCCGCAAGGGTTCCGGTCTGGGGTTGGTGATCAGTCGCACCCTGTGCGAAATGATGGGGGGGCGGCTGGTACTCGACAGCGTCCTTGGGCGGGGCACTCAGGCCGACATCAGTCTGTCGCTGGTGGCGTTGAAAGCCTTGCCACCCTGTGATGCGGTGGACACTGGATTAGCGCTATCCACCCGAGCGCTGACGATTTTGGTGGTCGATGACTATCCGGCCAATCGCTTGTTGCTGAACCGTCAGCTGAGCTATCTGGGGCACCGTGTCATAGAGGCCGAGGATGGTGAACAAGGGCTCGAACAATGGCGCGCCCATGAGTTCGATGTCGTCATCAGCGACTGCAATATGCCTGGGCTCAGCGGTTATGAATTAGCGAGCGCAATTCGTGATGAAGAGCGCGCCTATGGATTGCCGTCCATCCTCATTCTGGGGTTTACCGCCAATGCGCAGCCTGAAGAAAAGATTCGATGTGTGGAAGCGGGCATGGACGACTGCTTGTTCAAACCCATCCTGCTGGTGGATTTGAGCGCCTGGCTGGCATCACGATTTTCAAGTGAGACGCCGATCCCGGTCGACACGCAAGCCTCCCGTGAGATGGACTTGACCGGCCTGGAGCTTTACGTCGGTGAAGACCGCACGCTGATCAATCAATTGTTGCGCGAGTTGGCCGAGACCAACCGTGATGACCGCAATCATCTGCTGCAAGCCCATGCCGGTGACAATCGCCCGCGCCTCCAGGAGCTGGCGCACCGCATCAAGGGCAGTGCGCGCATGGTGCGCGCAGAACGTTTGATCGAGTGTTGCGAGGATCTGGAACGAGCCTGCGCCGAAGGCCGCGCGGCGCTGATCGACAAGGCCGTCGATCAGTTGCAGCACGCCATGAAAAGTCTCGGGCAGCACCTCAAGCGTGACTAGCGAGGTGCGATGCCTTTAAGGCTGGTCAGCCGCTGGCCGCGAAGCGGTCTGACGCCTTACCCCCGAGCCTCAAGAATCATGCAAGTTGTCGACCCCGTTGCATACAACCGCCCATCCACATCATAAATCCGCCCCTCGGCCAGCGCGGTCGAACGTCCCAAGTGAACGATCTTGCCTTCGGCGCGTACTGGCCCGCTGGCACCCGTCAGTGCGCGCACATAACTGATGCGCAGATCCAGCGTCGTATAGCCCTGACCCTTTTTCAGCTGCGTATGAATCGCACAACCCATACACGAGTCCAACAACGTCGCAGCATAGCCGCCATGCACGCTGCCCAGCGGGTTGTAATGGCGCGCGTCCGGGGTGCCCTGAAAGATAAACATCCCGGCCGACCATTCGATGGGGATGAAATCCATCAGCGCGCCAATCGGCGGCGACGGCAGCTCACCGTTACCGATGCCTTCGAAGAATTCGGCGGGCGACAGCGCACTGACGTCGGCCATGGACAGGCTGCCAGGGCCGGCAAGCCGGGCGCGCATGGCGTGTTCCTGGGCAATCCATTGAGCGAGCGTGGCTTCGCGGGTGGGGCTTTGCATAGACATGTCCTCGGGCGGTGCGGATATTATGGTTGTAATCCAGATCGATATTATGTCCGAAATAAAAACTCTGCCAGCGCCGCGTGTCGCGTCACATCAGGCGATGTCAGCGTGGTTGAACTCCTCTCCTAGAAAGTCGATCAACGTACGCACCGACGGCAGCAGTCCACGGCGAGAAGGAAAGATTGCATGGATGATTCCGCATTTCGGTGCCCAACCCGGCACCAGGTTGACCAGCCGACCGGTCGCCATGTCATCGCGCACCACTACGCTCGGCAGGTGCGCAATGCCAATACCCGCAACCACCGCGTGACGCAACGCGAGCAAATCATCGGTGACCATGCGTGGCGTATGTCGAATCAGTGCGCTGGCGCCTTCGGCACCGAACAATTCCCACTGATATTCACGCTGGGCGGCTCCCCAATGCAGGCTCGGCAACCCGCTCAGGTCGGCGGGGGAGGCGGGGGACGACAGGCGTTCGGCCCAGGCCGGGCTACCCACCACGCACTGGGTGCTGTTGCCCAGAACCTTCATCACCATGTCGGTGTTTTCCAATGGCGGAAAGCGCACGCGCAGGGCGATGTCGAACCCTTCGTGGATCAGGTCGACCCGGCGATTGGTGCTCTCGATAAATAATTCCACCAGCGGGTATTTGAGCATGTAGCGCGTCAGCATGGGCCCGACCCAGGAGTTGAGCAGCGCCGTCGGGCAACTGATGCGCACCAGGCCTTGAGGCTCGGAGCGATTGCGTTCGATCAGTTCGGCGGCACTTTCTGCTTCGACGCGCATGGCCAGGCAACGCTGGTAGTAGGCCTGGCCGATTTCCGTCAACGAACAATGGCGACTGGTGCGATGCAGCAGGCGAACACCGAGGCGTTCTTCAAGCTCGGCGATGCGTCGGCTGAGCTTCGATTTAGGCATGTCCAACGCCCGACCAGCCGGGGCGAAACCGCCGTGTTCCACCACTTGAGTGAAGTAGTAAAGGGTGTTGAGGTCTTCCATCATCGTTCCCCAAATAGAACGCAAAGGCTGATTTTTGCAGTCTAGCGCACCAAAGGTTCGAGTTTTAAGCTTTGTCCATGGCTTCACTCACCTCATCAGGAGACACCATGAAAAACATCATCGGTATCTACACCAGTCCACGCTCCCATTGGGTCGGCGACGGCTTTCCAGTTCGTACGCTGTTTTCCTACGACAACCTGGGCAAGCACATCAGCCCGTTCCTGCTGCTGGATCATGCCGGTCCTGCGCAGTTCACCCCGACCACCGAACGACGTGGCGTTGGTCAGCATCCGCACCGTGGTTTCGAAACCGTGACTATCGTTTACAAGGGCGAACTGGAACACCGTGACTCCACCGGCAGCGGCGGCACGATCGGCCCCGGCGATGTGCAGTGGATGACCGCTGCTTCGGGGATCCTGCATGAGGAGTTTCACTCCGAGGGTTTCGCCAAATCCGGCGGCACTCTGGAAATGGTGCAGCTATGGGTCAACCTGCCGGCCAAGGACAAAATGGCCGACGCCGGTTATCAGACGATCCTCGATGGCGACATCCCGAACATCCCGCTCAAGAACCTGGCCGGCAGCCTGCGCTTGATCGCCGGTGAGTTCGACGGCCACACCGGTCCGGCGCGCACATTCACACCGATTGACGTCTGGGATTTGCGTCTCAAGGGCGGCAAGTTGTTGACCCTGGACCTGCACGAAGGTCGCAACACGGCATTGGTGGTGTTGCACGGCACGGTTCAGGTCAATGGCCAGGAGTCGGTGCGCGAAGGTCAGTTGGCCCTGTTCGATCGCGATGGCGATCAGTTGACCCTTGAAGCCAGCCAGGACGCGGTGGTGCTGTTGCTCAGCGGCGAGCCGATCGACGAGCCGATTGTCGGTCACGGCCCGTTCGTGATGAACACCGAGCAAGAAATTCACCAGGCTTTCGCCGACTTCCAGTCCGGCCGCTTCGGCCAGATGCACGGTTAACCCGTAGCGCTTCAACAACCCGCTCTACACAGGATGCGTAGGCCGGTTCTCAGGCCAGGGATGGCTGTTGCCCAAACGAAAGAGGAAACGCACATGAGTACCATCAATGCGGCCAACTTCAACGGCCAAAAACCGACCATCGATCCCAACGACAGCGCAATGCTGTTGATCGACCACCAGAGCGGGCTGTTTCAGATCGTCAAGGATATGGACGTGCCGCAACTGCGCGCCAACGCGATTGCCCTGGCCAAGGCCGCGACCTTGCTGAACATGCCGGTAATCACCACGGCCTCTGTCCCACAAGGACCGAACGGGCCGTTGATCCCCGAGATTCATGAAGCCGCGCCGCATGCCCGATACGTGGCGCGCAAAGGTGAAATCAATGCCTGGGACAATGCTGAGTTTCATGCCGCGGTGAAAGCCACCGGCAAGAAAACCCTGGTGATCGCCGGTACGCTGACCAGTGTTTGCCTGGCGTTTCCGTCCATTGCGGCGGTGCATGAAGGCTACAAAGTGTTTGCCGTGGTCGACGCCTCCGGCAACCACTCGAAACTGGCCACCGATCTGACAATTGCCCGATTGGCACAAGCCGGGGTGGTGCCGATCGACATTATGGCTACGCTCTCTGAGCTGCAAGGCTCATGGAATCGTCCGGATGCCGAGCAGTGGGCCGCGGTCTACGCCCAGGCCATGCCGCATTATCAATTGCTGATCGAAAGCTACCTCAAGGCTCAGCAAGTGGCGAATGAACACGAAGTGCTGGACTCCCAGCGTTAAGCGGATACCCCACGCCGAGTTCCCACTCGGCATCGATAACACGCGAGGACTACTGCAATGACCACTTCTTACAAACGTCTCGACAAGAACAACGCCGCCGTTTTGTTGGTTGATCACCAGGCGGGTCTGCTGTCTCTGGTGCGCGACATCGAACCGGACCGTTTCAAAAACAATGTGCTGGCCCTGGCTGACCTGGCCAAGTACTTCAAACTGCCAACCATCCTCACCACCAGTTTCGAAACCGGTCCCAACGGCCCACTGGTGCCTGAGCTCAAGGCGCTGTTTCCGGATGCGCCTTACATCGCCCGTCCTGGCCAGATCAACGCCTGGGACAACGAAGACTTCGTCAAGGCGATCAAGGCCACCGGCAAGAAACAACTGATCATCGCCGGCGTGGTAACCGAAGTCTGCGTGGCTTTTCCGGCACTCTCGGCGCTGGCCGAAGGCTTTGAGGTGTTCGTGGTGACTGACGCTTCCGGCACCTTCAACGAACTGACCCGACAATCGGCCTGGGACCGCATGTCGGCCTCCGGCGCGCAGTTGATGACATGGTTCGGCCTGGCCTGTGAACTGCATCGCGACTGGCGTAACGACGTGGAAGGGCTGGCCACCTTGTTCTCCAACCACATCCCGGACTATCGCAACCTGATGACCAGCTACAACACCCTGACCAACAGCAAATAACTGCTGACAACTTAGATCCCCTGTGGGAGCGAGCTTGCTCGCGATAGCGGTATAACAGACACCTATTCAGTGACTGTCACACCGCTATCGCGAGCAGGCTGATCTGGCCTAATGAAATTGGACACATCAATAGGGCGCTATGATGGCGCCCAAATCTAAGGTGTGCATGATGATGCGAAAGTCCTATTCCAGCGAGTTCAAGCTCAATGCTGCAAGCATGGTGCTTGATGAAGACCAGCCCATTCTTGAGGTCTGCGCCAACTTCGATATCGGCCCTACTGCGTTGCGCCGCTGGGTCGAGCAGGTCAGGAAAGAACGTGCAGGCTCGACGCTAGCGGGAACAAAAG
>NZ_JBFUIH010000059.1:0-30483 GCF_056401975.1 Pseudomonas sp. P4_C8 | reverse complement strand
GTTCTATGATGTGCTGTATCGTTGCCTTCATCTATTTAGTTCCTAGTGGAGCGCGAACAACAGAGTTATCAATATTTATTACGTTACTAATTAAATCGAGTGTCCCCTTTATTTTCTAGTTGTAGGGAGCTATTGGTTATGCTCGAAAAAATATAGATCTGAATTGGAGTTGCTAATTTTTTTGATTTTTTTCATCTGTGCGTATTGGCTAAGTTCTGCTTCAACTAGTTTTAGGTCCGTGTATTTTTGGTGTTTGTCTGGGAATTCACATGCGTAATTGTACAGCCGCCATGCGTCAAACCCATCTGTTCTTTCGTTAGGGCCGTAGTCAAAATCTATACAGAATTCTGGGTATTCGATCATGCAACCTTTGCCATGAAGTTGGTAACTTATACCGGGGCTTAATTCTCCGCGTTGTTCGATTTTTTTTTCACGCCATAACGCTAGGAGAGATCTCGAGCCGAATTGCCTTTCGAGTAAAACTAGCGAGTCCTCTACAGCGGTTAAAAAATCGAAAATTAATGACTCAAGCTCTTTGTTTTTCATCTTCTAGGACGCTCCAGTCTGTCATTGCCAACATTTTTTGCAGAATCTAACACGTCATCAAGGGTTGCGTAGTTTTTGTTTCCGTAAGCTTTTAAGTCTTTGACTAAATTTATGCTTACCGGTGTGTGGGTGCGCCGTGCAGCTGCCGCTCGATGGTGTCCATCTACTATGTAATAGTTACCTTCGTGTTCAACGACGTCGATTGGTTTTTCTTTATTGAAGCCGTTACTACGCATGTCATTTGCGAGGTTTTCAACTCGTTTAGTCGATCCTTTGCCTTCAATGCTATGCGTGCGATTAAGTAGGTTGGGGTCCACATCATGCAAGACTACTGGGATTTTAGGACTGCCCTCATCTACTTTTGCCTTTTCTTCCGAGCGCTCTTGGGCTTTCTCTGGCTTACCTCCATCAGATCCAGGACACCCATTCAACCCCAACGGATCCACCCACCCCGTAGGGTTAGGCACGTACTGGTAGTTATTCAACCCACCCGCAAGCTTGATCGGATCCGGCGTCAGAAACCGCCCGGTCACCGGATTGTAGTAGCGATGCCGGTTGTAGTGTAAGCCCGTCTCCGCATCGAAGTACTGCCCCTGAAACCGCAACGGGTTGTCAATTTCGGCAACATCGAGTGCAGCGAGATTGCCATAAGCGCGATATTTCGCCGACCACATGATCTCGCCGCTGTAGTCCGTGAGCTCCTGCGGCGTACCGAGATGATCGAGCTGATAGTAAAACGGCGTCGCCTTCAGTGGGCCTTCGCCATCCAGCATCACCAGCGGACGGAAACTACCCGGTTCATAAACGTAAGTGCGATAGCGGTTGTCAGCGCTTTCGGCGACGAGGCGTTCGCCTTGCCACAAAAATTCGGTGGTGCTGCCGTCGACGGTTTTTTCGATGCGTCGGCCGAAGGCGTCGTACTTATAGGACGCGACGCTACCCCCGGGCAGGCTGGCACCGATCAAACGGTGCTGGCAGTCGTAGCGGTAATCGGTGACGAGTTTCTGCCCGGTGCCGCGACGTTCGCGGGTCAGGTTGCCGTAGGCGTCGTAGTCGTAGTGGCGGTCGCCCTGCATCAGCAAGCGGTTGCCTTTGACGTTGGCCAGGTTCGCGGCGGGTTGATCGCCTTGGCCCAGCAAGTTGCCGGCCGGGTCGTGGGCGAAGCTTTCCGGGGTGCTACCACGGACGTTGATCAGGCGGTCGAGCGGGTCGTAGTGGTAGCTGCGATTGCCTTTGCGGCTGTCGTCGATGCTAGTGAGGTTGCCATTGGCGGCGTAAGCGTAGCGACGGTGGAAGAGGTTTCGATCTTTTTGGCTGACACTGTGTGCTTGCAGACGGCCTTGTTCGTCGTACTGGTATTCGCTGAGTAGTAGGCCTTGTTGGCGTTTTTGCTCCAGACCAGCGTTGAACTGGTGGGCGGTCAAGCGAGAGCCGTTGAGGTCGATACTGCTCAGTTGACCGCCGCGCTGATGGTGGTAATCGAGCTTGCTGCCGTCCGGGAGGCGGCAGTGTTTCAGTTGACCGACGGTGTCGTACTGGTAGCGGAGGGTGCCCCAGCCTTGATGTTCCGTGATCAGGCGGTCTTGCAGATCGTATTCATACGCCAGCGGCCAGTTGCCGTCATCGACGTTGACCAAGCGCCCGAAGGCGTCGTAGCTGTAGTGAATTTCTTCGCCATCGGCCAGGGTTTTGACCAGTAAGCGCCCAGCAGCGTCGCGCTGATATTCGGTAACCAGTTCGCTGCCATCGTCGCCGAACTCGGTTTTCTTCAGCAGTTGGCCGTTGAGGTCGTATTCATAGGCGGTGCGACGGCCATCGAAACCGGTCTCCTGCTGGATCAGGCCGTTGGCGTGGTAGTCGAGGTGGTAGTGCTCGCCACGTTCGTTCTCGATTTCTGTCAGCAGCAATCTCGAGTTGTCGTAGCGATAACGCAACTGGCTGCCGTCCGGATTGATCCGGCGGCTGACCAGGTGCAGACCATCGGCGTATTCGTAACGCGTCACACGGCCCAGCTCATCGCGCTCTGCGGTAACGCGGCCGTACGGGTTGTAAGTGAACGCACGGCTGGCGCCACCGGGCAGGGTGACTTGCGTCAGGCGGCTGGCTGCATCCCATTGGTAGTGGGTGATCGCGCCGGTTTCTTCCTGACGAGTAATCTGCCGACCCAGTGCGTCGTAGCGGTATTTGCGCTGGCCGCCGTCGGGCAGTCGTTCTTCCAGCAATTGACCGAGGTTGTTCCAGCCCAGTTGGTGGCGGCTGCCATCAGGGTGTCGAATCTCCAACAGGCGACCCTGACGGTCGTAGCTGTAGTGAGTTTCGTTACCGTGGGGGGCGGTTTGCTGGGTGATATCGCCTTGACGGTTTCGCTCGTACTTCCAGCGAGCTCTGCCGCGTTGCACATCGATGAGTTGGCCATCGTAGTAGTTGTAGCGAGTCGGTTCATCTTCTGGAGGGACAACCGCAATCAAACGTCCGGCGTCGTTGTATTGGTATTCGGTGACAGCTCCCAGCGCGTCTTTTTCAGCGATCAGGCGACCTTCGCCGTCATACGCTCTTTGCGTTTGTGCTCCGTCGGGGGCGGTCTCGCTGATAAGACGCGCATTTTCGTCATGCACGTAAACCTGCTCGCTGCCATCGGCGTTAAGCACGGTCACCGTGCCCTTGTCGTCCCACACATAACGCGCTTCCAGTTGCGAATAACTGGCCCAGTGGCGGATGCAGCGCGCCAATTTGCCTTCGCGTTCCCATTCCCAGTAGAAGCTGGCGCCACCCGCCAATTGACGTTCGAGAATGACGTGCTGATCGTTGTAGCGATAATGCTCGCGCTCACCGGCAGCATTGGTGGCACTGACGAGTTGATTGCGCTCGTTGTAGTGATAGGTGACCAGGGTTTGCACGGTTTGCCATGGATCCTGGCGCTCACCGCGATCATCGTACTCGGCACGTTGCTGCTGGTAGTCCACTGCTGATATGTGACGGTCGTCATAACGCAGCAGCAAGGCGCGACCAGCACCGTTGTCGATGCGCTGAATGCGCCCAACCAGGTCATAGCTGATGTGCAACTGGTTTTCGTAGGCATCACTGATGGTGTTCAGACGCCCGGCACGGAAATGGTAAAACCGCGTTTTTGGGCCAGCCTGAGTCAGGATCAGTTCACCTGGCACATCACCAAGATAAATCGCCGCTTCGGCCAAGCTGTTGGTGATGGCCGGACGTTGTTCGGTTGGCATTGGGAAGCGGGTCTGACGGTTTTCATTGTCAGTCCACAGCACGCCTTCATCGTCCAGGTTCAGGCGATGGGACAGTGAATGGCTCCAGCCATAGCCGAGACGACTGTCGATTTCGACTGCACTGCTGCGATAAAGACGCGTCCATTCCAGCGGCAAGAGGCCACCGAGTTCACCATCGGTGAGCGTCAGCAATTCCTCACCGGTCACCATCGACACGGGTTCGCCATCAGTGCAGGTTTTGTTAGCGCACTGGGCGGGCTGGTCGGCGGGGGTTTTCGATTGGTCGGGAGCGTTATCGACAGGCTCTTTTTGTTCGATGCGTGTGGTGTTGTCTTTCTTTCCGCGTGCATGGATTTGCGCGTCGGTCTCCACTTTGCCGCCTGTAACCTTTGGCTTTTTCTTCGGTGCTGTTGCCGTGGTTGCGGGCTTGGGGGCGGCAATTTCGACGCTGGCTTTGCGTGCCTGATTGACCGCTGAATTGCCGTTGAGCAGTAACGGCTTGGCGGCTTCAGTGTGGGCCGCAGCATTCTTCTTGCTGATTTTCATCAGCATGCCGGTGAAGTCTTCGATCAGCTTCAGCACCTTGCCACTGTTTTGTGTGGCTTTCAGTGCCTTGGTGCCGACACGTACTGCCAAGCCAAGACCACCGGTCAATACAACACCGACCAGAATGTTCAGCAGGACTTCGGTGGTCAGTTGAGACAGCACTTCCGTGCAGGTCTGCGGAGGCAGCATTTTGACCCACGCCATGATTGCGGCCACGTAGATCCACATCAAAGGCTCGTCACTGGCGATCAGCAGGGCGGTATGTATCGCTTCCCCCGAGGCGTCGTAGATGCGCTTGATTTCTTCCTCGGTGAAGAACTTCTTGAGCTTTTCATAATGCTCTCGAGGATGCGCAACAAGGTTGTAGAGGCTTTTGATATCGCCCCACAAACCCATGATCGCTTTCAAAAAGCCTTTCCACTCGGCTTCCAGGTCCTGCATGACACGGCCAGCCATGGACGCGTTGTTATGTTCCTGCCACAACGGCAAAAAGTCAGTGGTCCACTGGGTTTGTAGCCAGCCGCTCAGATCGCCGATAACGCCCTGATAGGAATTGAACAGCGTGTCGATCTGCGCTGGGGTGGGGTTAGGGAAAAACGTGATTTTGTATTGTTGGTTCGGTGTGAGATTCGCAACTTCAAGAATCCCGCTAGGACCAATCGTTGCGGTGATCGCCTGACCTATTTCATTTTTACCGAACAGCTTGCCATCGGCCACAGGCGCCAATCGAACCGGTGTATTACCGATAGGGACAAAGCGCGCAGACTCGAAACTGTGAACCAGTTTGAGCTTGCCATTGGCTGGGCAGTTTGCGTAAAGGTCGACTTGCTCTTTRCTGTCTTTGTCCTGAGTACCGACTTCGTCGCCGACCTGAAATTGTTGTTCCGCATCCAGGGCACCGCCATACCAGGCTTCGGCATGGCTACGGTAGTCAGCAATACACTTGTTGAAATCACTGATGATGACCTGAGCATCTGGTTGTTTTGCTGTGAGGTTCCCGACAATGGAACCCATCAAAATGCTCATACGGTCACCTCATTTTCCAAGTAAGCCTTCAGTAGCCCTGTGTAGTTTTCTTCCGTGAGTGGGGTGCGTCTTACAAAGCGCGCCACTTTTTGCTGCAAGTTGGATTCAGGGACCGAGAAATACAGATCGGCGTGATCCTCCTTCAGCCACAGCATCATGTTGCCGATCACGGTGGACGGGTTTTTCGTCGTCAGGCCATCCAGCAACCCCTTCGGCACCTCCCACCACGGCCAATCCTTCGCCTTTGGCACTGCCCGCGCCCCAACCTCCAGTCGCTTCCCATTAATCAGATACCGATCAAACACCGGCAGCACTTCCCCCGCTGCACCCCCCAACCCTTGCAGAATCGGATAGATATGACGCCCATCCCAAAACCGGAAAAACACCTCGGTGCCATCGGGCATACGCACTTGGGTCAGGCTGCGAAGGTGTTCGAACACCACCTCCGGCGTGTTGGTTGAAACTGCCAGCCAACCCCAGTCCTGCGCGTCTGTTTCGGCAATCCACGGTAGAAAACCGGAGTTGGGTTTCAGCTCGACGAGGTAGGGCATGACCTGTTGCCAGCCCGCGTAGGGGGTTGCGCTCCAGATCGGAGTGGCCTGGGTTGTTGGCTCATTCTGATAAAGCGACTTGAGCGCATCGGCATCGCTGGCGGCGCTGACGATCAGATATAGGTGTTCGCCCGTTTGCAGCGGGCTCTCGGATAACCAGGCTTGAGGGGAAATGCTTTCAGATGTCACAACTGTCGTCCTTGATGAGCGAATCTAAAAACTCATATCCGCTTCAATATTCTCTTCGTACGTCGAGAGCAGCGTTTCAACGCTTTTGTTTCCGGAGTATTTCTCCTCCAACTGCTTCAGCTGCTGATCTGTACCTTTGCAATATTTGTTTATATCGCTGATGACACGATCAAGATTCCCCGGGTCGGCAGGGTCCGGTTCAGGAATATCTCCGCGCAGAGAGTCACAGTTGTCTCTACTTTTGATGTAGCTGGAGACGTCTGTCGGTACGGAGCTTTGACGTTCCGTTTCGCAAGATTGATAGGTTGGCTCTACGTCGTACCCGAGATTTAAATACAAATGACCATTCAAACGTCCATTTTTTCGTGAGAAAAGATGAACGCCTTCTTGGCTTAGGCAGGTGCTGATTATTGTTGCATGCCCCTTGACTTCAATCGCTGATGCACCGTGTTCGATTACATTTTTACCCACCACGGCTATACCGATGAACGGCTCTTTGTATTGAATGTCGAGCCCGTAGATGTGCATGTCGGCGTCGTTGAGCAAATCGGTTACATCACCTGGTTGCAGTTTTTCCCCATTTGATTTTGTTGATTTGCAGCAAGCGACGGCTCCGTTGGGTTTAGGGAACTGTACTGAAATGGAATTATTGCTAGAAATTTCCTGAGTTGTATATAAATAAGCCTTTCCGTCCGGACTGCTTTTAACGAATCCAAACTCTGCGTTCTCAGCAAGTACCGACGTGGGAAGTGCCGTTAAAATTATGAGCAGAACGTGTTTGATGTTCATCAGTTGGTCAGTGTGGGTAATATTGCGATTTGAGATTACTGCAGGCTCAGTATTTTGTGGCTGCGTGGTCGTGCCGTTGCGGTCGGGCGTTGGGGGAACAGGTGTAAACCTATTTTAGGACTAAAAAATCCGTGAAAATAAACCGGTCCCCTTTGTGTTTGATTTCTTTTTACTGGCCTGATTTTTGGTGAGTTAAAGTGGATAGTCACAACGCCATGGAGGTGTGAACAACTCTGGATTTATCTGGTTTTTTTTCAAGTAGCTATTTATTTCTTCTTCTGAATGCATCTCTTCAAACTTTTCTATATTTATGTCACGGTCATCTATGCCGTCGCTTGTTTCGAGTGTCTCAATAGGTACTGAAAATATTATGGTCGCGTACCGAGAGTTTTTTGCATTGTTTATAAAGTCGTAGTATCGGGAAGGATCGTTCGTTAGAAATTCATATTTGTAAATTGCATATATCGCGGCCCATTTGCGCGACAGTGGGTCTTCAGATTTCAACTCTTGCGCAATTGAGTCGTAGCTTTTGCCGTCGAGACCGTACCAAACACTTCGTGGGATTATTTTTTGCTCGTTCATTTTTGCCCCTCAAATTGATTTGGCCAGTAAATACGGATTACTTTGCCGTCTTTTGGATGTAGTTGCAAATGTGGCAAGGCGGCATGGGGGTCAGTAGGGCTGTGATTCGCCATGTATACTTTTCTGGTTTCGATGTTGGAAACGGGTGTGTCGTCCCAGTGGTAGTATGACTCTTTCCCTTCGGGAGTTACAAAGTAGTCTTTGGCAGTCACGGAATTAAATTTTTCGGCGTTTCTATAGCCTTCACCTACGTATTTCCCCCTAAATAGTTCTTCAGCCTCTCCTCTGCTGTTAACCGTTACATCTTTCGCCCCGCGATCAAGCTGATCGGAGGCTCTTTTAACTGAAGGGCTCGACCAAGTAACCTCCGGGGCTGGCGGCTCCTTAGTCTCAACTTTAGCTTTGTCGGCGGGATTTTTCGAATCAGGATTGCTCCCGGCCCCCGGACATCCATTCAACCCCAACGGATCCACCCACCCCGTAGGGTTAGGCACGTACTGGTAGTTGTTCAACCCACCCGCAAGCTTGATCGGATCCGGCGTCAGGTACCGCCCAGTCCCCGGATTGTAGTAGCGATGCCGGTTGTAGTGTAAGCCCGTCTCCGCATCGAAGTACTGCCCCTGAAACCGCAGCGGGTTGTCAATTTCGGCAACATCGAGTGCAGCGAGATTGCCATAAGCGCGGTACTTGGCAGACCACATGATCTCGCCGCTGTAGTCGGTGAGCTCCTGCGGCGTCCCCAGATGGTCGAGCTGATAGTAAAACGGCGTCGCCTTCAGCGGGCCTTCGCCATCAAGCATCACCAGTGGACGGAAGCTACCCGGTTCATAAACGTAAGTGCGATAGCGGTTGTCAGCGCTTTCGGCGATCAGGCGTTCGCCTTGCCACAGGAATTCAGTGGTGCTGCCATCGACAGTTTTTTCGATGCGACGTCCGAAGGCGTCGTACTTATAGGATGCAACGCTGCCCCCCGGCAGACTGGCACCAATCAAACGGTGCTGGCAGTCATAACGGTATTCGGTGACGAGTTTCTGCCCGGTTCCGCGACGTTCGCGGGTCAGGTTGCCGTAGGCGTCGTAGTCGTAGTGGCGGTCACCCTGCATCAGCAGGCGGTTGCCTTTGACGTTGGCCAGGTTCGCGGTGGGTTGGTCGCCTTGGCCCAGCAAGTTGCCGGCAGGGTCGTGGGCGAAGCTTTCCGGGGTGCTACCGCGGACGTTGATCAGGCGGTCGAGCGGGTCGTAGTGGTAGCTGCGATTGCCTTTGCGGCTGTCGTCGATGCCGGCGAGGTTGCCGTTGGCGTCGTAGGCGTAGCGACGGCGGAACAGGTTGCGTTCCTGCTGGCTTACGGTGTGCGCCTGCAATCGGCCTTGTTCGTCGTACTGGTACTGGCTAAGCAGCAGGCCTTGCTGGCGCTGAAGTTCCTGACCAGCGTTGAACTGGTGCGTGGTCAGGCGCGAGCCATTGAGGTCAATGCTGTTCAGGCGGCCGCCGGTTTGGTGGCGATAGTCGAGTTTGCTACCATCGGGCAGGCGGCAGTGGCTCAGTTGACCGAGTGTGTCGTACTCGTAACGTAGCGTGCCCCAGCCTTGATGTTCGGTGATCAGGCGGTCTTGCAGGTCATATTCGTAGGCGAGGGGCCAGTTGCCGTCGTCGACGTTGACCAAGCGACCCATTGCGTCGTAGCTGTAATGAATTTCCTCGCCATCGGCCAGCGTCTTGACCAGCAAGCGGCCAGCGGCATCGCGTTGATATTCGGTAATCAGTTCGCTGCCGTCTTCGCCGAATTCGGTTTTTTTCAGCAATTGGCCGTTGAGGTCGTACTCGTAGGCGGTGCGACGACCATCGAAACCGGTTTCCTGCTGGATCAGGCCATTGGCGTAGTAATCGAGGTGGTAGTGCTCGCCACGTTCGTTCTCGATCTCGGTCAGCAGCAGGCGAGAGTTGTCGTAGCGGTAGCGCAGTTGGCTGCCGTCCGGATTCAGGCGGCGGCTGACCAGGTGCAGGCCATCGGCGTATTCGTAGCGAGTGATGCGCCCCAGTTCATCGCGCTCGGCGGTGACTTTGCCGTAGGCGTTGTAGGTAAATGCGCGGGTTGCGCCACCGGGCAGGGTCACTTGTGCGAGGCGATTGGCGGCGTCCCATTGGTAGTGGGTGATCGCGCCGTTTTCTTCCTGACGGGTGATCTGCCGGCCCAAGGCGTCGTAACGGTATTTGCGTTGACCGCCGTCAGGCAGGCTTTCTTCCAGCAGTTGTCCGAGGTTGTTCCAGCCCAGTTGATGGCGGCTGCCATCGGGATGACGGATTTCCAGCAAGCGGCCTTGGCGGTCGTAGCTGTAGAAGGTGGCGTTGCCGTGCGGATCAATCTGCTGGGTTATGTCGCCTTGATTGTTGCGCTGATACTTCCACGTGGCTTTGCCGCGATGGACATCGCTCACGAACCCATTGCTGTATTCGTACGTGACCGGTTCGTCTTCCGGAGGAATGACCGCCGTCATCAAGCCGTCTTCGTCGTACCGGTATTCGGTCACGGCGCCCAGCGGATCTTTTTCTGCGATCAACTGGCCCTTGTCGTCGTAGGCCTTGTGGTGTTCCGCGCCATCGGGGTCTATCTTGCTGATCAACCGCGCTTTATCGTCGTGGGTATAAACCTCTTCGCTGCCATCGGCGTTAGTAACCGTGACGCTACCTTTATCGTCCCAGACGTAGTGTGCTTCCATCTGCGAGAAACTCGCCCAGTGATGGACGCAACGCGCGAGCTTGCCTTCGTTCTCCCATTCCCAGAAGAAACTGGCGCCACCCGCCAATTGCCGTTCGAGAATCACGTGCTGATCGTTGTAGCGATAGTGCTCGGCTTCACCGGCCGCGTTCTTCGCTTCAATCAGGCGATGCTGCGCGTCATAGCTGTACGTGACCAGCGTCTGGACGGTGTTCCAGGCATCTTCCAGAGTGTCCGCCGGAAGGAAYTGCTGATAGTCGACGGCGACAATGTGCTTTCGGTCGTAGCGCAGGAGGAGGGCGCGACCGGCACCGTTATCGAGGCGTTTGATTCGCCCGTGAATATCACGGGTGATGTGCAACCGGTTGCCATAGCTGTCGCTGACGGCGATGAGGGTTGCGCCTTTGCTGTTGTAACGGAAGTGGTAGAAGGAAGGGCGACTGCCTGCCTGTGCCAGAACCAGTTCCGAAGGATCGTCGCCGATAAAAATCGCTGCGCGCGACAGGCTGTTGGTGATAGCGGGGCGTTGCTGGCTCGGAAGTGGAAACGGCGTGGCACGGTTTTCGTGGTCGGTCCAGATGACTTCATCACCGTTGATCTCAACACGGTGCGCCAGCGCATGGCTCCAGCCGTATCCCAGGCCACAATCGATTTCCACGGCACTGGTTCGGTACAGGCGCGTCCACTCAAAGGGCAGCAGGCCGTCGAGTTGACCATCGGTCAGCGTCAACAGCTCTTCACCAGTGACCATCGAAACGGGGCACTTGTCAGTGCAGGTTTTCGCGGCGGGTTCAGCGCTTTTGTCGGCGGGTGTCGTGGCTTGCCTGGAGACATCATCGCCGGTTTTGCCCTTGCCCAATTTCGCGTTTTTCTTCCCGTCAAAACGCAACTGGGCCAAGCCATTCTTCATTTGTGCCGTCACACCACGGGCCGCAACGGCCGTGTATTTCGTGACGTATTCCATGAAGCCTTTGATGATCTTGAACACCGACTCCACAAAGCCAGTGACTGCCTTGATGATGATTTCGCCGTACCTCTTCAACCGCGCGGCGAGGTAGATGACGCCGGTACCTTCCGCGGCGATGGTCAGCACGATCGAGATGACGATGTCGATGGCGATACCCACGACCGCCGCTGTGGTCATTTTTGCCACATCGCCAGCCATCTTCATCGGTGGCAGGCCTGCCAGCCAGATGATGGCGCTGCGCACCATCAGGAACAGCGCGGCCTCGTCGCTGGCCAGCAACATGGCCTTTTTCATGACGTCGGGTGCTTGTTTGGCGAGGTCGATCAGTTTTTGGGTGCCTGCACCGAGGTCCTTCGCAAACTTGCCCGGGTCTTGCAGGATGTCAAGCACCAGACTGATGCCATCCCAGACCCCTTTGATCGCTTCCCAGCCTCCTTCAAGGATGCCGTTGCCGACAGCCATGGCGGTGCCGGAGGCTGACACGTTGGACCATTGAGGTTTGAAGCCCGCCCATTCCTTGCGCAGGAAGCCTTCCAGGTCGGCGGTCAGACCGCCATAGGAACTGAACAGCGTATCAATCTGCGCCGGTGTCACTTCATTGTGAACGCGGATCTTGTAGAACTTGCCCGGAACACCTTCTGTCCAGGCTGCTTTGCCTTGAGCATCCAGTTTGACTTTGCTGACCGCGCCGCCTTCCACCGCGACGATTTCAACTTCGATATCGCCCAGCGGAATGTCGTAGACCGATTCGAATTTGCTTTCGATCAGCAATGGGCCTTTGAGTGGGCACTGAGCGACGTTTGAGGAGAAATCGCCGTCAGTCATGCTGACGGATTTGCTGGAGTTGCCGACCTTGATCACTCGCTCCATGCCGAGCAAAGAAGGCAAGTCTGCAGCGCGACTGCCTTTATCGGCGACCTCTGCATACCAGGTTTTGGTTTGTTCCTGGTACAGCTTCAGACTGTCCTTGAACGTACTCAGTTGGTTATCAACGTAGGCAACGCGATCCATCAGCCTTGCTCCAGAATCAGGTGGTTTAACAGTGCTTCATTCAAGCTTTTCGGAGCATCGGGCCGACGCACGAAGCGTGCGATTTTCAGCTTCAGGTTGCTGTCGGGGTAAGCGGCGTAGATGTCTGGGCGTTCCTCTTCCAGCCATTGCATCAGGTTGCCGATCAAGGTCGACGGGTCTTGCTTGGCCAAGCCATCAAGCAACGTCTTTGGCACCTCCCACCAAGGCCAATCTTTCGCCACCGGCACCACGCGTGGCCCGATATCCAGCCGCTTGCCATTAATCAGATACCGATCAAACACCGGCAACACTTCACCCGCCGCCTCACCCAATCCCTCCAGAATCGGATAGATATGCCGCCCATCCCAGAACCGGAAAAACACCTCGGTTCCATCGGGCATGCGCACTTGGGTCAGGCTGCGAAGGTGTTCGAAGACCACCTCCGGCGTGCTGGTTGAAACCGCCAGCCATCCCCAGTCTTGCGCGTCCGTTTCGGCAATCCACGACAGAAAACCCGAGTTGGGCTTCAACTCGGTGAGGTAAGGCATTACCTGTTGCCAACTCGCGTAGGGAGTTCCGCCCCAGATCGGGGTGGCCTGGGTGGTGGGGTCATTCTGGTAAAGCGTCTTCAGCGCATCGGCATCGCTGGCTGCGCTGACGATCAGATACAGGTGTTCGCCCGTTTGCAGCGGGATCTCGGATAACCAGGCCTGAGGGGAAATGCTTTCAGATGTCACAACTGTCGTCCTTGATGAGTGAATCTAAAAACTCATATCAGCTTCAATATTTTCTTCGTAAGTCGAGAGCAGCGTTTCAACGCTTTTGTTTCCGGAGTATTTCTCCTTCAACTGCTTCAGCTGCTGATCTGTACCTTTGCAATATTTGTTTATATTGCTGATGGCACGATCGAGATTCCCCGGGTCGGCAGGGTCCGGTTCAGGAATGTCGCCACGCAGCGAGTCACAGTTGTCTCTACTTTTGATGTAGCTGGAGACGTCTGTCGGTACGGAGCTTTGTCGTTCCGTTTCGCAAGATTGATAGGTTAGCTCTACGTCGTACCCGAGACTTAAATACAAATGACCATTCAAGCGTCCATTTTTTCTTGAGTAAAGATGAACGCCTTCTTGGCTTAAGCATGTGCTGATTGTTGTTGCTTGCCCCTTGACTTCAACTGCTGACACACCGTGTTCGCTTACATTTTTACCCACCACGGCTATGCCGATGAAAGGCTCTTTGTATTGAATGTCGAGCCCGTAGATGTGCATGTCGGCTTCGTTGAGCAAATCGGTCACGTCACCCGGTTGCTGTTTTTCCCCATTTGATTTTGTTGATTTGCAGCAAGCGACGACTCCGTTGGCTTTAGGGAACTGGACTGAGATGGAATCGTGGCTCGAAATTTCCTGAGTGGTATATAAATAAGCTTTTCCATCTGGAGTACTTCTAACGAATCCAAATTCTGCGTTCTCAGCAAGCGCTGATGTGGAAAGTACGGTTAAAATTATGAGCAGAACTTGTTTGGTGTTCATCGGTTGGCCCGTGTGGAAGGGGTAAAATAGGTTCTATTAGTTTTATGTGAACTTATAGGGCGAAGGAAAAATGAGAAATCGGTGACGAGTGTTTTTGCTGTAAGTGATGAATTATTTTCCTGTTTTTTTATTTTTTTATAGGTGTCCATTTAAATAAGCAACGGATTTCGGGTTTCAGTAGTATCACGATTTGCGAGATTACTGCAGGCTCAGTATTTTGTGGCTGCGTGGTCGTGCCGTTGCGGTCGGGCGTTGGGGGAACAGGTGTAAGCGTATTTTAGGACTAAAAAACCGTGAAAATAAACCCGTCCCCTTTGTGTTCATCTTTTGATTTTTATTCAGGAGGTTTTTTGGGCGTGTGGAAATACATTTGTTGCTTTGCTGTGATTCTTAAATGGCCCATTTGTCTAAAGGCAATACGTTCATATTTTTTGAGAATGTCTCTTTCGCTTCTCCGAGTGTCATATGGTTCCGGTCGCTGTATTGTTCAGGATCAATTACTCCGTTGTCTTCCCATTTGCACAGATCACAAATTTCGTAGTTTACTCTCGACGATAATGTGCGGTAACTGCAGCAAGGACAAGCTTCCATTGGTTCGATGAGTCCCAATACTTAATGCTTGCCGAATCCCATTTTTTTCATTTGGCTAGATAAATACAAATTTGTAACGCTCTTGTATTGTGAGTGCAAAGCAATCAATAACAACTCGTCCTAAAGAGGATTCTGTACGTCACTTGGCGGTTCGTCGTTTGAGATAAGTAGATGTTGCATTTCTTTTGAAAGCAAGGAGAACACTTCGTCGCTGTCATCAATCCCCCACCAATTCAGTAGCAGTGATTCACGCGCATCATTGTTGAGAGCAGCTAAAGCTTTTTGGCTCAGCTTGTAAACTGCATCGGATCGAGAGGTTTTTTGCATGTTAAAGTACTTTTGCTAAATCAATTGCTGAATTCGTATAAAAATATGTCTGTTTCCTTTCTTTGTCTTTCTTGGTTGTTTTTATATTTCTATTTTGATTAGAGCATTGGATATTACCTGTTGTAGTTCTTTCCAGTTTTTTGCTTTTTCGCTGAAAATTGGTTGCTCCCAATCATGGGATTTAATTAGTGAGACTTTGAAAGTGCCATCTTCGCAGAACTCCGGATACCAGCCGATATCAATGAGTTGATCATGGGGGAAAACAGCTTGGAATAGATCCTCCTTTAAATCATCAATAATTATTGATATATCAATATCTTGATTTAGGTGGGATATGTCATCAAATGTGATTCTTCCACCAAGTTCAATTATTTTTTTCGTGTTCATTTAATTTTTCTTCATTTTTGTGAGTTTTTTAAATGCATCTTCGGAAATAGGATGGCCATGAATAGTGTTCGCACTTAGCTCAACCCTCATGAATCGCGTTTCCTTACCGTCGTTAGCGCCAATGGTTTTCCCCATGTCAATGACTTTCCACGGCTTTCCATTGTTGACGTCTTGGCCATTCTTGAAAGCGTGACGCTCAAGTGCCTCGATATCTGTTCCTGGTAAATACTTCGCTGCCCCTCCATTCGCCGTTGATTTGACAACATTTGGCCACGGCGCCTTGGGGGCGACGTGCTTGTTACCGTGATTCGTCCATTGAACATCAGGTGCTCCAGATGTCCCCTCATTAACCTTGGTATTACTCGCTGGATCCTCAACAGATCCAGGTTTGCAATTCACTCCTCCCGGACAATTGCTATTCAATCCCAACGGATCCACCCACCCCGTAGGGTTAGGCACGTACTGGTAGTTGTTCAACCCACCCGCAAGCTTGATCGGATCTGGCGTCAGAAACCGCCCGGTCCCCGGATTGTAGTAGCGATGCCGGTTGTAGTGTAAGCCCGTCTCAGCATCGAAGTACTGTCCCTGGAATCGCAGTGGATTGTCGACTTCGGCGACGTCCAGTGCCGCGAGGTTGCCATAGGCGCGGTATTTAGCCGACCACATGATCTCACCGCTATAGTCGGTGAGTTCTTGAGGTGTGCCCAAGTGGTCGAGTTGATAGTAGAACGGCGTCGCTTTCAGCGGGCCTTCGCCATCGAGCATGGCCAATGGGCGGAAGCTGCCTGGTTCGTAGACGTAAGTGCGATAGCGGTTGTCGGCGCTTTCCGCAATCAGGCGTTCGCCTTGCCACATAAACTCGGTGGTTTGACCATCGACGGTCTTGGCGATACGACGGCCGAAGGCGTCGTACTTGTAACTAGCGATGCTGCCGCCGGGCAGGCTGGCGCCGATAAGGCGATGCTGGCAGTCGTAGCGATACTCGGTAACGAGTTTCTGCCCGGTGCCGCGGCGCTCGCGGCTCAGATTGCCGTGAGCGTCGTAGTCATAGTGACGGTCGCCCTGCATCAGCAGGCGGTTACCTTTGACGTTGGCCAGGTTTGCGGCTTGCTGATCACCTTGGCCGAGCAGGTTGCCCGCCGGGTCGTGGGCGAAGCTTTCCGGGGTGGTGCCACGGACGTTGATCAGGCGGTCGAGCGGGTCGTAGTAGTAATTGAGGTTACCTTTGCGGCTGTCGTCGATGCCGGCAAGGTTGCCATTCGCGTTGTAGGCATAGCGGCGGCGGAATAGGTTTCGCTCTTGTTGGCTGACGGTATGCGCCTGCAATCGGCCTTGGTCATCGTATTGATATTGGCTGAGGAGCAGGCCTTGTTGGCGCTGTTGTTCGCGGCCGGCGCTGAATTGGTGAGTCGTCAGGCGCGAACCGTTGAGGTCGATGCTGCTCAGACGGCCACCAGGTTGGTGGCGGTAGTCGAGCTTGCTGCCGTCAGGAAAGCGGCAGTGGCTCAGATTGCCTTGTTTGTCGTACTCATAGCGCAGCGTTCCCCAACCTTGGTGTTCCGTGATGAGGCGGTCTTGCAGGTCATACTCGTAGGCGAGGGGCCAGTTGCCGTCATCGACGTTTACGAGACGACCGCGGACATCGTAGCTGTAGTGAATTTCTTCACTGTCAGGCAGGGTTTTTACCAGCAGGCGGCCTGCTGAATCGCGTTGGTATTCAGTGACTAACTCGCTGCCGTCGTCCCCAAATTCTGTTTTCTTTAGTAGTTGGCCGTTGAGGTCATATTCGTAGGTGGTACGTCGGCCATCGAACCCGGTTTCTTGCTGGATCAGACCGTTAGCGTAGTAGTCGAGGTGATACTGCTCGCCACGTTCATTTTCGATATCGCTGAGCAACAGGCGTGAGTTGTCATAGCGGTAGCGCAGTTGGCTACCATCAGGGTTAATGCGGCGGCTGACCAGATGCAGGCCATCGGCGTATTCATAGCGGGTAACGCGACCCAACTCATCGCGTTCAGCGGTGACACGACCGTATGGATTGTAGGTGAACGCACGAGTCGCACCGCCCGGCAGAGTGATTTGTGCGAGACGATTGGCGGTATCCCATTGGTACTGGGTAACCCTCCCGCTCTCGTCCTGGCGGGTGATCTGTCTGCCCAGTGCGTCGTAGCGATACTTGCGCTGACCGCCGTCCGGCAGTTGCTCTTCGATCAACTCGCCCAGATTGTTCCAGCCCAGATTATGGCGACCGCCGTCGGGGTGACGGATTTGCAGTAAACGGCCTTGTCCGTCGTAGCTGTACTGAGTGACGTTACCGTCAGGATCTGTTTGTTGGGTGATGTCACCTTGGATATTTCGCTGGTATCTCCAGATCGATTCCTCACGCCGGACGACTGTTACAAAACCGTTGCTGTATTCGTATTGCGTCGGTGCGTCTTCTGGTGGGATGACCGCTTCCAGGCGTCCTGCTTCGTCGTACTGAAACTCTGTAATCGCTCCCAGCGGGTCTTTCTCGGCAATCAACCGACCTTTGTCGTCGTATGCTTTGAGATGTTCGGCACCGTCTGGCTCGACTTTGCTGATCAGTCGGGCTTGATTGTCGTGAGTGTAGATTTCTTCACTGTCGTCGGCATTGGTAACGGTGACGCTACCCTTGTCATCCCAAACGTAACGGGCATCCATCTGCGAAAAGTTCGCCCAGTGATGGACGCAACGTGAAGATTTGCCCTCGTTTTCCCATTCCCAAAAGAAACTGGCGCCACCGGCCAGTTGTCTTTCGAGGATGACGTGCTTTTCATCGTAGGCGTATCGCTCGCTCTCACCGGCGGCATTCTTCGCTTCAACCAAGTGATGTTGTTCGTCGTAGCGATAACTAACTAATGTCTGGATGGTGCTCCATGCATCTTCCAGATTGTCTGCCGGGCTGAACTGCTGGTAATCGATGCCAACTATATGTTTGCGGTCGTAACGCAACAGCAAGGCACGACCGGAACCGTTGTCCACACGCTTGATACGCCCATGAATGTCACGAGTGATGTGCAGGCGGTTGCCGTATTTGCCGCTGATAGCAATTAGCGTGGCGCCCTTGATGTTGTAGCGGAAGTGGTAGAACAGCGTTTGATCGCCAGCCTGGGACAGAATCAGTTCAGATGGATCGTCACCGATGTAAATAGCCGCTTTGGACAAGCTATTGGTGATGGCTGGGCGTTGTTCGCTCGGGAGGGGAAAGGTCGTTACGCGGTTTTCATGATCCGTCCAGACAACCTCGTCGTTGTTTATCTCCACTCGCTGCGCGAGTGCATGACTCCAGCCATAGCCCAAGCCGCAATTGATTTCCGCAGCACTGGTGCGATAAAGTCGAGTCCATTCAAATGGAAGGAGGCCATTGAGTTGACCATCGGTGAGTGTGAGTAACTCTTCGCCGGTGACCATCGAAACCGGGCAGCCGTTTACGCAGGTTTCACGGGTGCACGCGACATTTTTGTCATCGTGGTTGGTCGATTGCTTGGAGTTGTCGTCCAAATGTTCCGAGGTATGTACTTTTGCGTGGTCCTGCCTGCCCCAACCAATCTTGACCTTGCCTTTTTCAAAGGCCCCAACCGCTGCACGGGCGGCCACCTTCTTGTATTTATCGATAGCCTCCATAAAGGCTTTCAGGATATTGAAGACGGACTTGATGAAGCCGGTGACGGCTTCAAGAATTCTTGCGCCGTAGTTCGCCAGGCGCACGCCCAAATAGGCAATACCTGAGCCTGCGACCGCATACGTCAGCACCAGGGCCAGCACGAGGTCGATGAGAATGGTTACCAGAATGCTGGAAGCCTGCTTAGAGAACTCACCCGCAACTACGCTAGGCGGTAACTCAATAAGCCAGATAGCTGCAGTTTTCAGCAGTAAAAATAAGGCCGCCTGATCACTCGCCAGCAGCATGAGCCTTTCCATGGCCGCCGGTGTTTCTTTCGCGAGTTTGATCAGGTCAGTGGCACTTTGACCCAGCTCTTCTGCATATTTTTGAGGGTCCTTCAGAATCTCGAATATGCGTTTCAAGCCATCAAACGCGCCTTTGATGGCTTCCCATGTACCTATGGCAGAGCCATTGAGCTGCGCAAGGTAAGTTGTCGATAAGGTCTGGGTGGGCCATAGCGGCCTATAGTTTCTCCACTCAGCTTCCAGCCATGTTTGCAGTTGCTGGGTCAAACCGCCGTAGGAGTCGAAAAGTGCGGTGACCTGTTCTTTTGTAACCTTGCTCTGGACGCGAACGTAATATTTTTTCCCCGGTGTCCCTTTGTAAACGCCTTTACCTTCCTCATTCAGCAAGACAGGAACGGCCTCACCACCGTCTACCGGGGTCACTTCGACAGTGATATTGCCAACCGGAACGTCATGAAGTGATATGAATTTGCTTTCGATCAGTAGCAAGCGGTTTGCCGGACACTCCGCGACAGTAGACGAAAACTCGTTATTGCCGGTGCTGACTGTCGCGCTCGCACTACCGAGCTTAACGGTCCTGTTCATTCCAAAAAAGGCTGGTCTGTCAAAGAACTGAGGACCTTTATCCACCCACTGGGCGAAGTTGCTTTCGGTCAGTTCACGATAAAGTTTCAGACTGTCCTTGAAGGTGGCCAGTTGGTCATCAATAAAGGCAACGCGATCCATCAGCCTTGCTCCAGAATCAGGTGGTTTAACAGTGCTTCATTCAGGTTTTTCGGAGCATCGGGCCGGCGCACGAAGCGTGCGATTTTCAGCTTCAGGTTGCTCTCGGGATAAGCGGCGTAGATGTCTGGACGTTCCTCTCCCAGCCATTGCATCAAGTTGCCGATCAGGGTTGACGAGTTCTGCTTGGCGAGCCCATCCAACAATCCCTTCGGCACTTCCCACCAAGGCCAATCCTTCGCCTTCGGCACCACCCTTGGCCCAACCTCCAACCGCTTCCCATTAATCAAATACCGATCAAACACCGGCAGCACTTCCCCCGCCGCATCGCTGAGTCCTTCCAGAATCGGGTAGATATGCCGCCCATCCCAAAACCGGAAAAACACCTCGGTCCCATCGGGCATGCGCACTTGGGTCAGGCTGCGAAGGTGTTCGAACACCACCTCCGGCATGCTGGTTGAAACCGCCAGCCAACCCCAGTCCTGCGCGTCTGTTTCGGCAATCCACGGTAGAAAACCGGAGTTGGATTTCAGCTCGACGAGGTAGGGCATGACCTGTTGCCAGCTCGCGTAGGGGGTTCCGCCCCAGATAGGAGTTGCCTGGGTTGTTGGTTCAGTTTGATAAAGCGTCTTGAGCGCATCGGCATCGCTGGCGGCGCTGACGATCAAATAAAGACGTTCATTGGCCTGCAACGGCCGTTCTGCAAGCCACGCCTGCGGGGTCAAAAGATCAGATTGCACACGCACCTGCCTTACATTTTTCACACTCTTCACAAAACGGCGCATTACGTTTCAACGTATTCACCTGAGCCGGGGTCAGGACTGCGCCGGCCTTGTCGGCGTCTGCCTGTTTCAGCACGCCGGGCATCAGCGGTGCCGCACCAGTCCCGTTGCCGGGACTTCCACCCGAGTTCATATTGATCACCGGCCCGCTCAGGGTCACGCCGCTGGCGTCGATCTTGATGAAGCTGCCGCCGCCTTTGAGGGTCAGTTCACTGCCGGCTTCGAGCACGACTTTCATGCCGCTGCTCAGGTGGATTTCCTGGCCGGCTTCGATGAACTGGCCGGTGCCGATCTTGATGTGCTGGTTTGCACCCACGGTCAGGTGGTCATTGGCGCGTGCTTCGACTTTGCGGTCGGCGTACACCGTGTGGTGTTCTTCGGCCTTGAATTCGCTGTAGCTGTTTTGCTCGACAGTGTCGTGGCGTTCGTTGCCGACGCGGATTTTCTGGTCGTGTTCGACGTTTTCGTCCCAGTCGCGCTGGGCGTGCAGGAAGATTTGTTCCTGGCCCTTTTTGTCTTCGATGCGCAGTTCGTTGAAACCGCCGCCACCGGGGGAGCTCAGGGTCTTGAAGGTGCTGCGGGTCTTGTTCGCCGGCAGCGGATACGGGACGACGTTTTCCTTGTGGTACAGGCAGCCGCTGATCAGCGGTTGGTCGGGGTCGCCTTCGAGGAAGGTGACGAGCACTTCCATGCCGATGCGCGGGATGGCGATGCCACCGTAATGGGCGCCGGCCCAGGCGGAGGAGACGCGCAGCCAGCAGCTGGTCTTGTCATCGGCCTGGCCTTCGCGGTCCCAGTGGAATTGCACTTTGACGCGACCGTATTCGTCGCAGTGGATTTCTTCACCTTTGGGGCCGGTGACCACGGCGCTCTGGCTGCCGAGGATCCGTGGCTTGGGATGATGCAGCGGCGGACGGTTCGGCACGTCCCACGGGGTGGCCTGGAAGCGGTTGCGGTAGCCCTGGTGGAAATCGTCTTTCAGGTTGGTTGTGCTGCTGGTGACCGATTCTTCCAGCACTTGCGGCTGTTTGCCTTCGTGGATGATTTCGGTCAGCAGCCAGAGGTCGTTCCATTTGGCTTTCGGGTGTTGGGTCAGGGCCAGGAAGTGGCCGCTGACCAGTATCGGCTGATCGCTTTTGCCTTCGGCGAGCTGGAAGTCGCTGCGGTGACGTTCGAGGGCGCGTTTGGCCAGGTGCTTGCCGCGTTCGCGGTCGAGGAAGCGACCGGGGTAGTCGTAGTCTTCGAGGTCGGGCTGGGCGTCGCCACGGTTTTCGCTTTCGAGGGTGATGCGCGGTTTTTCGAAGTCGTAGTCGCGGCGGGTGGTGCGGCTGGTGCGGGTTTCCAGGCGCAGGTCAAAGCGCTTGATCACCGGGTGGTTGGCGACCATGCCGGAGTCTTGCTGATAGGCCACGGGGGCGAGTTTCGGGAACACCGTCTGGTCATCGCCAAACACCAGTTTGTGGGCCGTGGCGTTGTGCTGGAAGTGGTAATGGATACCTTCTTCCTCGCACAGGCGCTGGATGAACTGCAGGTCCGATTCGTCGTATTGAACGCAGTAGATGCGCTCGGGATAGATCGCCCCGACGTTGAAGACGTAGGCGTTGCTTTGAATGCCGTGCTCTTCGAGGACCTTGCCGATGATTTTCGGCACGCTGAGGTTCTGGAAGATGCGCTGGTTGATGCGATGCGTGAGGTACGACAGTTGCGGGCGCAGGGTCACCGCGTAGCGGGTCAGGCGTTTGCCGGAATCACCCTGGGCGGCGCGGTAGATCTGGCCATGAATGCCGCTGCCGTCAGGCGAGAGCTGCAAAAAGGCCGGTTTGTGCAGCAGGGTTTCGAGGTCCAGGGACGGCTGTTCACTGACCAGTTCCACCTCAAACACGAACGGTTGGCTGATCGCCTCCCGACCTTGCAAGGACAGCACCTGTAAATCGTTGGATAGGCCTTCGATGGTCAGGGCAAAGTGAGTCTGATTGGCCGGCGCGAACATCCCTTGTTCCTCGTGCAGTGCAGCGGCGTTCGCCAATAGCCGAAGAAGGCATCAGCAGACGCGAAAATTCTGGAAGGGCGAAAACAACATCGACCAGCAGAGCTGGCCGATGCTTGAGACGATCGGCCTGGATCAGGCGACCGGCAGACGCCAGTCATCGGAACCCGAAGTACCGGATACTTCGTGGGTCCAGGTGATTTTGCGGTAGGTGAACTGCACTTCTTCCAGGTGCGTGAAGTGCGAGTTCGACGGGTCCTGGCAGTTGTGCATTTTGTTGTTGATGGCGACGATGATGGCGTCTTCCAGTTTGGTGGTGTAGTAGTGCTCTTGGGTACCTTGAGCCGAAGTGCGGTACCACTGGATAACGATTTCGCTCATGCGCTCGCCGGAAGTCAGAGCCGCTTGCAGCAGTGGCGAGGACTTGTCGTAGACCTTGGTGATCACGACTGGCTTGTGAACGCGCTGACCGGTCGGTTGGCCGGATTGCGGGTCACGCGGGATGATCACGTCGTGGCTGAAAGCCTGAACCATGACCTGGTCTTCGTGACCTTCCTGGTAGGTGTTGCCAACCGAGTCGGCGGTGAACGCGCCGGCGGTGATCAGACCTTGTTTCTCGCCAGTGACGGACATGTACGCTGGTGTAGCCATGGATGTGCTCCTTGCTAAAAAATTAAGAGTGCCCGGGAGGCGGTATCGCCCGGTGGGTGCCTGACTGTTATCAAGGTCCGTGCCAGAAACGCTGAAAGCCTTATAGATCAATGGACCAGGGACAATTTTCGGCGACTGAAAGATTTATCGGCGAAGATCCCTGAGGAATGTGCGCAAGAACTTGCACACCACTGCGCAACTTCTTGCGCACTCGGCTGGAGAGCCCTCCTGGCCCGGCGATCAGCATCCAGGCGGGACCTTTCTGTAGGATGAGTGCGCAACTTCTTGCGCATAACGGCTTTGCGCCACCCGTCAAAGACCCCCTGTACCTGGTGCAACGAACCGACCGGCAGCAGGGTCCATAAAAACAGCGCCGTCGAGCGTCCGAATAACCCTGAACCGGAGTGAGAACGACATGAAAATCCTGATGGTTTTAACGTCCCACGATCAATTGGGTGATACGGGTAAGAAAACCGGCTTCTGGCTGGAAGAATTCGCCGCGCCGTATTTCGCCTTCAAGGACGCCGGTGCGCAACTGACCCTGGCCTCGCCCAAGGGCGGCCAACCGCCGCTAGACCCAAAAAGTGACGAGCCGGACGCGCAAACCGAGGCGACGGATCGGTTCAACAAAGACCCTGCGGCTAAATCCGCATTAGCCTCTACTGCGCTGCTGAACAGCGTGAGAGTCGAAGATTACGATGCTGTTTTCTATCCGGGCGGCCATGGTCCGCTGTGGGATTTGGCCGAAGATACCTTTTCGATTGCGCTGATCGAGGCGTTTATCAAGGCAGGTAAACCGGTCGCGGCGGTCTGCCATGCACCGGGCGTGTTGCGCCATGTCAAAGGCGCGGATGGCCAGCCTTTGGTCAAAGGCAAGCGCGTGACGGGTTTCACCAACTCGGAGGAAGAGGCGGTGCAACTGACGAACGTCGTACCGTTTCTGGTGGAGGACATGCTCAAGGAGAAGGGCGGGATTTATTCCAAGGGCGACGATTGGGCGAGCTATGTACTCACGGACGGATTGCTGATCACCGGCCAGAACCCTGCGTCGTCCGATGCAGCCGCCGAGGCGTTGCTGACCAAACTCCGCTGAATCACTGCACCTGTAGCAGCCTGCGCAGCCTGTGGGAGTGAGCCTGCTCGCGATAGCGGTGTATCAGGCAACACAGCTGTCGACTGACACTCCGTCATCGCGAGCAGGCTCACTCCCACAGGAGGCTGCGCGCTGCTACACGTTTGCTTTAGATCGCGTGGCCCAACGCGGCATAGCACTCTTCAACCGAACGCCGCTGCGTCTCGGCATACAACCCCAACTCATCAATCGTCGATCGCCCCAGCGCCTGCTCAAACGCCTGCTGGTTCGAATGCACGCCATAGTGGGTTTGCGCCGCGTCCCCCAGGTTCGACTGGAAAATCCCCGCTGCGCTCACCGGCAGAAAATCCTCATACACCAGCGGTTCAACCCGCAAATAGCCGCCGTCGAGCAAATCCTCCAGCGACAACGAATCCAGCGCATCCGCCGCCAAGCCTTTTTCCGTCACGAAGTAGCGAAAGTACGCCAGTTCCTGTCGGCGCATACCTTCGTATGTGTCAGGAAATTCGCCAAAGTGCTGCACCATCAGTGCGTTGTAGCGTGCGGCATTGGCTTCATTGGGGAAGTCTTTCAACTCGTCCCGTGCGGCATTGAGCAAACGGTCGTACAGCGCCCGACCTTTAGGCGTCAGCGCGGCGCCACGTTGCTCGATTTCGCCGAAGCGCGCGCTGTGACTGCCTCGGGTTTTAGCTTGATCGGTGAAGGCAACCGGCTCGTCCAGCGCCTTGAAACTGGTCTGGCGCAGCAGAATCGGGCACTGACGGCGAGGTGGGCCTTCGATCACCGCTTTGGGGGTGATGCCGTGGGCGGGCATTTGTGCCTGGACGATGTCGATGTCCAATGTGCGCGGCGTCAGGTGGTTGATGTGCGGGCCTTTGAAGGCCACGACGTCAGCGATCAGGCGATGCTGGGCACTGAGTTTCTGGTATTGCTCGGCAGTGACGGTGGCGCTGTGGTGCCAGCGGAAGGTTTCCAGCGCCTGTTCGACGAAGTGCTGCGCCTCGTCTTCGGTAAGACCGCCCTCGGTTTCAGCACGCTCGATCAGGGTCAGCGCTGCCGCGGTAAAGATCTGGCGTTTATCCAGCACCGACTGAGCGAACGCGCGCAGTTCCAGGTCTTCAATCAGTTCCAGGCGCAGCAGCGAGGTGAACACGCGAAAAGGGCTGACCTGCAACGCCGCTTCGTGCACCGCGCGAAACGCCGTGGAATGCACCGGCACGCCGGCCGGGGTCAGGTCGTAATAACCCACCGGTTGCATGCCCATCACCGCGAACAAACGGGCGAGGGTGGCCAGTTCTGTGGCAGTACCGACGCGGATGGCACCGTGACGTTCAAGGTCCAGGCGCTCGATTTCACCGGTGCTGTTCAACTGGCGGGCGATCTGCGGGTCGTTGTCCAGCACGTATTGGTTGGTCTGCTCCACCAGCTCCATGAGCGCGCCGTACAACGGCACTTCTTCGCGGTACATGTCGGACATCGCTTTGGAGAAGCGTTGGCGGATCAGGTCAGGGCTGACGAAGCGTGGCTGGCTCATGAAAAAATTCCTGGCGCGGTGACGTAAAGGATGTGCGAAAAGATCGCAGCCTTCAGCGCCGCCGACAAACGAAGAATCTTACGAACTTCATTCTGCCAAGGACTGCATCCCCGCCGGCCCTGTAGCAGCTGACGAGCAGCGCGAGGCTGCGTTCGGCTGCGAAGCAGTCGTAAACCCTGAAAGCGCGGTTTAACTGAAAAACCACAGCGTCTGACTTCACGACGGCTTCGCAGCCGAACGCAGCCTCGCGCTGCTCGTCAGCTGCTACAGGGGGGTTATAGGTGGGAGCGGCTTTCGGTGCGCAGCGATCCCAGGAACTCCCGATACAGTCGCGCAGTATTGGCGGGCTGTTCGACCATCGGCATGTGGCCACTGTGATCCCAGATATGCACCCGCAAATCGACGATGCCTTTGCTCCAGACCGCCACACTGCTGACGTCGATCAAACGGTCCTTGTGCCCCCACAGCAACAGCGCCGGGCACTTGATGTCGGCCAGTTTGGGTTCCATCGGCGGGCTGGCGCGAAAGTCGTTGAAGATTTCTTCCAGTTCATCGCGGCTTTGCTCATAGCGATGGGCAACGGCGTCCAGCACCACGCCGGGCACCCATGGCGGTTCTGCCATGGTCATGGCGTAGAAGTGTCGAAACTCCTCCCGTGAGTGAATCAGAAACGGGTTATGTCCCTTGGCCAAATGCCGCTCCAGATCACTGGCCTCGGGCGCGGTGACCCCGGCCGGGTCGATCAGCGCCACGGAGGCGATCCGGTCCGGGTACGTGGCCGCCAGCCACGCCGCGATGTAACCGCCCATTGAGTTGCCGATCACGTGCACCTTCTCGACTCCGCAGACATCCAGCAACTGGATCATCCGTTTGGCTTGCAGTGGGATGTCATAGCCGCCGCCGGCCTTGAAGCCGGTTTCGCCATGCCCGGCAATGTCCGGAATGATGACCCGATAATTGCCGACAAAGTGCCGGGCAAAGCGCAGCCAGAGGTTTTTGTCGGCGCTGTAGCCGTGCAGCATCAGCACACTGCTGGACGCCTCATACGGCCCGCCTTGCCATGTCGAGACGGTCATCTCGTTAATGGGCACGACGATTTTGTGCAGCCGATACAGCTTGGCTTCAATGGCCATGTTCAAGTCATACAGCCAATAACCGATGGCCGGATAGTTCAACCAGCTCCAGGCCACGACAACCGCGATAATGACAACGAATAGAAGCATCGGATGACTTCCTTTAACGTGATCAGGACAGGATGTGGTCGGCGGGTTTCAAGGCCCGAGTCAAACGGTGATAGCTGAAACTGAACCCCGGAAACATGGCAATCACATGACCGCTCTTGCTTTGGTACCAACTGTGGCACCCTCCGGACTTCCATACGGTGCGCTCCATTTCACGGTGGATCATTTCAGTGTAGGTACGTTCCGCTTCGGCGCGTACTTCAATGCTGCGTAAACCTTGGGCTTTTAACGTACGGATGCAGTCGAGGATGTAATTCATCTGTGACTCGATGATAAACAGCGCCGAGGTGTGGCCAATGCCGGTGTTGGGGCCGGTGACGATAAACAGGTTCGGGAAGTCGGGCAGGCTGGTACCCAGATAAGCCCGGGGATACTGCGCCCAGACGTCCTTGAGTTGCGTGCCGTGTTTGCCGGTGACCGGGTAGGAAATCACCCCGTCGGTGGCGTCGTAACCGGTGGACCAGACGATCAGGTCGAGGTCGATGTGCTGGCCATCCTGAGTGACGATGCCGGTTTCATCGATGGCGGTGATGCCCTGTTCGCGACTGTGCAACGTCACGTTGGGGCGGCCCAGTGCCGGGTAGTAGGTGCTGGAGATCAGCACGCGTTTGCAGCCGATGGTGAAGTCCGGTGTCAGTTTTTGGCGTAATTGGGGGTCAGGCACCTGACGCTTGAGGAAGCGCAGGGCGTGTTGCTGGACCATGTGGATCGCCGGTTTCGAGTATTTGAAGGCAATCACCCGGGTTTCGAACTGCCAGTAGATCATCCAGCGCAGCAGTTTGTAGGCCGGTTTCAGCCCCAGCAGCCAGCGCTGGAACGGGCCAAACGCGCGATCGCCCCTTGGCAGCACCCAGTGCGGCGTGCGTTGAAACACGTGCAGGTGCTCGACGTCCGGGGCAATCGCCGGGATGACCTGCGCGGCACTGGCACCACTGCCGATGATGGCCACGCGTTTTTGCCGGTAATCGTAGGCATGGTCCCAGTTGTTGGTGTGAAAGGTCTTGCCCTGAAAGCGTTCCATGCCCTCGAAGTGCGGGACGACCGGTTGGCTCAACGGCCCCGTCGCGTTAATCAGAAACTGCGCGTAAAACGTGCCTTTGCTGCCGGTGTGCACTGCCCAGCGTTTGCTGGCGTCATCCCATTCGATGCGTTCGACATTGGCTTGCAGTTCGACCTTGTCGCGCAGGCCGAAGTGTTCCACCACGTGCTGGGTGTAGCGGTGCAGTTCCGCCTGTTCGGCGAACATTTGCGTCCAGCGATAGGGCGCAAAGGACAGCGAATACAGCGGCGAAGGCACATCCACCGCCGCGCCGGGGTAGGTGTTCTGGCACCAGGTGCCGCCGAAAAAGTCCCGCCGTTCCAGCAGGCGAAAATCGTCGATACCGTTTTTTAGCAAATTGATCGCCGCGCACTGACCGCCAAAACCACTGCCGATGATCAACACTTGAAAAGTCTGCATGGGTCTCCTTTTTTATGGTTATTGATTGAACCCTCTCTTCATGTATAGCCAAACATTGACGACTCGCGTGGTGGCAATAGCCTGGTATTCAGCCCGCTCGCCAGTGATGGCTATTTAACGTCGCCCTGATAGACTCTCAACGCACCTGCAACCCCGGTGTTATCAAGTTCCGTTCAGTGGCGCAGAGGCCCTATGGAAAATTCGGGAGGGAAAGGACTTTCATTGGCCAGGAGGCTCTATGCATCGCGAACCTTGGGCCTGGCCTTGGGTTTGTTGTGCGTGAGCGCGGCGATGTACCCACTCGACCCGGCGCCGTGGGTGTGGGGGCTGATGGTGTTCAACGGCGTGTTATGGCCGCACGTTGCCTATCAGTGGGCGCGACGGGCAAAGGTGCCGTTTCACGCCGAGCACCGCAACATCCTGGTGGATGCCTTTCTCGGTGGTTTCTGGGTGGCGGCCATGCAATTTAATCCGCTACCCAGCGTTGCAACGCTGTCGATGATGGCAATGAACAATGTCGCCATCGGCGGCTTGCGTTTCCTGTTAGTAGGCTTCGCCGCGCAGATTCTCGGGATGGGGGTTGGAGGGCTGGTGTTTACCCCGACCTTCATCCCGTCGACGACACCGTTGCAAATGTTCGCCTGCATGCCCCTGCTGATCGTGTATCCCCTGACGCTGGGCTGGCTCTGCTTTCGTCAGGCCACCACCCTTGGCCGGCAAAAGCGCGAGTTGCTGGCCCTGAGCCGCACCGACAGCCTGACCGGCCTGTTGAACCATGGCGCCTGGAAGGACCAACTGGAAGTCGAATTCCAGCGTTGCCAACGCGAGCAGGGCGGGGCGATTGCACTGATCGACATCGACCATTTCAAAACCATCAATGACACCTACGGTCACGTCGCCGGGGATATTGTGTTGCGCCAGCTGAGCAAGATGCTCAAGCAGAACCTGCGCGCCACCGATGTTGCCGGGCGTTATGGCGGCGACGAGTTCTGCGTGATCCTGCCCGGCATGCCGTTGAACAGCGCCGCCGCAACGATGGAAGCCTTGCGCGACCGTTTTGCCTCGTTAGGTTACGAGCAGAGTCCAGGGTTGAAGGTCAGCTTGAGCATTGGTCTGGCAGCGTTTGACCCGACGCATACCGACGCAACCTTGTGGCTTAACGATGCGGATCAAGCGTTGTATGAAGCCAAGACCACGGGGCGCAATCGGGTGATTTGCCGCATCAATGGCACGCCCTGTCACGAACTGCTCGATCCCGTCTGACCCTTCACCGCAGATCCCCTGTAGGAGTGAGCCTGCTCGCGATGGCGGCTGTTCATCCAACAACTCTGCCAGCTGATCCACCGCCATCGCGAGCAGGCTAACTCCCACAAGGATTTGCGGCGATTGATCTGGCTCATTCAGTGGCGCACAACTTTCCAAGACGTTTCCTACAACGTACCCTGTTGCCGCGTTTCGGTATCGACCCCTATAGTTCGGGCTCGCGGAAAACTCCGCGAACGACCTTGGCCGGTCGAGTTTAGGAACGCAAAACGTCCATAACACCATTTCAGGCGCGTTGTGCCTGAAATGGTGTGTTATGGCGGCTGTGCGTGGGACACCTTCGGGTGTGCCGGTTTCCTATACCCGGTCGGCCAACCCGCGTACAGCTGCCACCTCTTTTCGCTTGGCCGCGAACGGTGGAAGCTCTATTAATAGGAGTTCACACATGCACGACCAAGTAATGCCTCGTTACCTCCCCATCGACACCTACGACGCCGAAAACCCGGTGCTCTTCATCAATACCCACAAAGAACTCAGCGACCTCGCAGCCTGCGCGGCGCATCGCTTCACGGTGGTTCGAGATCTGGCGGACACCTTGTCCAGCCTTGGCCTCAAAGGCATATCAGACTGTGATCTGACGCGGGTGACCGGGGCGGTGCATCTGCTGATGCGCGAAGGGTGCGCGATTCTGGACGTGATCCGGGCGCGGGCGTTGCAGCGGGAGGAGGGGTTCAAGGCTGCTGTTTAGCGGTGTTGCAACCGGCCCCTTCGCGAGCAGGTCGAATCGTCGCACCGTCGCTCCCACAGGGGAATTGTGAACACCGCAAATCCAATGT
>NZ_JBFUIH010000058.1:0-54601 GCF_056401975.1 Pseudomonas sp. P4_C8 | reverse complement strand
GGCTACGGCGAGGCGGCGGGCGGRCTTGCCGGTGGTTTGGCCGGTGCAGCAGCCGGTGCGGCCATCGGTTCGGTCATCCCGCTGATTGGAACCGCGATTGGCGGAGTGATCGGCGGCATGCTCGGCGCGTGGGGCGGCGGTGAGCTGGGCGCGACCATGGGCAAGGCGTTATTTGGCGGGCCGGACACGCCGGCCAAAGCGCCGATCGGCATCTTGCCCATGGCCGCCGGCCAGGGCGTTGGCGCGGTCGTACGCTCGATGGACAACGCCCCCGTCGCGCCGGTCACGGCGGCGGCATTGATGTCGACTACGGCGGCCAAGACACCCGAATGGCCGAAGGTCGATCAGCAATTCACCTTCGCCCCGGCCCCGGTCATTACCGTGCAGGGCGATGTGAAAGACCCGGCGCAGTTGGCCCAAGCGTTGATGCCGCACTTGCAGCGCCAGTTTGAGGACTTCGCCCGGGAGGCGCGCGCCCGCCAGTTGTTTGATGCGCCCCATGTGGGTTGAGGAAATGTTATGTCGGATGAAAAAACCTACCTGCAACACTTGCAGGGCGGGCTGAAGTACATGGTCGACGCCGGTGAAGCCGGCCGCACTGACCTCGAGTCGATGACCGGGCCCATGAATGGCGCGCTCAATGAAATCAGCGGGGCGGCCGATGCGCTGGAAGGCTTGCCCTTTCTCAGCGAGGACCTGAGCGACAAGACCCGGCGTCTGCAAAGTGCAATCAACTCGGCGCAGGCCAAGATCGGCAAGGTGGCCAGCTTCTACAACCAGACCCAGCGCGCGCTGGCCCAGTTTGAGGAGCACTTTTCCGCGCTGACCGAACAGATTGGCCGCTTTGGCGCGGCGTTCAACAAGGTGGCCGGCAAGGCCAATGCCGCGCTGGGCAACATCTTCCCCACGGAATGGTTTGCTGGCGACATGACGCCGATCCCGGACGCGGTGAAGCCGTTCCCGCACCTGCTGATCATTTACCCGCTCAAGGCCAACGAGCGGCCGTATTACTTCAACCTGGACACCGCCGCCTTCGATGAACTGCGACGGCAGACCACGTTTCGTTGGGCCGCGCAGGAACGTCTGACCCGCCGGCCGGCGCAACAGGCGGTGAGTCTGGGCGAGGAGAAAATCACCATCAAGGGCGCGATCTACCCGAGCTACAAAGGCGGCTTGAAGCAACTGGATACGCTGCGCAGCATCGGCGCCAAGTTGCTGCCGCTGAACCTGACCACCGGTTACGGCGAGGTGCTGGGTAACTGGTGCCTGACCACTATCGACGAGGAACAAAGCGCCTTGCTGCCTGGGGCGATTCCGCGCAAGCAAGGCTTTTCATTGGAGTTTGTCCGTTATGGCGATGACTTGCAGAACAGCTGACGGGGATCTGCTCGACACCCTGTGCCACCACTATTACGGCCACCTGAACCGCAGCGTCGAGGCGGTGCTGGCGGCCAATCAGGGCTTGGCCGATGAGCCGCAACCGTTCCGGGCCGGCGTGCTGATCACATTGCCAGACCTGGTGGTGGAGACGGACAGCGTCATATCGTTGTGGGATTGATCCCGTTACCCGGCCCGCCCAGTGCGGGCTTTTTCTTGTCTGGGATACCACTATGCAACCGCTTTTTCGTATCGTCGCCGACGGCGCCGACATCAGCGCCCTGATCAATGACCGGCTGGTTTCGCTGCAGCTGTCCGACCGGCCCGGGATGGCCTCCGATTCGTTTGAACTGCGCATCGATGACCGCGATGGCGCTGTGTCGCTGCCCGTGCGTGGCGCGAGCATCGAGGTCTACCTGGGCTACGCCGGCGCCGACCTGACGCGCATGGGCCGCTACACCGTGGACGAAGTGGCCGTCTCCGGCCCACCGGACACACTGGTGATCAGCGGCAAGGCCAGCGACATGCGCGGCAGTGGCAAGACCACGCGCAGCGGCAGTTGGGAGGACGTCAGCCTGGCGCAGATCGTTGGCGACGTGGCCGTACGCAACGGCTGGCAGCCGTCGTGCCCGGTCGACACCCGGGTGCCGCGCATGGACCAGCTCAATGAATCCGACTTCAACTTCATCACCCGCGTGGCGAAAAAACACGACTGCACGGCCAAGGTGGCCGACGGCAAGTTGTTGGTTTTGCCGCGTCAGGGCGGGCAGAGCGCCAGTGGCCAGGCCTTGGCTGTCATCACCCTGTCGCGCAGCGACGTCACCCGCTGGCAGTTTCGCTTGAGCGACCGCAGCACCCATCAAGGTGTCAGCACCCAGTACCAGGACCCGGCCAGCGGGGAATTGCAGGTCTCGCACCTGGACAACCCTAATGTGCCGGAAGGGCTGCCGCCAGTGCACACCGATCGCCATCTCTACCCGGACAAAACCGCGGCCGACGAGGCGGCGAAGGCCCGTCTGGCGGCGTTCAATCGATCCACCGCCTCGGTGCGCCTCGACCTGCCGGGCCGGACCGACCTGTTTGCCGAATGCATGATCGAGGCGCAAGGCTTCAAGCGCGGGCTCGATGGCGATTACCTGGTGGAGTCGGTCGATCACACCTTCACCCCGTCCGGGTGGACGGTGTCGGTGGAGTGCAATGGTGGCAAGGAGGGCAAGGCCAGGGCATCAGGGAAGCCTGAGAAAGTCGTGCTTGAAGTGCCCGGTTGATAACCCGGGAGGGTGATCAGCCGTAAGTCGAAGAGGTTTCAGCCCCGAAGTAAAAGGAGCGGCCAGACTGGATGCGTCAACATCCCGCCTGGCCACTGTCCCCGCAGATTGTCCCTGCAAGTCCCGCCAAGGCTCCTGCTCTGTGCACAAAGCGGAGCGAGCCTAACACCTGTTTATTTATACAGTAAAGGTCTTGCTATCTATGTCTTCACCTATCATCCCTTGGATGGGCGGCAAACGCCGTCTGGCCGATCGTCTCATTCCGCTTTTCCCACCTCATGAATGCTACGTCGAAGTCTTTGCCGGCGGCGCCGCACTGTACTTCATGCGACCCCAGGCGGCGCCCGTCGAAGTGCTCAACGACATCAACGGCGATCTAGTGACGCTGTACCGTGTGGTGCAAAACCACCTCGAAGAGTTTGTGCGCCAATTCAAATGGGCGCTCAGCTCACGGCAGGTGTTCGAGTGGCAGAAGATGACCCGCGTCGAAACCCTCACCGACATTCAGCGCGCCGCCCGATTTTTCTACCTGCAGCATCATGCCTTTGCCGGCAAGGTCTCCGGACAGACCTTTGGTACCGCGACCACAGGTCCGGCCATTAACCTGCTGCGCATCGAAGAAAACCTCTCGGCCGCCTGGCAGCGTCTGTCCGGCACCTACGTGGAAAACTTGCCCTGGTTGGAATGTGCCGAACGCTACGACCGTGCCCATACCTTCCACTACATGGACCCGCCGTACTGGCAGACCGCAGGGTATGGGGTGGACTTTCCATTTGAAAATTACGAACGGATGGCCGACTTCATGCGCCGCTGCAAGGGCCGGGTGATGGTCAGCATCAACGACCACCCGGACATCCGTCGGGTGTTCGAAGGTTTTCACTTTGAAATCCTGGACATTCGCTACTCTAATACTAACCAACGGCAAGGTAAGGCTGAGGTGAGCGGAGAGTTGGTGATCATGAACTGGGAGCCGGCAGCGTTGGGAGGATTGTTCTAACATATCGGCTGTTAGTTGAGTATTATAGTTAGGAAGGGTGGTAAGAAAATACACTTTTCTGGGTAGTTAGGTTTTTGTTTGTTTAGTGGGGGGTGTATGACGGGTGGTATTTGGCTTTTTTTAACAATCTTGATTCCAGTTACTGTGTCGGTATTGATTGTTGCTTCGTTCGCTGGTGAAGGGGAATGGGGTAGTGGGAGACTGAGCTCCGTATTTCGTCTGGACACTAGTAAGGGGCTGGTTCATCAGGGTTGGCTCTGGTTGGTGGTTATCGTGCCTCTAGCTGTAGCAATTTCTTTAGGTTTGTGGGAGTGGCCAAGCTATGAATTTGAAATGTCATCGGATGGATATAAAAAATTTATAGAAATTAGTATTTTGCCTTTGGCTGTAATGTCTCTTGCTCTTCCTTTGGCAGGCTTGATTTCAAAGTTTCACTCGACGCAGCAGACTGCAAAGCAGATCGAGGTTGTCAGCTTTAAAAATAATCTTGATGCGTTTTATACTCATAGAAAGGAGCTTATATCATACTTTTCTGCTATGAATCCTGTTGAGTATTTGGGAGTGCTCGAATTTAAATATGATCTGCATCCTGTACTGCACGTGCGATTTTTTAACGGTACGCCCGAGAAAGGCTGGCCTGTGGCCAATCAAGAAAAATTTAAAAGTGTTGAGAGAGGAATACTTCAGGGGGCAAAATATTTAATAGACGTGTTGGAAGCTCGCGAAGATAGAGGTGTTAGTGATTTGGACTGCTATTTGCAGGGTTGTAATCATATTTACTTGGCTGCGCGATCACTACATATTCGTGAGATTACAAACAATCTTGCATCTAAAGGTGTGCTGATTAGGAGCGCTTCATGTGATGAAGGTGTGTATGATTTTTTGACGATCGGAACGACAACGGTCGAAGTGCTTGCTGCTATCAGGTTTGCAAGAAGTTTTTACGATAATTTGTGCGATTTTTCCGGGGTCCCCCGAATGGAAATACCTGAAGGTCAAGAGATAGTATTTCTAGGAGGACAGAGGCTTTTAGCTGGGGAATTAAAAATCGAACGTCTACATGAGTTAGAAATTGCTGCAATGGTTCTTGACGGGCGGGCTCGTTATGATGAAAACCATCCTGTAAATTCAGAGGCAACATGAGGGGATATTTCGCGAGTCGTCTGAAATGATGGGGACGATTAATTCGACCCCTTGATTTATTACGTTGCCGATAGCTTTATCCACTTTGAACCACTCGAATGTTTCTGTCGGCTCTCAAACGTGTCTAGCGACATGTATCGCTTTGTTATGCTCTCTCTCGCCACGCCAATGATGGTATTTCCCATTCTGGCCATCTCAGGGTTACATTGTTAAGTTTTGAGTGGGCTGAAAAACTTTGGCCAAACTTAATGTGTTATTGGTTGAGTAAGTTGGCAAGAAGTCCTCTCAAAAGGTTTTTAAGTTGATCTGCTGGGATCTTTGCCTCAAAGTCATTTCTATCTAAGAAGAAAAAACCTTCACATGGCCGGTGATCATTTGGGAAAGGTGAGACTTTGCAATGAGCAACGGCGTTTCTAAGTCGCTTTACTAATTCTCGCAGGTTTATTTCTTGTGGGATTTTGTGTGCTCCTGCATTGACAATGCAGTCTGGTCTGAAACCCCTGGCTTCTAGATCTAAAAGAGACTTGTCAGGGATTAGATCCTGCATTCTCTCGTTCGGAAAAAACAGAAGTCCGATGAGAGTGTTCAGCAATTGTGTGGTTTCATACTCTCCCTCGTATGTATCAACAAGCTCTAAGCTTCTTTGCATGAAAAGTCTTTCAAAATTGTTGAAGTAACTCATGCAGCCTTCCTCCATGTAGTTCGCACATTTGCGGTGAATTTTTATGCACCATCTCGGCTGCTCCGTGGTGGGTATCGGATAAAGAGCGCCGAACGCGATTTCTACCACTTAGGCTTCGTGTGTCTCTTTCCGAACACCTGCTGATGGACTGTTATTGAACCGTTCCACCCGCGGATTTCCTTAGATTCCAGGACAGGAGAACACTCAGCGTGTTTGAGAATCAGATCTTCTTGGCCCTGCGCTGAAGCCAGAATGGACTCGTAGGCGAAACGGCAGATTTGCTCGTTTATTGCTTTAATCAGCTCTTCGTCGTCGATCTCGGCTATCAACAATCCCTCCTTAGCGTAGCTCTGTGCGAATGCGGTGTCGCCGACGATTGCTAGGTGAGGGCTGATGGGGAAGATCAAGGCTACTGGACCTTGGGGTAGATTCACAGTGTAGGGCAACTGTTGTTCGAAGGTGATGGACGGGTCGAACCAGATGACAGGGTTATCGCTGGTAAGGAAGGGCCGGCTGGTTTTGTTGTGTACTACGGAAAGTCCGATCACATCATACAGAGCACCCATACCTTGGAACATGTCGACCATCGCGTGGATACTACGATGCGGGTCAATGGCGACTTCCACCGTGTTTGGTAGATCTTCAAAGCCTGGAGGAGGCGTAGGGAGTTCCCCTCTGGCTTGCATCGATATCAACTGACTTTTGACGAACTGCGCATCGATACCCTCGGTGAGGTCTCTTGCGGCTGGTACACGCGCCCGTTGAAGTGACATGAACTCGAAAAGGTTGGATAGCTGATCATTTATATCCTTGTTGGCGCGAAGTTTCGCAACCGTTTCTGGCCAACCACTCTCGATTGTGCAAAAGAAGTCCTCAAGTGCGTTGTTGTCTTGGCCACCATCGGGCCTCGGCTGTGAGTAGTAATAGTTCCTGAACTGGGTGGAGTCTGGACTCTCAGGGCGAGGTTGCTGAGGGTTGTCCTTGCGGTAAACCCACACACGGCCGTTCTCGTTACAGAAGGCCTTTAGGTAGGCTTTGGGCACGAAGTGATGCCGCTTTTTATCATTCTGTTGCTTCTTTCCCATGTTCGCTGATTTCCTGTCCTTCGCCTTTATGCTGGACCTATCCTAACACTGGCAATGCAGCAGAATAGGTGTGTAGTAAGTCAATCCATTGTGTTGCGTCGACCGGTTGAATCCACAGCCGATAGTGGTCACTCCGGTGTCATCAGCATCGCGAGTGTCATCTTGATGAACTCCTCATTGCGGTCGATCGTGTCCAAGGCGCCGCGGACGTTGTCGGCGACGTCGGCTGACCGCGTTCGAGCCAGTTCGAAAGCTCCAGGATGGCGGCTTCAAGGGCGAGTTGGTTTTCGTTGATCTTGAATAGCAGGGAAGGGAGCAGGTCTGAGTTTGGCATCGCGATTCCTCCATGGAGGTGTGAGCGTAGCATCTGGAAAAATGGTGCACGAAGGGATTGTGTTCGGCCGGCAGGACGCCGGGGGATGAGCCGCAAAGGTTCAGTGACTTTTCGAGTGACTTTGTAAAACACGGTTRCGCTCTGTTGGGCATCGTTGCAGCGAGCGCCAAGCGCGAAGCCTTGTGTTTGGCGGGTTCCAGCGGTCTCCGCTTGCATAGGGTGCTAGGGCGAATGCTTAGGAGATTGGAGTGCGAGATGCTCACTCCGGCAGTCTCGTTGAGAGCAATCAGACAGGTGAATTTCTGCCATTTGGGGTCGATGCTGCGAGTCAAAATGGGGAACGAGCGTCTGCTCGTTCTATGTAATTTTGATTGCAAAATGCTATCTTTCGGCGGTCCCCTGTGGGTCTATTGCTCACGGATGCAACCGATCAAGGTGATCTCGATGTCTTCCCTGCAAGCCGAAATGCTCGTCGAACAAAAAGTAGCTAATAGCAAAAAATCAACTGGTGTTGCCTATTTGCTTTGGTTTTTTCTAGGTGGCGTTGGCGGCCATCGTTTCTATTTGGGTAAAACCGGAACGGCAATTGTTCAACTGGTGATCACCATCATAGGTTGTTTTACTCTGTTTCCACTCATCATCAGCGGGATTTGGCTACTCATAGACGCCTTTTTGATTCCGTCGATTGTCCGAGAGCACACTGAAGAAGTGCGGTACAGGGCTCGTCGTGAAGTGGCGTTGATCCAGCAAGTCTAGGTCAATGGCGTCGTTTGCTCTTCCGTCTAGCACATACTGAGGTATGCCGATAAGGCATAATGATCCAATACACATATGCGTAGTTCGACTCTGAATGCCGGGTTTTTTCGTTCCGCAATTATTAAAAGGGTCTTGAAAACAAAGGCTCGTATGGAAGCAGAAAAGCAAAAATTGCGGAACGCGAACACCAGTCGGAGCCTTTTAATTCCTCGCTTTGTCGAAGGACTTAAAGACCCTCGTGGACGCGAAAAGGCGTTCGATTCGCCATCCCTATGTGGGCTTCGCAAAGGTAATTCAGCGGCTGCATTCGACCGATTCTGTTGAAAAAGGCGGCCTTAGTTTCCATGGCCAAAAAGTACTCGCCTGAAATTGAAATCTTGAATCGTCGCAGAGGTATTCGGACTCAGATTTCGCGTAGAAGCGCGCAAAAACGGCGCTTTCACCTGTCAGTCTCCTGGCCGTTTGAGAAAATCGACTTTTTCAACAGAATCGACCCAAAGCCGACGTTCAGGGGCAAAGGACCTACCTCTCTTTCAACCTCAATAAAATCGATCACGAGGGGTGAGGTAGGTCCGTGGAAGAGCAGCTATCTACCATCCTGGACAACAGTGATTTCACATCGGCGCTGATCCGATCAAATGTGTTTGTAGTGATATCCCACTCTTCATCGGAATGAGTGAACACACCCTTTTTTGGCTTAAAACCGAAATGAATTTTTCTTCGGCCTCCACTGTCATCAACGATTTCCACAATTCGGGATTCATGTATCTCACCAGGCAAGCGCTGATCAATGTGTTCAAATACTTCACGCCCTTTGGCATAGTGCAAAAACCAGCGTTCATTTAGCTCTGCCAGCTCCGGGCGAAATGCATCAAACGCAGGATCTCTTACTGCCTTAGCCAAATACCTATACACGTTCCTCAACGCGATTAAATAAAAGTGGATGTCAATAAAGATGTCTTGGTAGAACCTTTTCGTAGCTTCAACATCATGCTGGCTTGGCGCTGGTTCCCTGTTCCAAATTCTTCGCGCCTGAATTTCAGCGGCTCTCAAGGAGCGAAACGCAAAATCGACGCAATGGACCGTTGCGCCTGAACGGCTTGCAGCCATCACTTTGAGAATTTCATCGTTGTTCATCTCACCGCCTTATGAAACCGCGATCCGGATCAGCTGTATGGACCATTTATATAGATAAAGGCGCGTTTCTGGCTCACGAAACGATCCTACGCCCAATTCCCTACTTCGAGTCATCGGGAAGGTTCTCTCGGTAGCTGCGTTGAGCTACCGCCAAAGTTGCTTGAGATTTCAATGTCTACTTCTGGCCGATTTCTGCCTGTGAGTGATCAGTCTGGTGTCATGAGTACGGCGAGCGTCATCTTGATGAACTCTTCATTTTTGTCGATCGTTTGCAGGGCGCTGCGAACGTTGCCGCCGACCTCGGTCGCTCCGCGCTGCTCAATCCAAAGAGTGAGCTCCATGATGGCAGCCTCCAGGGCGAGCTGGTTTTCGTTGATTTTGAACAGCAGGGAAGGGAGCAGGTCTGAGTTTGGCATCGCGATTCCTCCATGGAGGCTTCAGCGTAGCAGCAGTATTAGGAAGTGACGAACGGTAGGCAGGACGCCTAGGGAGAGAATGAAGCTTGTACCGATTTTTGTACCACTGACCGTGTAAAGCAGGTTAAAACCGAGTATTCCAAGGTAAGGAAGTGCCCGGTTTCATTGGCCCTGAGTACTTTGCCTTACCCCTTTAGAATCGCGGTGTAATTCTGCTCCAGTGCAAAAATGCAAAGCCCCGAAGGTTCGCGGCCCCGGGGCTTCTATTTTCGCCTGCATCCCTTAATGCCTGGCAAACGTGGCGGCGAGATTACCAGCGTTAAATCGGTGATTCACTACTGCGATAGGGGGATTGTGTTCGATCAGCGGAAACGCCGTGAAGGGGGGAAATGCCGTCTAAAACTACCTCGACCTTGCTCGGTTTCATTGGCCCGAAAGGCGCCTATGTCGGGTTAGAGTTTTAGACAGTCGACAATGCATGCCGTTGAAACGCAAGGCCTGTAGGTCATTCCCAATAGTACTGCTGCATCATCGGCGCATGATGAAAACTGGTGGGAGCGACCCACCACGTTTCCAATGTGGACGTTTCGTGCCTGGCTAAATTTTAGCTGCCAGGCAGAGGAATGGGGGGAGGGATAGGTGGCTTCTGCTTGCGGGCGGCTTAGCTGGAGAGAAGTCAGGTGTCATACTTTTCGATTGGCCCGGTGTGTTATGGAAGGGGCAAACAGAGACTTGAGATCTTTTTCCACGAACTGGTGGGGTTTCCAACCATTGATAAGCTTGTCTACGAGAAACGAGTCGATTGCGCCGATTGCCATACCTGCAGCGGTTCCTAGCCCGCCAGCTCCACATGCATCAATTCCGAGACCAATGCCAGTAAACATGCCCCAGCGCATGCTCTTTCCAGGCAGCTTTTCGACCCAAGAGTCCTTTATCACCTCCTGATAATAGGCTCTGACAAGGTCCGCGTCTGCCGGTTGCTTGTGTAGCCAATGACGAAATTTTTCAGCTGAATCTAGAAGCTTCAGAACTGATGAAAATGGCACTGCACCTGTATTGACTGCCTCTCGAATTGCGTGGCTATCAGCAAGAGTCAGATTGGAGAAGCTCTCAATCTGAGACTGGTTGTTTGAGTAGCGTTTAACCACAGCTTGAACCGAAGCGGCCTGAACCGCCCTTTCAATCGGATGGACTGCCATCTCTGTGTTGAGGGAGGCGGCGAAGAATGTCGCTTCGTACGCTCTCTGGATCAACGCCAATATGTACCCTTCTGTCAGAGATGAGTGGCTTGCCGGGACGACTCGATGGTAGAGACTGTTTAGCCCAGAAAAATCGATATTTGTATCCACGTAAAAGCCGTTACTCTCGCGTTCGATTTTGAAGCGAAGGCCTCTCGTTGCGTCGAAATTTGGTACTGCCTCGTGAATTAGGGATCTAACTGTTTCCTCAATTGCATCGCTATCTGAAAGGGTTTGAAGCAACGATCCTTGGTCGAACCCCGAGTGGTTTAGCGGACGAAGAAGCTTCGTAAACTTACGAGCGCCGATCTTCGCTTGGCTTGTGTTACCCGCGGCGTCCATAAACACTTTGGGGCCGACCTTCTCAATTGCGTGATTTGGAGAGGAGAAGCTGATCAGGCTATGCAGCGAGCGCCCATTACTCATGGTGTTCGTTGAAACGCCTGCCTGGTCTTCTAAGTAATGGATCTCCAGTCTGCCATCATGCAAAAGGGGCAAGAGGATGAATGGAGGGATACGAGTTAGGAGATCTTTGAGCGTTGCACTATTAGCAACAATCGCGACACGCCCATAGAAGAGAAGCCCTTCTGCCAATGCTCCGATATCGATTGATGGGCCTGGACCGATTGCATTCCTGTAGGTAATTGCCTCGAACATATTGACTCTTGTGAGTTGCGAAGAATGGATGTGGATGACTAGCGGTGACGCTACTATTTTGCCAGCAGTCTGTCCACGCTCCGGACCTGCAACGGCACCAATCGATTGCTGTCACTCGGGTGTCATCATCACCGCGAGCGTCATCTTGATGAATTCTTCGTTCTTATCGATAGCTTCGAGGGCGCCGCGCACATTGTCGGCGACGTCGGCCGATCCGCGCTGCTCGACCCAGTTCGAGAGCTCCATGATGGCGGCTTCCAAGGCGAGTTGATTTTCGTTGATTTTGTAGAGCAGGGAAGGGAGCAGATCTGAATTGGGCATCGCGAATCCTTGGTTATCAGGTCAGCGTAGCACCGAGTTTCATGAAGGTTTTTAGCGCTCGGCAGGGCGCCGAAGGAGAGAAAATGCGGCTTGGTTCTGGAACACTTCCATAATAGTTATGGAACACTTTTAGTGCCGAGGTTCATAGATCAAACCCCAGAAACGACAAAGCCCTGAAAAATCAGGGCTTTGTCGTATAAAGATGGCGGAGGCGATGGGATTCGAACTCATGGACCTGTTACAGTCGACGGTTTTCAAGACCGTTGCCTTAAACCACTCGGCCACACCTCCGTTTGTGTTGCGGGCGCCATAATACCTGAATGAAACACACTGTCAAACTCTCTGCATAGCTTGTTACTGAGCGTCTGTTATGATCTTTGCGACTGAACGTTTCAAACCAACAGGAGTGTCGCCATGCGCGAACAGGATTACGCAGTTAATAACAGCGTGCAGGCTGAGCAGCTAGAGGTTAGCCGCGTCCTGCGCAACACTTACGGCTTACTCGCTCTCACCCTCGCATTCAGCGGCGTGATGGCGTTTGTCGCTCAGCAGATGCGCGTCGGTTACCCGAACGTGTTCGTGGTGCTGATCGGCTTCTACGGCCTTTTCTTCCTCACCAACAAACTCCGTGATTCTGCCTGGGGCCTGGTTTCTGCTTTTGCCCTGACCGGTTTCATGGGTTTCCTGCTCGGCCCGATCCTCAACCGTTACCTGGGAATGCAGGGCGGCGCTGAAGTGGTCAGTTCGGCGTTCGCGATGACGGCGCTGGTGTTCGGTGGTCTGTCGGCTTACGTGCTGATTACCCGCAAGGACATGAGCTTCCTGGGCGGTTTCATCACTGCAGGCTTCTTCGTGCTGCTGGGTGCGACACTGGCGAGCTTCTTCTTCCAGATCAGCGGCCTGCAACTGGCGATCAGCGCAGGTTTCGTGCTGTTCTCCTCGGTCTGCATTTTGTACCAGACCAGCGCCATCATTCATGGCGGCGAGCGCAACTACATCATGGCGACCATCAGCCTGTATGTATCGATCTACAACCTGTTCATCAGCTTGTTGCAGCTGTTCGGCATCATGAGCCGCGATGATTAATCGAAGGCTTTAAGTAAAAAACCCGCTCAGGCGGGTTTTTTATTGCCTGACATTCAGGTCATTCAGTCAATGACAATGCTGCCATCGGCCTGCTGGCGGTAGATGGTGTAGGGCAGCAACAAGGTGTCGAGCGCGCCGGACATGACCACGTCGATCAGCACGACGGCTGGAGCATCGGTGTGGTCTTGTGCATCCAGGCCTTTTTTCAGCGGCGCATTCAAACTGCAAAAATCATAGCTCACACCGCTGTAGATTCGCGGAACTGCACCACAATAGCTCTTCTGTTCCTTGAGACTTGTCGCAGCCACTTCGTCACCGCGCACCACAGTTTGAATCGTCCCGCAGCCCGCCAGCAGCAGCGCCGCCAGTAGCATTGCCTGAGTTTTCATAGACCGCCAATCCTTCGCCGGAAAACCTCAATCTACGCTATTACCCAACAAACAGCACTCATGCCATCRGCGGCAACCGGCGTTTGACCGGGGTTTTCTTGACGATCGCCGTGTTGGTTTCGGCGTGGCTATTCAGGCGGTCGAGGAGGGTGTCCAGTTGTTCCATGGAGCGCACGTGCAGGCGCGCGATGAAGCAATCGTCGCCCGTGACTTTGTCGCACTCGGTGAATTCGGGGATGGCCTGAATCTGTCTCTCCACTTCCTGCAACTGGCCCGGCAGCGGGCGAATCCGCACGATGGCCTGGAGTTGATAGCCAAAGCATTTCGGGTCGATCTCCACGGTGTAGCCCTTGAGCACGCCGCGTTCTTCGAGGCGGCGCAAACGCTCGGCGACACTGGGCGAGGACAAGCCGCTGAGGTGCGCCAGCGCCTTGAGCGAGCGCCTGGAGTCTTCCATCAAGGCGCTGATCAGCACTTGGTCGATGTCGTCGGTCATGGCGAAACCCCTGTAAGGCGATTAGGTGAAACCGCCTTGATAAAAAAGGCAGAAATCGAGTTTAGCCTGCTTTTTGCGCTGGAGAAGCTCCCGAGTAGATTGGCATACTTTGCGCTCAAACACAGGAGTCTGAAGATGGACAAATCAATACGTCGCGGTTCATTTGAGATGACCGCCGCCATGCTGATCTCCGGGACCATTGGCTGGTTCGTGCTGGTGTCCGGGCAACCGGTGCTGGACGTGGTGTTCTGGCGCTGCCTGTTCGGGGCGGGCACCTTGCTGCTGATTTGTGCGGCCTTCGGCTTTTTGCGTCCTGACATTCTGACCCGTACTACGTTCCTGCTGGCAGTGTTCAGTGGCGTGGCAATTGTCGGCAACTGGGTGCTGTTGTTTGCGTCGTATTCGCGCGCCTCGATTGCCATTGGTACGGCGGTGTACAACGTTCAGCCGTTCATGTTGGTCGGCCTGGCCGCGTTGTTCCTCAACGAAAAAATCACCTTGCAGAAACTGTTCTGGCTGGGCATTTCGTTTCTCGGGATGCTGGCGATTGTCAGTGCTCATGGCGGGCAGGGCGAGAGCGGCAATGATTACCTGATGGGGATCGGCCTGGCGCTGGGCGCGGCCTTCCTTTACGCGATTGCCGCGCTGATCATCAAGCGCCTGACCGGTACGCCGCCGCATCTGATCGCATTGATTCAGGTCTGCACCGGGGTGCTGATGCTTGCGCCGTTCGCGCACTTTTCCGCCCTGCCGCAAGCGCCGAGTGCCTGGGCCAGTCTGGTGACACTGGGCATCGTCCACACCGGTGTGATGTATGTGCTGTTGTACGGCGCGATTCAAAAGCTGCCAACCGCATTGACCGGGGCGTTGTCGTTTATCTACCCGATTGCGGCTATTTTTGTCGACTGGTTTGCCTTCGGCCATCGCCTGGAACCGCTGCAATGGCTCGGCGTGGCGGCGATTCTGCTGGCTGCCGCGGGGATGCAACAGGGCTGGGGCTTCAAATCTCGGAAACTGGCGGCACAGTAAGCGTCAGATGTTCCAGCGCGGGGCGGTCTTGACCAGTCGTTGGCGCATCTCGCCGATGTTGGCGGCGAACTGACGGGTCAATAACCGATAGCCGTCTAGCGGGCTGTAGACCGGCGTATCAAGACTTGAGGCTGGCGGCAGGTCGACAGGCCGGCTCAGCCGTTGCGACGCACCGGTTTTCAGCGCCCGCGCCATACCGATCAGTTGCACGCGGATCTGCCGATGCTCCACGGTCATCGCCGACTGCAACTGCGCCATGGCGTTGGGGTCGCGGGCATCCGGGCGGGTGTTGCCGAGGATTTCCAGGGTGCTGACGCACATCCGCAAGTTGCGCTGAATGGCATCCAGTTCAGTCATGGAGATCTTCACTTCCTTGGAAACCGACGGCATCAGCGAGCGCAATTGCACCATCACGGTGTTCAGGCGCCCCATGAGCTTGAGGTGTTCATCGTCGCTGACCGGCTCACCATTGATGATGCGCCCATAGATCGTCGCGCAATCGCGCAAGGCATCGGCCAGGTTGTAGCGCCAGGAAAACACCGCGTACAGCGGTAGCGCGAAGGAAAACGCCAGCGCCAGCGCGATGCCGATCAGAATGTCTACCCCGCGCCACAAGCCGTCCGTGACGGGGTTGTCACCGTGCCCCGCGACAATAAACACGGTGATCGCCGCCAGCAACGCCGTATAGCCGCCCTTGCCAATGGCGTGATACGAGAAAAACCCGCACACCACCGACATGGCGAAATAAGTCAGCCACGGCATCCCGAGCCAGGCCTGTTGCGCGACCAGGACCAGACCGACTCCAGCCCCGATCAAGGTGCCAATGGCTCGCTCGGCGGCTTTTTTGCCGATATTGCCGTGATGCTGTAAGCCACCGATCACCACCAGCATCGTCACCGACGCCCATTCGCCATGGGGCAAATGGATGCCGGTGGTCAGCAGGATTGTCGCCAGCAATCCGAGCGAGACCCGCACCGCGTGGATCAGTCTGGCGTTGCGATAGCGCCGATACGGGTCCAGCAGCGGACGCAGCAATCGGCGCAGCAGCGGTGGCAATCGTTGGCTGAAGGTGCTCAGTCGCTATGTCCTCAGAAAATATAATCAGTGGTCAGGAAGCTTGAACTGCGTCCGCTGATGATCTCGCTGATGAGGTCTTTATTGGTTTCCTGGAACTTGGTGGCAACCAACGTCCGGATCGAAAACACCCGCAACGCATCATGCACTGACAACGTGCCCTCGGCCGAGTTCTTGCGGCCGTTGAACGGGAAGGTGTCCGGGCCGCGCTGGCATTGTGCGTTGAGGTTGATGCGCCCGACCTGGTTGGCGAACGTGTCCACCAGCCGGCCGACCGCGACCGGGTTGGTGCCGAAAATACTCAGCTGCTGGCCGAAGTCCGATTCCAGGACGTAATCGATCACCGTGTCAAGATGGCGGTACGACACAATCGGGATGACCGGGCCGAACTGTTCTTCCTGATAGACGCGCATTTGCGGGGTCACCGGGTACAGCACCGCCGGGTAGAAGAACGAGGCGCGGGCCTGACCGCCGTTGGGATTGACCACCTTGGCCCCTTTGCTTTCGGCGTCCGCCACCAGCGAATGCAGGTAATCGACCTTGCCCGACTCCGGCAACGGTGTCAGCGCCACGCCGCTTTCCCACGGCATGCCGGGTTTGAGGCTGGCGAGTTTAGCGTTGAATTTGTCGATGAAGGCTTCGACCACGTCTTCATGGACGAAGAGGATTTTCAGCGCGGTGCAGCGCTGGCCGTTGAACGACAACGAGCCGGTCACCGCTTCACTTACCGCGTTGTCCAGATCGACCTCCGGCAAGACGATGCCGGGGTTTTTCGCATCAAGGCCCAACGCCGCACGCAAACGGTGCGGTTTGGGGTGAAGTTTTTTCAAATCGCTGGCGGCTTTGTTGGTGCCGATAAACGCGAAGATGTCGATCTTGCCGCTGGCCATCAGCGCGCTGACGGTCTCGCGGCCGCTGCCGTAGATCACGTTGATCACCCCGGCCGGGAAGCTGTCGCGGAATGCTTCCAGCAGCGGACGAATCAACAGCACGCCGAGTTTGGCCGGTTTGAACACCACGGTGTTGCCCATGATCAGCGCCGGAATCAACGTGGTGAAGGTTTCGTTCAGCGGGTAGTTGTAGGGGCCCATGCACAGGGCTACGCCGAGCGGGACGCGACGGATCTGGCCGAGGGTGTCCTGTTCCAGTTCGAAACGGCTGGAGCGGCGGTCGAGCTCCTTCAACGCATTGATGGTGTCGACGATGTAATCGCAGGTGCGGTCGAACTCTTTTTCCGAGTCCTTGAGGTTTTTGCCGATCTCCCACATCAGCAGCTTGACCACCGCCTCACGCTGCTCGCGCATGCGACCCAAAAAGGCTTCGACGTGCTGGATGCGTTCGGCGACCCGCATGGTCGGCCACAAGCCCTGGCCACGGTCATAAGCTCGGACGGCGGCGTCCAGGGCGGTCAGCGCGGTGTCGGCATCCAGCAAGGGGGTGCTGCCGAGGATCACTTGCTCGTCACCATTAGCGCCGGTCAGATAAACCGGGCTTCGGACCTGGGCGAGAGGCCCGGACCAGGTTTTCAGTTCGCCATCGACCAGGTACTCACGCTGCTCGGTCTGGCCGTCGAGGCGGTACTTTTCCGGGATGTCGGCGTGGCTCGGGAACAGGTTGTCGAGAATATTGGTTGTGGTCATGTCGCTACCCCCTCTGGATTAGGTGATGCCTTGGTGAAACGTTTTAGCAGACCTCGGCATCGCTTGTCATGACTCATCTTGGTGATTTGCGGCACAGCGTGATGGCGCGTGGATATCCCGGCACCTCAGAAGCCCCCTTGTTGGCCCCCAATGCCCTCAACCCGCCCACGCGGGGTGCCTTAGTGTTGAGCTCTCCTTGATCACAACAAAAAAAGAGCATCCGACTGACGGGGCACTTAGAGGACCACCATGCGGGAACGCCGATTCACTGAAAAGCCTAGCCTTAGTTTTGCTCTGGTGGGGGGGCGTCTTCGCGGCGTTGCTCGCGGGGTGTGGCGAAGAGCCGAAAAGCCCGGTCACGTACAGCGGAGCGGCCACCGCCCGAACCGAACGCAGCCTCGCAGGCTCGGCAGCTGCTACAGGACGCTGCACACAAACCCTCGTGCTCCGGTTAAACTCCGTGCTCATTTTCAAGGAGTTCATATGAGTTATTACCAGCCGGGCATTCTCGCCACCCCCGTTCCGCCTCAAGCCCGCCATATGTTCTTCGCCCTCGAATCCGCCGAAGCATTGCCGGTTGCGCTCAACAACTTGATGCAACTGGTGGACTGGAAGTCGGCTGTCGTCGGTTTCGGGGCATCGCTGGTCAAGGCATTGCACGCGCAGATCGATGGCCTGCGAGCCTTTCCGGCGTTGACCGGGGTTGGTGTCGATAACCCGTCGACGCAACACGCACTCTGGTGCTGGTTGCACGGCGTCGACCGGGGTGAATTGCTCAATCGCAGCCAGGCCATCGAAGCCGCTCTGGCGCCGGCCCTGCGCCTGGTGCAGATGAACGAAACCTTCCGCCACATGACCGGCCATGACCTGACCGGTTACGAAGACGGCACCGAAAACCCGCACGACGACGCCGCTGTCGCCGCCGCACTGTTGAGCGAAGGCGCGGAAGGCCTGGTCGGTGGCAGCTTTGCCGCGATCCAGCAGTGGCAGCATGACCTCAAAGGCTTCCACGCGATGCCGTCCCATGAGAAGGACAACATTATGGGCCGTCGTTTGAGCGACAACGAAGAGCTCGACGATGCGCCGGTCTCGGCTCACGTCAAACGCACCGCCCAGGAAAGCTTCGCGCCCGAGGCATTCATCGTCCGTCGTTCGATGCCATGGATCGAAGGTGATCACGCGGGCCTGATGTTCCTTGCGTTCGGCTTTTCCCTCGACGCCTTTGAAGCGCAACTGCGGCGCATGAGCGGTCTGGAAGACGGCATCACAGACGGCTTGTACCGCATCAGTCGACCGATCACCGGCGGCTACTACTGGTGCCCACCGCTCAAGGACGGTCAGCTGGACCTGCGCGCCTTGCGCATTGGCTAACGAACAGGAGATGAACATGGACGTGGTGCGTTGGGGCATGATTGGTTGTGGCAGTGTCGCCGAGCGCAAGAGCGGGCCGGCCTTTTACAAGGCGCCCGGCTCGGCGTTGGTGGCGGTGATGGGGCGGCGTATCGACGCGGTGACGGATTACGCCACACGCCATGGCATCGCCCGGGTGTACACCGACGCGCAAGCGCTGATCAATGATCCCGAGGTGGACGCGGTGTACATCGCCACGCCACCAGACAGTCATCACGCCTACAGCCTGTTGGTAGCCGCCGCCGGCAAACATTGCTGTGTGGAAAAACCGATGTCGCTGAATGCCGGGCAAAGCCGCGAGATGGAAAAGGTTTTTGCCAACGCTGGATTGCACCTGTTCGTTTCCTACTACCGACGCTCGCTGCCGCGCTTCCAGCAAGTGCGTCAGTGGCTGGAAGCGGGGCGGATAGGCGAGGTCCGGCACCTGACCTGGACGCTGACCAAAGCCCCGTCGCCAATCGATCTGGGCGGCATGCACAACTGGCGCACAGACCCGGGCATTGCCGGTGGCGGTTACTTCGCTGACCTCGCCAGCCACGGGTTTGACCTGTTCCAGTACCTGCTCGGTGACATCACCGACGTCGCCGGTTTCACCGCGCGACAGGCCGGGCTGTATACCGCCGAAGATGCCGTCAGCGCCAGTTGGCGGTTTGCTTCCGGCGCAACGGGTATGGGCTGCTGGAACTTCGTGGCGGATCGTCGCGAGGACCGGGTCGAGGTGATCGGCAGCCAGGGCCGAATCAGTTTTTCGGTGTTCGATGAGCATCCGGTGCAGCTTCACGCGGATGAACATATCAGCCTGCACATCGATCATCACGAACACATCCAGTGGCATCACGTGCTGGGCATCAACGCGCATATTCGCGGCGAAGCGCAGCATCCGGCAGTGGCCGGGGAAGCGCTGAAAACCGATTGGGTGATGGACCAGATCCTCAAGCGCCACTAGCGCCCACTGAACCACACCGATGTAGCAGCTGAGGAGCACCGCGAGGCTGCGTCCGGCGGCGCAGCCGTCGTGAAATCAGAGAGTGCGGTGTGTCAGGAAAACCTTGCATGCAGGGTTTACGACGGCTGCGCCGCCGGACGCAGCCTCGCGGTGCTCCGCAGCTGCTACAAAGGATTGTGCTCGTTCGGCGAATCTAACCTTATGCTCAAACAGTATTTCTCAACCCTCATCGGGCCTCTCTAAGATCACGTCATAACTCGTTATAACAAGTGATCTGCCATGACCGATAACGTTCTATCCCTCAGTAGCGTCCCGTTACACACCCAACTGCGTGACGTGCTGCGCGCCCGCATCCTCGACGGTGAATACCCGCAAGACAGCCAGATGCCTTCCGAAAGCGAACTCGGCGCGCTGTTCAAAGTCAGCCGGATCACCGTGCGCCAGGCCTTGGGAGATCTGCAGAAAGAAGGGCTGATCTTCAAGATTCACGGCAAAGGCACCTTCGTCGCCAAACCGAAAACCTTCCAGAACGTCAGCACGCTGCAAGGCCTGGCCGAGTCCATGAACGGTCGCGGCTACGAGGTGATCAACCGCCTGCGCAGCTTCAAATTCATCGCCGCCGACAAACTTGTCGCCGAGTGCTTGCAGGTCGCTGAAGGTGAAATCGTGGCACAGATCAAACGGTTGCGGCTGATCAACCGCGAGCCGATCTCGCTTGAAATTACCTACCTGCCCAAAACCCTCGGCGAACGGCTGGAGAAGTCTGATCTGGTCACCCGCGATATTTTCCTGATCCTCGAAAACGACTGCGGCCTGGTCCTCGGTCACGCCGACCTGGCCATCGATGCGGTCTTGGCCGACAGCGACCTGACCCACGCGCTGAACGTCGAATCGGGCTCGCCGATCATGCGCATTGAGCGGCTCACCCACGATGCCAGCGGCCAACCCGTGGACTTCGAACACCTTTACTACCGTGGCGATGCCTTCCAGTACCGCTTGCGGATCGACCGGCAAAAAGGGACGCAGGCATGACGCACAGCTCAATAACCAGAAGCACTTTGGAGCAGGAATACGACATCGTCGTGATCGGTGGCGGCACTGCGGGGCCGATGGCGGCGATCAAGGCCAAGGAACGCAACCGCGACCTGCGCGTGTTGTTGATCGACAAGGCCAACGTCAAACGTAGCGGCGCGATCAGCATGGGCATGGACGGGCTGAACAACGCGATCATTCCCGGCCACTCGACGCCCGAGCAGTACACCAAGGAAATCACCATCGCCAACGACGGCATCGTCAATCAGGCAGCGGTGTACGCCTACGCGACTCACAGCTTTGAAACCATCGAGCAACTGGACCGATGGGGCGTGAAATTCGAGAAGGACGAGACCGGCGACTACGCGGTGAAAAAGGTCCACCACATGGGCGCTTACGTGCTGCCGATGCCGGAAGGGCATGACATCAAAAAGGTTTTGTATCGCCAGTTGAAACGGGCACGGGTCAGCATCACCAATCGCCTGGTCTGCACCCGATTACTGACCGATGAAGAGGGCGCGGTCAACGGTGTGATGGGCTTCGATTGCCGCACCGCGGACTTCCATGTGATCAAGGCCAAAGCGGTGATTCTGTGCTGCGGGGCCGCCGGGCGCCTGGGGTTGCCATCCTCGGGATACTTGATGGGCACCTACGAAAACCCGACCAATGCCGGCGACGGTTACGCCATGGCCTATCACGCCGGTGCCGAACTGGCGAACCTGGAATGCTTCCAGATCAACCCGCTGATCAAGGACTACAACGGCCCGGCCTGCGCCTACGTCACCGGTCCCTTGGGAGGCTACACCGCCAACAACAAGGGCGAACGCTTCATCGAGTGTGACTACTGGAGCGGCCAGATGATGTGGGAGTTCCACCAGGAACTCGAAAGCGGCAACGGCCCGGTGTTTCTCAAACTCGATCACCTGGCCGAGGAAACCATCCAGAACATCGAAGAGATCCTGCACAGCAACGAACGCCCGAGTCGCGGCCAGTTTCACGCCAATCGCGGGACTGACTACCGCACGCAGATGGTCGAGATGCACATCTCCGAGATCGGTTTTTGCAGTGGGCATTCGGCGTCGGGTGTGTGGGTCAACGAGCGAGCGGAAACTTCGGTCAAGGGCTTGTATTCGGCCGGTGACATGGCGGCGGTGCCGCACAACTACATGCTCGGCGCGTTCACCTATGGCTGGTTTGCCGGCAACAACGCGGCGGACTTTGTCACCGGACGCGAGTTTACATCGCTGGATGTGGATCAAATCGAAACCGAAAAAGCCCGGGTTTACGCACCGCTGGACCGCGAACACGGCCTGCCACCTGCGCAAGTCGAGTACAAGCTGCGGCGTTTTGTGAACGACTACCTGCAACCGCCGAAAGTAACGAAGAAAATGCAGATCGGCCTGCAACGCTTCAGCGATATCCAGCGCGACCTCGATCAGATCAAGGCCCACAACGCCCACGAACTGATGCGCGCCATGGAAGTCAGCATGATCCGCGACTGCGCCGAAATGGCCGCCCGCGCCTCACTGTTCCGCGCCGAAAGCCGCTGGGGGCTTTACCACTATCGGGTCGATCACCCGCAACGCAACGACAGCGACTGGTTCTGCCATTGCCACTTGAAGAAGGGTGAGGACGGTCTGATGACCAGTTTCAAGAAAGCCGTCGAGCCTTACATTATTCCGCTGGACGCCGATGAAATGCAGGCTTACGACCGGCTGCGGGTCGGCGCCTTTGCGGCCTGAGCATCACCAAAAGAGAGACCGCCAAATGGCTTATCAACCCCAGGAAATCTTCTTTCGCTCCAACGCGCCGGTAACGGTCGACGAGGATCTTTGCATCGCCCACAAAGGCTGCACCGTGTGCGTCGACGTCTGCCCGATGGACCTGCTGGCGATCAACCCTGCCACGCAAAAAGCCTATATGGCGTTCGACGAATGCTGGTACTGCATGCCCTGTGAAAAGGACTGCCCGACCGGAGCGGTGAAAGTTGAAATTCCTTACCTGTTGCGCTGAGTGAGCGCATTCAATCTCCATTGAATGACAGGACGCCTTCGCGAGCAGGCTCGCTCCCACAGGGAAATGCATTCCAGTCAGGGAAATGCATTCCAACAGGGAAATGCATTCCAACAGGGAAATGCATTCCAACAGGAAAATGCATTCCAACAGGGAAATGCAATCTAAATGTGGGAGCGAGCCTGCTCGCGAAGAGGCCAGCCCAGACAACAAAAAGCCATCCGGCAACACCGGACGCCAGCGTCAAACACCCCTCGTTTCCCACCGCGCCCAGATCGTGGCGGAGACGAACACTCAATAAACGATTCGAGGGGATACACCTATGTTGCGTGCAGCATTAGCCGGTCTGGTACTGGCCTCATTCACCCTGTCGGCCTCCGCCGAAACCATCCGCATTGCCATCGGCACCCAGGACACCACCATCAATTGCGCCGCCGGCGGATTGCTGATTCGTGAACTGGGTCTGCTCGATAAATACCTGCCTCACGACGGCCAATACAAAGACGCCAAATACGAGGTCGAGTGGAAAAACTTCACCAGTGGCGCACCGCTGACCAACGAAATGGTCGCCGGCAAACTCGACTTCGGCGCCATGGCCGATTTCCCCGGCTCGTTCAACGGCGTGGCGTTCGAAACCGCCGGTAAACACAGCCTGTTCATCAGCGTGCTCTCGGGCAGCATCAAGGGCAGCGGCAACGGCATCGTGGTGCCGAGTGCTTCGGGTGTGCAGTCGTTGGCAGAGTTGAAGGGCAAAACCATTTCCGTGCCGTTCGCCTCGACGGCCCATGGGATGTTGCTGCGTGCCGTGGCGGCCCAGGGTTGGGACCCGCTCAAAGACGTCAACATCATCGCCCAACCGCCAGAAGTCGCAGGCTCTGCGTTACAGGCCGGGAAGATCGACGCTCACGCCGATTTCGTGCCGTTTGCCGAACTGTTCCCGAGCCGTGGGTTTGCTCGCAAGATTTACGACGGCGCCCAGGCCGGCGCACCGACGTTCCACGGCGCGTTGGTGGATCAGGCGTACGCGAAGAAGTACCCGGAAATCGTCGTCGCTTATCTGCGGGCGAGCCTCGAGGCCAATCAGTTGCTGGCGGCTGAGCCGGAGAAGTACAGCGAACTGATCGCCAAAGTCACCGGCGTCGATGCCGAGGTCAACTACCTGTTCCATGGCCCGCTCGGCGTGCAAACCCGCGACCTGAGCTGGAAGCCGGAATACCGTCAGGCGGTGGGCACCGCCATCGATACGCTCAAGTTGTTGAAGAAGGCTGATCGCGGTCTCGATCTCAATACCTTTATCGACGATCAGTACATCCGCGCTGCGTTCAAGGCTTCGAACCTGGATTACACCGCGCAACTGACCAACTACGAGCAGACGCCTCTGAAGGCAGTGGATGCGGCGAGCGGTAAAGCGATCACTGACTTCAGTCATGTGGCGGAAATCTGGGTGCGCGGAGAGCCGAAGGTTCGGCAGTACGCCTCGGCGCAAGCGGCGTTCACCGCGTTGGCCGGTTTGAAGTCGGAAGGCAAAAACATCCGCGCGGTGTATACCCAGGCCAACGACAGCGGGATCAAGTTGCTGGCGGATCAGGCGTGGTTTGCCAGTGATGCAAAGGGGCAACTCAGCGCCTTCTTGCTCAAAGGTCAGGCCCAACAATTCGCCACGGCCCAGGGCGGAAAGGTCTTCGACTTCACCGAAGCCACCACCCAGACCGTCACCGCCCGCTAACCCCAGAACACCGAAACCCCTGTAGGAGCCGGCTTGCTGGCGATTGCGATCCGACATTCAACATTGATGCTGGCTGTCCCGCCGTCTTCGCCAGCAAGCCGGCTCCTACAGGTTTGAATTGAGAGGAAGAATTGTGTACCGATCTTATGCACGCTGGATTCCAAGAGCCGCTTCATTGTTGCTCTGCCTGCTGTTCTGGCAACTCGCCGCCAGCGGTCACTGGAACCTCGGCCTGGTCACCTTCGCCAACGTCCCGACCCCACTGGCCGTCATCCAGGCCGCGTTGGGCCTCGGCGATTCTGGCAAGCTCGCCCAGCACCTGAGCAGCAGTCTCAGCCGGGTCTTCGCCGGCTACCTCGCCGCGCTGCTCATCGGCATCGCTCTGGGCGTGGCCATCGGCCGCTCGAAATGGGCCGAAGACTTGCTGCTGCCGCCATTGGAAGTCCTGCGCCCAATCCCCGCCGTCGCCTGGATTCCGCTGGCCATCCTGATGTTCCCATCTTCAGAGCTGTCGATGGTCTTCATCACCTTCACCGGCGCGCTGTTCCCGATTCTGCTCAACACCGTGCACGGCGTCGAAGGCGTCGACCCACGCCTGATCGCCTCGGCCAAAAGCCTTGGGGCAGGGCGTCGGGCGATTCTGCTGGAGGTGATTTTGCCGGGCGCCGCGCCGAGCATCATCATCGGCCTGGCCATCGGCATGGGCACTTCATGGTTCTGCCTGGTGACGGCGGAAATGATCTCCGGCCAATACGGCATCGGCTATTACACCTGGGAGTCCTACACCATCCAAAACTACGCCGACATCGTCGTTGGCATGTTGCTGATCGGTGTACTCGGGATGGGCAGCAGCCTGCTGATCAAACGTCTCGGCGGGCTGTTCACGCCGTGGCACCGACCACGAGGAAAAGCCTGATGAGCGTGATGCAAACCCCGGAAGGGCGGATTGATATTCGCCAGTTGTCCATCGTCCTCGGTGATGGGCCGCAGGCCTTCGAAGCCGTGCAAGGTCTGGATTGCCAGATTGAAGCGGGGCAGTTCGTGTGCATTCTCGGGCCGTCCGGTTGCGGCAAATCGACCTTGCTCGGCGCGTTGGCCGGGCACCTGCAACCGCGATCCGGCAGCCTCAACGTCGATGGCGCGCAGGTCTCGGGCCCGTCGCCGCAGCGCGGCATGGTGTTCCAGCACCACACGCTGTTCCCTTGGCGAACCGTGCGCGATAACGTCGCTTTCGGCTTGAAAATGCGCGGCATGGGTAAAGCCGAACGCCACGCAACCGCCGATGAAATCCTTGCATTAGTGGGCCTTGAAGGGTTCGCCGAGCGCTGGCCGGATCAGCTCTCCGGCGGCATGCAACAGCGGGTGGAAATCGCCCGGGTGCTGATCAACCGCCCGCGTCTATTGCTGATGGACGAACCCTTCGGCGCCCTCGACGCGCTGACCCGATTGAACATGCAGGAACTGCTGCTGGACATCTGGACGCGGATTCGCACCACCGTGGTGTTCGTCACCCATGACATCGACGAAGCATTGTTTCTCGCTGATCGCCTGCTGGTCATGAGTTCGCGTCCCGGCCGGATCATCGAAGACCTGCGCCTCGACTTCCCAAGGCCACGCACCACCGAACTGGTGACGAGCCATGAGTTTTCCCGCTTGAAACGCCATTGCCTCGAATTACTGCGTCACGAAGACGGTCGGCAGTTACCGCGCCTGAACCCTCTCGGACTTCCCCCTGAAAACAAACTGCCGCGATTTGCCCTATGACCTCACTATTCGATGTAACCGATAACGACGACATTCTCGCCCTGCAACCGCGCCTGACCGATGACGATCCGGGCATACGTCGCATTGCTCTGATCGAATTGGCCGACCTCGAAGAACCGGACGGCTTGTTATGGCTGGTCAACCGACTGGCGCACGATCCGACCGAAGAAGTCCGCGCCGAAGCCGCACGCTTGCTTGAAGCCTGGGAGGAGGAACCTGTGGTCGAAGCGCTGTGCCAGGCGCTGACCGATCCCTCGTTGGCCGTGCAATCGGCCGCGGCGCAAAGTCTCAGTCTGCTCAAAAGCGAGGCGGCAGGCCGGGTGATTCTGCCGTGGACCGGGCATGCCGAGGCCAGCGTGCGCATTGCCGCGTTCAGGGCGTTGCGTGAGTTGCGTTTCCCCGATGCCGCCGCTGCCGCTTTAGCCGCGTTGAAGGATGCAGACGCCAGCGTTCGCCGCGAGGCGGTTGGCGTGCTCGGTTGGCTCAAACAGCTCGATGCGTTGCCGGCTTTGGCGAGATTGGCCAGCACCGATCCCGACACCGAAGTCCGCCGCGCCGCCACCGGCGCCCTCGGTCTGGCCTCCGATGCTCAAGTGCTGCCAGCGCTGCGCCAGGCCTTGCAAGACGAAGCCTGGCAAGTGCGCGAAGAGGCCGCGACCACGTTGGGCAAAGTCGGCCACATTGACGCGGGTCCCGCATTGATCGAGGCCTTGAGCGACGATTACTGGCAAGTCCGCCTGCGCGCCACTCGCAGCCTCGGTCGTTTGCGTTACGCCCCGGCCCTTGAAGCCTTGATCGAAACCCTCGGCCACCGCATCAGCAACCTGCGCAAGGAAGCCGCGCTGGCCCTCGGCGAATTGAACGACATGGGGGCCATCGCCCCCTTGCAGGCCGCGCAAGACGACGGCGACCCGGAAGTGCGCAAAGCCGTGCGCATCGCCTTGAGTCAACTGCTATGAACCCGGTGGCAGTGGGTAATTCCCAAGGTAAACAGCAGCTGCGATTGAACTGGCCGGATGGGCGTGAGCAATTGCTGGGTCATGCTGAACTGAGGCGTCAGTGCCCGTGCTCGCAATGTCGGGCGTTTCGGTTGCAAGGTCTGACAGTGAAGGTCGATGAGCGCATTCGAGTGATTGAACTCAACCAACAGGGCTACGGCCTGCAACTGATCTTCAGCGACGGCCACGAACGCGGCATCTACCCGTGGGCCTACCTGGCACAACTCACTCCCGAAACCACTCCATAACCCTTGTGGGAGCGAGCCTGCTCGCGAAAGCGGTGGGTCAGTCGACATCGATGCTGAATGTCAGTCCGCCTTCGCGGGCAAGTCGGATCGCCGCATCGCCGCTCCTACAGGGGATCTGTGTGGGTCAGAAGGATTTGCTGACACTCGCCACCACGGTCGCACTGCACACGTCGTCAAACCCCCAGTTGCTGGCGCATTGGCTTTTCGACAGGTCGGTGTCGATGTAGCTCAAGCCCAGCAGCACCCCGGCCAGTTCGTGGGTCAGTTTGACTTCCCACTCGCGGTACGAGTCCTCGGCATGGCCCGAGCTCGAGTACAGGTACGGATCCTTGAAGTCCATGTTGCCATAGCGCAGTTTCAGGCCGGTGTCGTAAGGCAATTGGGTTTCGTAACCGACATAGCTGTACAGCGAATTCTGCTTGCTATCGACGCCCGGCGCATCGTCGGAGTAATAGGCGCCGAGTTTCACCCCGTAGACACTGAGAATGCCGTAGACCTCGCTCTGATTGAACTGACTTTCTTTCGGGTACGTGTATCGCAGATAGCCAATGTCCAGGTTGACGTCCTCGGTGGCTTCCCAAAGCCAACCGGCGTAGTAGTCGATTTCCTGACGGGTTTTCAGGCCGCCGCCGAAGTCGACGTTCGAACTCCAGGCCCCCACGTACAAACCCGTGCTGTGGGCCAGCGTCACGCCGGCCTGCACGGCGGGATCATTCTGTGTTTGCGAAATGCCACGGGAGCGGTAATCGCTCGCCAGGGTCAGGTCCACCAGGACGGAAAAGTCGTCATTCAAGACGATGGCCTGGCTGCTCAACGGCAGCAGACTCAAGGAACCGAGGGCGAACAGGGTGAAAGCTTTCATGAGTACAGTCCCGATATTGTGATTGTTATGGGCAGTTTTTGCGGCAAAGCTGCGCCGAACCCCGGCGACGAGCGCGGGGGGCGGGCAGCGGATCGAGCGGATTTTTATTAGAGGGTCGGTGCGTAGACTTCGCGTCCGGCGAACCAGGTTTGCAGCACTTGGGTGTCGCTCAGGGCCTTGTTGTCGACGGTGAATACGTCACGGTCCAGCACGATGAAGTCGGCTTGCTTGCCAGGGGTCAGCGAACCGATTTGCTTCTCCAGGCCGATGGTGCGCGCGGCGTTAAGGGTGTAGGCGTAGAACATCGTTTCGCGATCCACGGCTTCTTTGATGTTCAGCACGCCCAGCGGGCCGACGCGGGTGATGGCCTGGGCCATGGCGTTCCATGGGTTGGGCGAAGACACCGGCCAGTCACTCGCCCCCGAGATGGTCGCGCCCTGTTTGAGCAGTGAATGCGCCGGGTATTGATAGCGGAAGGCGAGAGCGCTGACGTAAGGCTTGATCATGTCCGTGGTGTAGTCGTCGGCCGAAGCCCACAGCAATTGCATCGAGGCGATGACGTCCAGTGGTTTGAACCGCGCAAACTCTTTCGGGTTGACGATTTGCAGGTGCGTGATCGAGTGCGTCACGCCGCTTTGGCGATCCTTGCGCGCCTGGGCGATGCCGTTCAGCGACTCCCGCACCGCGCGGTCGCCGATGGCATGGATGTGCACCAGCCAGCCGCGCTGGTCGATGGCGCTGACCAGTTCGCCGAAATGCTTTGGATCGATCAGCAATTCGCCCTGTTTGTGCGAGTTGTTGTAAGGGTCGATCATTGCCGCGCTCTGGGCCGGGAATTCGATCACGCCGTCGGCGAAGATCTTGACGCCAGGCAGGGTCAGGTTCGGGATGCCCTGAAATTGCTGGCGGACCTTGTCCAGCGTATCGAGATCAGCCGGTACGCTTTTTGAGTTGGCCACCAGCAAAGCCGCCACGTGCACACTCATGCCACCGGTTTCGGCCAGCGCTTTATAGGCCGGTAGCACGCCGACGGTTTTCTCCGTGGGCTTGAGCGCGAACAGCGGTTCGCCGGGGGCGGCATTGGCGGCGGGGTCCATCCACGCCGTGATGCCGAAGCTGTTGTTGTAGCGCACAGCCGATTGGGCGGCCTTGAGCATGTCGGCGGTGCTCGGCACGGGCATTTTCGAGGACACCCGGTCCCAACCGGCATCCACCAGGAAGCCGTTGGGGGTGCCATCGGCACGTTTGCCAATGGTGTCCACTTCGGCGGCGGGCAATGACTTGAGCAACGCGGCATCAATCCCGGCGCGCTTGAGCATGAAGTCGTTGGCCCAGGCTGTGTGGTGGTCGCTGCCAGTGAACACCACGGGCACGTCCGCCCATTCGCCGTTGTTGAATTTTTTGCCCAAGTCTTCGGCCTTGGCCCAGTAAACCGAGCTCATGCCGGCCACGGTCAACACATCGCCGTGTTTGGCCTTGCCGTCGTCACGCCAGCCGCGCAGGCGTTTTTCCAGTTCGTCGAGGTCGACCACCTCGTCTTCCATGTTGGCCACGACCATTTCCAGACCGCCAAAAATCGCGTGGGAATGGGTGTCGATCAGACCGGGCATCAGGGTTTTACCACCCAGATCCACCACTTTTGTTTGCGGCGTGATCAAGGCTTTGATCTGTGCATCGCTGCCGACTTGCAGCACCTTACCGTCCTGTACCGCCAGCGCTTGCACCTTCGGTTGGGCACGGTCGGCGGTGAAAATCTTGCCATTGATCAGCACCAGATCGGTGGCTGCCATGGCTTCCATCGAGGCAAAACTAACAGCGGCCATCAAGAGATTCGGGATGAATCTTTTCATTGAATGTTTCCTTGTTATTGCGTCTGATGGCCAGATTAGTGGCTGCTGGTGCGCAGCAGAACGTCTTCCTCACGAAAAACGCTTTTGCCTGAATGGAAAAAGTATGGACAAATTGGGTGCATTGAAAATGTTCGTGGTCACGGCGCAACTCGGCAGTTTCAGCCGCGCCGCCGAGCAACTGGGCAAGACCCCGTCGGCCCTGACCAAAGCGGTCAACCACCTGGAGGCCGAACTCGGCGCCCGTTTGTTCGAGCGCAGTACCCGGCGGATTCTGCTGACCGAATCCGGGCGTCTCTATCTGGAAACCGCACGCCAGGTGTTGCAGCGGCTGGAGGAGGCCGGCGAGGAAATCGAGCAGCTGCAGCATGGCCTGCGCGGCAACCTGAAAATCACCGCACCGCTGGCCTACGGGCAGGCGTTTCTCGATCAGGTGTGTGGCGGTTTTCTGGAGCAGTACCCGCAGATCAATTTGCAGGTGGACCTGTGCGATGAGTTCGTCAATCTGCTGGAAAGCGGCTACGACCTGGCCCTGCGCGAAGGCCATGACGACTTGCCGGGGTTGATCGCCCGCGTCGTCGGCAGCAATCGTCTGGCGTTGTGCGGCAGCCCGGCCTATCTGGCGCGTAAAACATTGCCTGTCACCCCGCACACCCTCGATGACCACGAATGGCTGTTGTATCGACATCCGTTGCTCAGCCGCGAATTCTGGTGGGTCGAGCGCGACGGGCAACGCCTGAGCCTGCCCCAGCCGCAAAATCCGCGGTTGCGCAGCGACAATTACGACCTGCTGCTGGCCAACGCACTGGCCGGACGCGGCTTGTTGCACACACCGCTGTGGAGCGCCGCGCCGTACATCGCCGATAGCCGGCTGGTGCAGGTGATGGCCGACTACGACATCGACCCGGACAGCTTTGGCCCGCACATTCTGGCGGTGTACCCGAGCCATCGGCGGGCGACCGCGAAAGTGCTGGCGTTTATCGATTACATCGCAGGGTTTCTGGCGTCTCGTGGCTTGAGTGATGACGGCGGCAGATGAAGTCAAAAGATTCGCAGCCTCGTTTCACTCGACAGCTCCTACATAGCTCCTACACGGCTCATGCGCAGATCCTACAAGTCCTTGTCAGGAAAATGCCAAAAGAGTACAAATGTACTCTATGACGACTCTAACTCCCCGCCGTACCGCCATCCTGACCTTTATCCGCGACCGAATCGCGGAGCACGGTCAGTCCCCGAGCCTTGCTGAAATCAGCGAGGCCTTTGGTTTCGCCTCCCGCAGCGTGGCGCGCAAGCATGTGCTGGCGCTGACCGAAGCCGGTTTCATCGAGGTCAATCCCCATCAGGCTCGGGGCATTCGTTTGCTCGGGCAACCGGCGCGGCCCGAGTTGCTGGACATTCCGGTGCTCGGCCGGGTGGCAGCGGGTGCGCCAATCGGCGCCGATGCCGAAGTGCACAGCCGGTTGCTGCTGGATCCGTCGATCTTCTCGCGGGTGCCGGATTACATGCTGCGGGTTCAGGGCGATTCGATGATCGAGGACGGCATTCTCGACGGCGATCTGGTGGGCGTGCGGCGCAACCCGGAAGCGCTCAATGGCCAGATCGTGGTGGCGCGACTGGACGGCGAAGTCACCATCAAACGTTTCGAGCGGACCGACGACACGGTTCGCCTGTTGCCGCGCAACCCGGCGTATCAGCCGATCATCGTTCAACCCGATCAGGACCTCGCTATCGAAGGGGTGTTCTGCGGTCTGGTGAGGCAAGGGTGATGGGCGCCGTCGTTGCGCTGGATACGCTGTTCAATGGCGGCCAGGTCTGGAAAGGCCGGCCTGCGCCATCGGCCGTCAGCCCGCAACCCACCGGGCATGCCGCGCTGGATGCGGCGTTGCCCACCGGGGGCTGGCCGGAAGCGGCGCTGACCGAAATCCTTCTGGCCGGGCAGGGCGTCGGTGAGCTGCAACTGGTGTGGCCGGCGCTGGCGCGGTTGTCGGCGGCGGGTGAACGCATCGTGCTGGTGGCGCCGCCCTACGTGCCGTACCCGCAAGCGTGGCAGAACGCCGGGGTCGATTTGCGCCAGTTGTCGATCATTCAGGCCAGCGAACGGGATGCCTTATGGGCGGCGGAACAATGCCTGCGTTCAGGCAGTTGCGGGGCGGTGTTGTGCTGGCCGCACAAGGCCGATGACCGGGCGTTGCGCCGCTTGCAGGTGGCGGCGGAAACCGGCTCGACCCTGGCGTTCGCCTACCGCTCGATCCATGAAGCCATCAACCCTTCGCCCGCCGCCCTGCGCATTGCCATCGACGCCAAGCCTGCGCAATTACGCGTGCTCAAGTGTCGGGGCGGGCTAGCGCGTTCGGCGCCGATTGCCTTCTCCGTGGGGCATTGAGGTTGCCATGCGCTGGGTTTGTATTCTCTTCCCGCAATTGGCGCTGGACGCGGTATTGCGTCAGCGCCCCGATCCCGATGAGCCGCTGGCGCTGCTGACCGGCCCGGCACAACGCCGGGTGTTGCAAGCAGTCAACGCGTCGGCGCGGGCGCTGGGCTTGCGTCCGGGGCAGTCGATGACCGCCGCTCAGGCCTTGAGCAAAGGCTTTGCCACGGCCGAATACGACGCCGCCGAGATCGAGCACTGGCAGCAGTTTCTGGCAGCGTGGGCCTATCGTTTCAGCTCTCAGGTCAGCGTGCATTACCCGCGTGCCGTGGTGTTTGAAATCGAATCCAGCCTGGGCTTGTTCGGGTCGTGGCCAGCGTTTGAGGCGCGGTTGCGCGCCGAGCTCGGCGAGCTGGGTTTTCGCCATCGGATCGTCGCTGCGCCCAACCCGGTGGCCGCGCGGGTGTTGGCCAACGTGTATGACGGGCTGGTGGTGCCGGACAACGAAGCCTTGCAGCACCATCTCGGGCAATTGCCCGTCGACCGCATCGCGTTGGAACCCGTGGTGGCCACGGCGTTATCGCGCATGGGGTTGCGCACCTTGAGTCAGGTGCAGGCGCTGCCACGACAGAGCCTGGCCCGGCGTTTCGAAGCACAGGTGCTCAAGCATCTGGACGCGCTCTTCGGTGAGCGGCGATTGGCCCTGGCGTTCTACCTGCCGCCGGATCGTTTCGACGTACGCATCGAACTCAACTTTGACGTGCAGTCGCATCAGGCGCTGCTGTTTCCGCTGCGCCGGTTGACCGGCGACCTGTCGGCCTTTCTCTGCGGTCGGGACAGCGGCGTGCAGCGTTTCGACCTGCACCTGGAACACGCCGGTTTACCGGACTCGGTGATCAAGGTCGGCCTGCTCAGCGCCGAACGCGATCCGGCGATGCTCTTCGAACTGGCCCGGGGGCGACTGGAACAGGTTCAGGTCGAAGCCCCGGTGCGCGGTTTTCGGCTGTGTGCCGAAGACTTGCCGAGCTTCGTCCCGCAGTATCAGGAACTGTTCGATGACCGCCCGCAGCAATCCTTGCCGTGGGAGCAACTGCGCGAGCGCTTGCGCGCGCGGCTCGGCGATGAGGCGGTGCATGGCTTGCGCTTTCAGGCCGATCACCGGCCGGAATGCGCGTGGCAGGCACGGGTCGACAGTCAACTGTGCGCGGGGTTGCCGGGTGTGCAGCGTCCGGGCTGGTTGCTGACGGAACCGCAGGCGATCCACGAAGGCTCGACCCGCATCCTCATGGGCCCGGAGCGCATTGAATCCGGCTGGTGGGACGGCGCCGATGTGCGCCGCGATTACTACCTGATCGAAACCCGTTCCGGCCAGCAGGGCTGGGCTTATCGGGCGGTGGGTGAGGGCGGTCCGTTGTGGCTGCAAGGCTGGTTCGCATGAGCATTGACTACGCCGAGTTGCACTGCCTGTCGAACTTCAGTTTCCAGCGTGGCGCCTCCAGTGCCCTCGAACTCTTTCAACGGGCAAAAAAGCACGGCTATCAAGCGCTGGCGATCACCGATGAGTGCACGCTGGCCGGCATCGTCCGCGCCTGGCAAGCGGCGAAGTCGGTGGAGTTGCCGCTGATCATCGGCAGCGAAATCCGCATCGAGAACGGCCCGAAACTGGTGCTGCTGGTGGAGAACCTTGAGGGATACCAGACCCTGTGCCGGCTGATTACCCGGGCACGACGCCGTACGCAGAAAGGCCAGTATCAGGTGCTGCGCGAAGATTTCAGCGAGCCGATGCCGGGGCTGTTGGCGTTGTGGGTGCCGGACACTGTCGATGACTTTGAACAGGGCCACTGGTTGCAACAGATCTTCGCCGAACGCCTGTGGCTGAGCGTCCAGTTGCATTGCGGCCAGGACGATACCCGGCGCCTGGAGGCGTTGCTGAGTCTGGCGCGGGAGTTGCGGATTGCCGCCGTGGCCAGTGGCGATGTGCACATGCACACCCGTGGCCGACGCGCCTTGCAGGACACCATGACTGCGATCCGTCATCACCTGCCGGTGGCCGAGGCCGGGCTGCGCCTTCATCCCAATGGTGAGCGGCATGTGCGCAGCCTGGAGGTGTTGCAATCGATCTACCCGCCAGCCTTGCTCGATGAAACGTTGACCATTGCCCGGCGCTGCACCTTCGACCTTGGCCAGTTGCGTTATCAGTATCCACGGGAGTTGGTGCCGCAAGGCCACAGCGCCGATTCCTGGCTGCGCGAATTGACCGAACGCGGCATTCGCGAGCGCTGGCCCCAAGGGGCGAGCGAGAAGGTGCGCGGGCTGATCAACAAGGAACTGGGGCTGATCGCCGAGTTGGGCTACGAAAGCTACTTCCTGACCGTGCAGGACATCGTCGCCTTCGCCCGGCGCGAGAAAATTCTCTGTCAGGGCCGAGGCTCTGCGGCCAACTCAGCGGTGTGTTTCGCCTTGGGCATCACCGAGATCGATCCGGACCGGATGAACATGCTGTTTGAGCGCTTTCTTTCCAAGGAGCGCAACGAGCCGCCGGATATCGATGTGGACTTCGAGCACGAACGTCGTGAAGAAGTCTTGCAGTACATCTTTCAGCGCTATGGCCGCACGCGCGCGGCGTTGACGGCGGTGGTCAGCACCTACCACGCGGCCGGCGCGGTGCGTGACGTGGCCAAGGCATTGGGTTTGCCGCCGGACCAGATCAACGCCTTGGCCGATTGCTGCGGCCACTGGAGTGATACCACGCCGCCCGTGGAGCGCCTGCTGGAAGGCGGGTTCGACCCCGAAAGCCCGGTGCTGCGCCGGGTCTTGAGCCTGACCCAACAGCTGATCGGTTTCCCCCGGCACCTGTCCCAGCACCCCGGTGGCTTCGTGATTTCCGAGCAGCCTCTGGACAGCCTGGTGCCGGTGGAAAACGCTGCCATGGCCGAGCGCACGATCATTCAGTGGGACAAGGACGATCTGGACGCGGTCGGGTTGCTCAAAGTGGATATTCTGGCGCTGGGGATGCTCAGCGCGATCCGTCGTTGTTTCGATCTGCTGCGTCGCCACCGAAACCTTGACCTGAGCCTGGCGACGATCCCGTCCGAAGATCCGGCCACTTACGACATGATTGGCCGTGCCGATACCATCGGCGTGTTCCAGATCGAATCCCGGGCACAAATGTCGATGCTGCCCCGGCTCAAGCCCCGCAAGTTCTATGACTTGGTGATCGAGGTGGCCATCGTTCGCCCCGGCCCCATCCAGGGCGGCATGGTCCACCCGTATCTGCGCCGCCGGAACAAGGAAGAGCTCGAAAGTTATCCCTCCGAAGAGTTGCGGGAGGTGCTCAAGCGCACCCTCGGCGTGCCGCTGTTCCAGGAACAAGTGATGCAGATCGCGATCGTCGCCGCCGACTACAGCCCCGGCGAGGCCGATCAGTTGCGGCGTTCCATGGCGGCCTGGAAACGCCACGGCGGGCTGGAACCGCACAAGGATCGGCTGGCTGCAGGGATGAAGAAAAACGGCTACACGGCCGAGTTCGCCGCGCAGATCTTCGAACAGATCAAAGGCTTTGGCAGCTACGGATTTCCCGAGTCCCACGCCGCCAGTTTCGCCTTGCTGACCTACGCCAGTTGCTGGTTGAAATGCCACGAACCGGCGGCCTTCGCCTGTGCGCTGATCAACAGCTGGCCGATGGGATTCTACAGCCCGGACCAGATTCTTCAGGACGCGCGCCGGCATCATTTGCAGATTCGCCCGGTGGACGTGCGCGCCAGTGACTGGGATTGCAGTCTCGAGCCGGTAATCGGTGCGCAACCGGCGATTCGCATGGGGTTGCGGATGATCAAGGGCTTTCGCGAGGACGATGCCCGGCGCATCGAAGCGGCGCGCTCACGCGGGGTGTTTGTCGACGTCGCCGACCTGGGCGAACGCGCGCGACTCGACGCCCGCGCCCAGGAGCAACTGGCCGATGCCGGTGCACTGCGGGGGTTGGCCGGTGACCGGCATCGGGCGCGCTGGGAGGTGGCAGGGGTTCAAAAGCAACTCGGTTTGTTCGTCGGCCTGCCGAGTCAGGAAGAGGACGTCGTGTCATTGCCCAAACCCAGCGTCGGCGAAGACCTGCAAGCCGATTACGCCAGTGTCGGCACCACCCTCGGCCCGCATCCGCTGGCGTTACTGCGCGGTGAACTGAACGCCCGGCGCTGTCGCAGTTCGCAAGAACTGATGGCGGTCGAACACGGGCGCCCGGTCAGCGTCGCAGGCCTGGTGACGGGGCGGCAACGTCCGGGTACAGCCAGTGGCGTGACCTTCGTGACCCTGGAAGACGAGTTCGGCAACGTCAACGTGGTGGTCTGGCGCGACTTGGCCGAAAGGCAACGCCAGGTGCTGGTCGGTTCGCAATTGCTCAAGGTCGATGGCCGCTGGGAAAAGGAAGGCGAGGTTCGCCACCTGATTGCCGGACGCTTGAGCGACCTGAGTTCATTGCTGGACGGCATCAGCGTACGCAGCCGGGATTTCCGCTGAATGCGAAATTTGTTGCTGCCGCAGATCCCCCTGTGGGAGCGAGCCTGCTCGCGAAGAGGCCTGTCATTTGGCATTGATGTCGACTGACGGACCGCCTTCGTCGGAACGCCGCCCGGAGACAAGCTCGCTCCCACAGGTTGGGTGGTGGCTGATCATTTGGTCTCTGGCCAAAACCGCTCCCCACCCCCCGGCGCTTCCGTCCATGCTTGCAGCGAGCGGGTCGGCAAATCGAAATAGTCGCGGGTTCGCGCATAACCATGCCCGCCCATGCGCCCAATCGCATCCAGTCCCAACTGATCGATGTACAGGGTTTTCGGGTCGATCAGTTCGTCGCGCACATGCGCCATCAGCACCTCGCCAAAGATAATCTCCCGCGATTGCCCGATGGACAGCGCCATCATCCTCCGACATTCCAGTGCCACGGGCGCTTCGCCGATCCGTGGGCATTTGACCGTGGTGCCGGGAATCGCCGTCAGGCCCGCCGCCGTCAATTCATCAAAACCGGGAGCAAAAGGTACGGCGCAGACGTTCATGGCTTCGACCAGCGCATCGCTGACGATATTGACGGTGAACTCCTGATTGAGCTGGATGTTGCGGGTGGTGTCCTTGGGGCTTTGATCGCCGTAGTTTTCCACGCCCAGCGCCAGAATCGGCGGGTCAGCCGACAAGGCATTGAAGAAGCTGAACGGCGCCGCATTGATCCGGCCTTCGCCATCGATGGTGGTGACCAGCGCAATCGGCCGTGGCACCACGCTGCCGATCAGAATCTTGTATTTGTCCCGTGCACTCAGGGTACTGAAGTCGAAGCTTTGCATAGGCAGATTTCTCTAAATAAGGGGATCAATGGCGCTCAGTGGCGCCTGTGCGCTGTAGTCGTCGGCGAACGGGATGGCCGGCTTGAACAGGCCTTTCCAGTCCGGTCGGCCAAAGGCCCGGTCACTGTGGCTGCGCATCAGTTTTTCGAATTGTTGTTGGGCCTGGCGTTGCTGGGCGGGGTAGTCGATGCCTTGCACCTGGCGGTCCTGCATCACGCAGCGGCCATCGATGTAGCTGGCGATACAGTCATCACCACGCCCGGCCAGGACCAGGTTTTTCAGCGGATCGAACAACGGTCCCAGGTGCTGACCGCGAAGGCTGAACACCGTGATGTCGGCCTTGGCTCCCGGCGCCAGACGGCCGAGATCATCGCGGCCCAGGGCCTTGGCACCGCCAAGCGTGGCGGCGTTGTACAGATCCAGCGTGCTGGTGAGCGAGTTGCCGCCCTCCATCAGGCGGGCGATGTTCAACCCCAGGCGCATGTTCTCCAGCAGATCTGCCGGCCAGGTGTCGGTGCCCAGCGCGAAGTTGATTCCCTTGGCCCGATAGCGCCCGAACGAGTTCAGCGCTTCACCGTCGCGGGCAAACACCACCGGGCAATGCACCAGACTCGCGCCACCGTCCACCACCCGTTGCAGGTCGTCGTCGCCGCGGGTGTAGATGCCATGGGGCAGCAGACTGCGTGGGGTCAGCAAGTCCAATTGCTGCAACCAGCCCAACGGTGACGCACCGCGAAGCTGCTCGACCATCGCCACCTCGCCCAATCCCTGACAGCAATGCAAACGCATCGGTGCGTTCAGTTCGCGGCTCAGTGCAGCGGTGCGTTGCAGCAGCGCCGGGGTGCAGGTTTGAATACGGTCAGGCAGCAGCGCGCCACGAATCAAGTCACCGTGCGTGCCATCGAAATCCTTGAAAAAACGCGTCGCCGCTTCAAGCCCGGCCAATCCCCGGGTTTCATCCCAGTGATGCCCGAGGCTGCCATCGGCCCGCCAGTAACTCATGCCGCTCATGTAGCAAGGACCGAGGTACGTGCGCAGCCCCAGTTCCACCGCCACGTCCGCCACGCCAGCAAATTCGTCGTAGGTCTCGGCCCACTCGCGGTAGTACATCGAAGTGATCGGCATGGCGGTGGTGATGCCGTTGCGGATCAATTGAGTGAAGGCGTAACGGTATTTGAAGACCTCTTCGTCGGCGCTGTAACTCTCGCGCGGACCGGCCGCCAGATAGTCTTCGGACCACATCCGGCCCATGTCGCGCTCATCGCCGTTGTCTAGGGTCAGCACCGTGGAATCGAGATCGCCCAACGCATCCAGATCGATGAAGCCTGGCCCGATCAGCGCGTTGCCATAGTCAATCCACTGATCCACCGGGCCCACAAACTCGCGCCCGACAAACACAATGCGCGAGCCTTCAAACACCACTTCGCCGTCGCGCCACAGCACATGCTGCGTGCCGTCGAATCCGACCACGCAACTGGCTTTCAGGCCGATGCGTTTCACAAGCGGCTTTCCAGCAAACGACCACCAGAGGCGATCAACTCACCACCGCGATACACCTGCCGCAGCGGCCGCGAAACCACCGCTTCACCCAGGGTCTGCACCGACATCAGCAAAAAGTCCGCCGGTTGCCCGATCTCCAGACCATAACGTTCACAACCCAACGCGCGGGCGCCATTCACCGTCGCGGCCTCAAACGCCGCCGCCAGTTCATCGTCCTTGTTCAAGTCAAATCGGAACGCCAGCAGCATCGCCCGTTCCAGCATGTCGCCGTTGCCCATTGGCGACCACGCATCGCGGATGCCATCCGAGCCCAGGCACACATTCACCCCGGCCTCGCGCAACGCCAGAAATGGCGGCACCGCGCAATCGGCCGGCGCAGAACTCATCAACGAAATACCCAGCGCTGCCAGCCGCTCGGCCACCGGCTTGACCTGACTCCACGGCTGCATTCCCAAGCAATACGCATGGCTGATCATCACCCGACCCTGACGCCCGAAGCGCTCGGTGTAGTCGGCAATCAACGCGATCTGCCACAGGCCCAGTTCACCTTTGTCATGCAGGTGAATGTCGACACCACGGTCGAACTCGCTGGCCAACTTGAAGACGAAGTCGAGTTGAGCAATCGGATCGTTGTCGATACCGCAGGGATCGAGTCCACCGACGTTTTCCACCCCCAACGCCATCGCTTTGCGCATCAGTTCGGCGGTGCCGGGACGGCTGATCAGACCGGTTTGCGGAAACACCACCAGTTGCAGGTCGATCAAATCGCGGTAGGTTTCGCGCAGCTGTTGCATGGCTTCGACGTGACGCAGGCCGAATTCCGGGTCGATGTCGACGTGGCAGCGCATCGTCAATGAGCCACGGGCGATACAGTTTTCCAGCAGGGCGCCGGCACGCTGGGCGATGGGCGCTTCGACTTCCCGCAGCACCCGGCGCTCGTTGGCGATGTAGTCCTTGAGTGTCGGGCCGGCGCTGTTCGGGCGCCAGGGTTGGCCCCAGAGGGTTTTGTCGAGGTGGACGTGGCTTTCGACCAGGGTTTCGGTGAGCAGTTGGTGTTGACCGTCGATGTCGGTGGCGGTCAGCGGGGTGCTGGAGGCCGGCCGTCTGTCCCTGAACAGGCCGTTTTCAATCAGCAGGTCTTCGGCGGGGGCGCCGTGGGGGCGCACGTTGCGTAGCCAGCGGGGGTGGGTCATACAAACCTCTGATTCTGTGTTGTGTGGGAGGGCCTCATCGCGAGCAGGCTCGCTCCCACATTGGAATGCGGTCACTTGTGGGAGCGAGCCTGCTCGCGAAGGCCGCGACTCGGTCTCGGATCAGCCCTTGAGCTTCGACCAAACCCGGTCCTGCAGCTCCCGCGCCTTGTTGCTGCATTCCTTTTCAGGCCGCAAGCGCGAGGCGAATTCGTCGGGCATGTTGATCGCGTCCATGACTTTCCATTTGGCGTCGAGCAGCTTGTCGCTCTGGATGCCGTTGGCGTAGGCAATGGAGTTGGACACGGCAGCGGCGTTTTCCGGTTTCATCATCCAGTCGATGAAGATCTTCGCGTTACCGGGGTGCGGGGCGCTTTTCGGTACGGCGAAGTTGTCCTGGAACATCGCCAGGCCTTCACGCGGATAAACGTATTTGATGGTGCTCTTCTGCAACGTGGCCCGGGCGGTGGAGCCGTTCCAGTTTTGCATCATGATCACTTCACCGGAGGCCATGCGGTCGACGGTGTTGTCCGAGCTGTACATCTTCAGGAACGGTTTCTGTTTCTGCAGCAACTCAAGGATGCGCTTGGCGTCCTGTGGGTCTTCGCTGCATTCGTCGACGTTCAGGTAATGGCTGGCGGCGTTGATCACACTGCTGGAGGTGTCGAGCGCGGCGAGTTGCCCTTGCAGTTCCTTGCGCGGTTCGAAGAACTCTTTCCACGAGTCATCCAGCTTGCCGCCGGGCACCCGCGCACTGTCATAGGAAAACCCGGTGGTGCCCCACAAGTACGGCGCCGAGAACTTGCGGCCGGGGTCGAAGCTCGGGTCGCGGAATGCCGGTTTCACGTACTGGAAGTTCGGCAGGGCGGAGGCGTCGATTTCCAGCAGCAAATCCTGGTTGATCAAGGTACGCATGATCGACTGCGACGGCACGATCACGTCATACGCCGCGCCACCGGCCTGCAACTTGGCCAACAGGGTTTCGTTGCTGTCGTAGCCGTCCATGGTGACCTTGATCCCGGTCTCCTTTTCAAACTTGGCCAGCAGGTCGACCGGGTAGTAATCCGTCCAGTTGTAGAAGAACAGCTCCTTGGGCTCGGCGGCCTGTGCGGTAAAAACGGTGAAGCAAGTGAGGGCCAGACCGGCGACGCCGTAACGCATGCTTTTCAATTTCATGACAGAACGCTCCAGACTCATTGGTTTTTGCCGCGCTGTCCCAGCCAGAAGGCCAGCACCACCAGCACGATGGAAATCAGCAGCATCAGGGTCGAGATCGCATTGATCTCCGGCGTCACGCCGGCCTTGATCGCCGAGAAGATGTACACCGGCAAGGTCGTCGAACCCGGGCCGGCCACAAAGAAGGTCATGATGAAATCGTCGAGACTGACCACGAACGCCAGCACCGACCCGGACAACACTGCCGGCCACAGCAGCGGCAGCGTCACCCGGCGAAACACTTGCCATGGGTTGGCGTACAAATCGTTCGCCGCCTCCAGCAAGCTCTTGTCCAGGTCGTTCAACCGCGCGCGGATCGGCAGGTAAGCGAAGGGAATGCAAAAGCCGATGTGCGCGACGATCACCGTCAGTAGACCAAGCTTGATCCCCAGCGCCATGAACAGCAGCAGCGTGGCCACGGCGGTGACGATTTCCGGCAGGATCAGCGGCAGGTTGATCCCGCCCTCGACCATTTTCTGGCCATAAAACGGCCGGTAAGTCGCCAGCGCGGCGAGCAATGCAATGGCCGTGGCGCAGATCGTGGCGATGCTGGCGACGATGATTGAGTTCAGTGCCGCCGTTTGAATTGATGGGTTGGCGAGGATCCGTCCGTACCAGGCGAACGAGAACTCGGTCCACACCGTTGCCGAGCGGTTGGCGTTGAAGCTGTAGGCAATCAGCACGAAGATCGGCACGTACAAATAGGCCAGGATCAACAGGCTGACTTCGCGGGTCAGCGGCAGTTTTTTCAGATGCAGGGCGATCATGCGGTGGCTCCCCGGCGAAGTGTTTTGGCGGCGCTGCGGCTATAGAGGGCGTAACCCACCAGCGACAGCAGCAGAATCCCCAGCAACAGGAACGACAGCGAACTGCCCAGCGGCCAGTTACGCGCGGTGCCGAACTGTTGCTGGATAAGGTTGCCGATCATCAGCGTCTTGCCACCACCCAAAATCGCCGGAGTGATGAAGGCACCGAGGCTCGGCACGAACACCAGCAATGCACCGGCAATCACGCCGGGCATCGACAGCGGCAGGATGATCCGCTTCAGCGCGTGCCAGCGATTGGCGCCGAGGTCGTAGGCGGCTTCCACCAGGCGCCAGTCGAGTTTTTCCAGGGTCGAATAGATCGGCAAAATCATGAACGGCAGGAAGCTGTAGACCAGCCCGACGCTGACAGCGAAGTCGTTGTAGAGCAGGGTGATGCCACCGGCCTGCGGGAACAGCGCGTTGAGGCTTTGCGCGACCCAGCCGTGCTCGCGCAGGATGATCAGCCACGCGTAATTGCGGATCAGCAGGTTGGTCCAGAACGGGATGGTGATCAGCAACACCATCAGGTTGCGTCGACGCGGGGTCAGGCTCGACATCCACAGCGCCACAGGAAAACCGAACAGGAAACACAACACCGTGGTGCCGCCGGCCTGGAACACCGAGCGGATCAGCGCCTGGGCGTAGACCCAGTTCAGTTCCAGTTCACCGTCGAAACCTTCCTGGAAAAACAGCTGCACGTAGCTGTGCAATTGCCAGTTGGCCTGCCAGTCGACACCGCCATACACGTTGCGCGGCAACAGGCTGATGTAGCCCATGATGCCGAGCGGAATGGCGATCAGCGCCAGCAAGGTCAGAACCACCGGGCTGAGCAACAGCGCACGGTTGAGGGCGGGAGAAGTGCTGCTGACGCTCATCTCAGGCCTCCATCAGCAGGCAGGCATGGGGCGGCAGATTGACCGCGACGCGATCACCGACCACTCGGCCACGGTTCAGGCCCTCGTTGTTTTCGCGCAACATCACCTTGATGTCGTTGTTCAGGCGGCATTGGTAAAGGGTCGCTGTGCCGACGTACAACACTGCTTCGATCACGCCGCGCAGGTGATGTGGTTGTGTCGGGTCGACTAGCTGAGAACGTTCCGGGCGAAACGCCAACTGCACGGCCGCGCCGTCAAAACTCTGGGCCGGGCAGGGGATTTCCACCGGCATGCCGTTCGGCACAAAGAGTTTTTCGTTTTGCTGACCGCGCTTGAGGTGGCCGGGGAGGAAGTTGATGTCGCCAATGAACTGCGCGACAAACTGATGATTCGGGCGCTCGTAGATATCGTTCGGCGTGCCGATTTGCAGGATTTTGCCGGCGGACATCACGGCGATCCGGTCAGACAGCGTCAGGGCTTCTTCCTGATCGTGGGTGACGAAAATGAAGGTGATCCCGGCTTCTTTCTGTACGCGCTTGAGTTCGACCTGCATTTCCTTGCGCAGTTTGAGGTCCAGCGCCGACAGCGGTTCGTCCAGCAACAATACTTTGGGTTTGGGCGCCAGCGCCCGGGCCAGTGCCACTCGTTGCTGCTGACCGCCAGACAATTGCGCCGGTTTGCGCTGGGCCAGGTGTTGCATTTGCACCAGGGTGAGCATCTCATCGACGCGCTGGGCAATTTGCTTGCGATCAAGACCCTGCATCTCGAGGCCGAAGGCGATATTCTGCGCGACACTCATATGCGGAAACAGCGCGTAACTCTGGAACACCGTGTTGACCCGGCGCTTGAACGGCGGCAAGTGATTGACCGGTTCGCCCGCGAGGCGAATTTCGCCGTCGCTGACATGCTCGAAGCCGGCGATGGTGCGCAGCAAGGTGGTTTTACCGCAGCCGGAAGGGCCGAGCAGGGTGAAGAATTCGTTATCGGCAATGTCGACTGAAACGTTGTCGAGGGCTGGAGCCAGCCCCGGATCGTCGGAATACCGCTTCGATACATTACGCACTTCGATAGCTATTGGTTGACCCATAATGGTGCAATCCTCTAATTATTGTATGCAATATCTGGATGCAATCTACAAATAACCGGATTAATCTGCTGGTGCAACCCCCTTTTTCAATGGCAGTTCATCGCCAGGGCCGGTTGTTTAGCGCTAAAGGAGTGTTGAAATGACCGAGAAGAAACTCGAGACCACAGTCGACCGCGTCTACCAAGGGGTTTACGAGGCGATCAGCAAGCGTTCATTGCGTCCGGGCATGAAGCTTGGCGAGGCCTCGCTGGCCGAGCTTTTTAATGTCAGCCGGACATCGGTTCGTGCCGCGCTCAAACAATTGGAAGCCGATGGGTTGGTGACGACAGAGCCCAATAAAGGTGCATCGGTGTCGTTGCCCAGCGACGAAGAGATCCGTTCGCTGTTCGAAACCCGGCGCTTGATCGAGATCGGTATCGTTAGCGAGCTGTGTCGTAGGCGCGATACTGCCATGACCCAGGACCTGCGCGATCACCTGTTGCTGGAGGACGAAGCGCATCGCAGCGGCGACCATGAACGGCTGATTCATTTGCTCGGCGAGTTCCACATCAAGCTCGCGCAAAGCCTGAACAACCCGGTGCTGCTGGACTGGTTCCGCAAGCTGATTTCCCGCGCCTCGCTGTATGCCGCCGCGCTGGATGACGACAGCCACGAGGCGTGCCGCGATGACGAACACTTGCGGTTGATCGAGTACATCGAAGCCGGCAACCAGAGCGCCGCGATTGAACTGACCTGCATGCATTTGAACGGCATCGAGAAGGCCATTCTCGACGTCGCCGCCACGCTGAAAACCGGCTACCACCCGCTCAAGCACCTGATTGAGGTGTGACCCTGTAGCTGACACTCCGCTGCTTTCCTGTAGGAGTGAGCGGGGTGGCCGCGGAAGACCCGAAGAATCAGCTAACCTCTATGAAACCATTTGACGTCGGCGATGCTCGAAACAAACGGGCCGCGCCGTCTTCACACAGTCGCGATCCCTAGTGTCAGTTCATCTACAGGGACTAAGAGCCAGTCAATGCAGTTTCTAGAGGAAAGCCACGGGTGTGCCGGCTGGGCCGGGGAAATGGCCGGGCGTATTCGCGCGTTCGACTGGTGCCAGACCGAACTTGGCAGCCTCGACACCTGGCCCGCGAGCCTGTGCAGCGCGGTGCAATTGATGCTCGCCTCACCACTGCCGATGGTGATGCTGTGGGGCCGCGCCGGGTACATGATCTACAACGATGCCTACTCCAAATTCGCCGGCGGCCGTCATCCTTACTTGTTGGGTTCCCCGGTGGAACTGGGCTGGCCGGAAGTCGCCGAGTTCAATCGGAACGTGGTCGATACCTGCCTGGCGGGCGGCACCTTGTCCTACCGTAATAAAGAGCTGGTTTTGCTGCGCGACGGCATCCCCGAAAACGTCTGGCTGGACCTCTATTACAGCCCGGTGACTGATGATGACGGCAAGCCGGCCGGGGTCATGGCGATGGTGGTCGAGACCACTGAGCATGTCATTTCCGAACATCGCCGTCAGGCCGCGGAAGACGCCTATCGCGCCGACAACGAACGGGTTCGCCTGGCACTCAATGCCGGGGCCTTGCTCGGCTCGTTTGTCTGGGACATCAAGGCCAACAGGCTCTCCGGCGACGAGCGCTTCGCCCGTACTTTCTCCTTTCCCGCTGATCAGGATCTGACCAACCTGCCCCCGGATGTCGCCGAAGCCAGGATCCATCCCGACGACCTCAGTTGGGTGCAGGAACAGGTCAATCAATCGGTAGAAACCGGCGATGCCTTTAATGCGGAGTATCGGGTGCTGCGCCCGGATGGCAGTTATTTGTGGGTGCAGGCGAGTGGCTGTTGCGAGTTTAACGAACAGGGCGAACCGTTCCGCTTTCCCGGCGTATTGATCGACATCCATGAACGCAAGACCGCCGAAGAATCCTTGCTCAGGTTCACGCGCAACCTGGAGCAGCGCGTCGCCGATGAAGTCGAAGCGCGGCTGGCTGCCGAAGAACAACTGCGCCAATCACAGAAACTCGAAGCCATCGGCGGCCTCACCGGTGGTGTGGCCCACGACTTCAATAACCTGTTGCAGGTGATCGCCGGCAACCTGCACTTGCTGGCGCGGCACGAACCGGACAACGCCAACGTGCAGCGCCGGGTCAGTGCATCCATTGCCGCCGTCGAACGTGGCGCCAAATTGTCTTCACAATTGCTCGCCTTCGCCCGTCGCCAGCCACTGTCGCCAGCCGTCTGCAATCCACAGCAGGTCTTCGAAGGACTGGCAGAAATTTTGCAGCGAGCGCTGGGTGAAACCCTCCAGATCAAGGTGAATGCCCCGGATGAACCCTGGCACATCTTTGTTGACCGCAATCAACTGGAAAACGCCATTCTCAACCTGGCGATCAATGCCCGAGATGCCATGAAAGGTGAGGGGACCATCGGTCTGAGTGCCGAGCACATCACCCTCAACCAGAAGTTTTGCGCCGGCAAGGGCATCGTGGCCGGCGACTACGTCTGCGTTGCAGTGGCGGACAGCGGTGTTGGCATGCCGCCCCAGGTGCTTGCGCAGGCCTTCGAACCGTTTTTCACCACCAAGGCCGACGGCCAGGGCACGGGGCTGGGGTTGAGCATGGTGTTCGGTTTCGTCAAACAGAGCGGCGGGCACATCGAGATCTCCAGCACCGAGGGACACGGTACTCGGGTGCAGTTGTACTTTCCGCGTAGCCTGAGACTGGCGCCCAGTGAAACAACACCGCAAGATGCGCAGCAGCGCGGTGGTCATGAAACCATTCTGGTGGTCGAAGACAACGAAGCGGTTCGCACCTCGGCAGTGGAATTGCTGCGTGAAGAAGGCTATCAGGTGTTGACGGCGGCCAACGGCGATCAGGCGATGCAGAGGTTGCTGGAAGGCATGGCAGTGGACCTGATTTTCACTGACGTGGTCATGCCCGGCCTGATCAAAAGCTCTGACCTGGCGGCCTGGGCCAAGGTGCAAACTCCCCCGGTGGCCGTGTTGTTCACCTCGGGCCATACCCGTGACATTATCTCGCGCAATCACCAACTCAGCCCCGACACGCATTTGCTGAGCAAACCCTACGACCCCGAAGCACTCACCCGAATGGTTCGCACAGTCCTCAATGGCTAATCCCCCCTGTGGAAGATCAACAGAAACCAACTGTGGGAGTGAACCTGCTCGCGAAGGCATAGTGTCAGCCGACATAAATGTTTAATGACACACCGCCTTCGCGAGCAGGCTCGCTCCCACAGGGGTTTGGTGTACTTTCTAAAAACTGATTAAGTCCATCCGAATTCCGCGCGATGCGCTGGTGGTGTTCACCGGGGTCTCGGGCTCAGGCAAGTCTTCCCTGGCGTTCTCGACGCTCTACGCCGAAGCGCAACGCCGCGATTTTGAATCCGTGGCGCCTTATGCGCTGGAGGTCGGGGTTTGGGCAAAGGTTTTATCGCATTTGCGACAGGACGACGAACGGGCACCGCTGGTCTGACAGGTGGTCGACAGAACGCTCAATCCAAGGCCATTCTGATAGTTGGTGAACGCAATCCATCGCGTTTGCTTCCGATCATCAAAACGGAGGTGTTCCATGCCGGTGCCCCATGACCTGTTTCAGGACTTGAAGGTTTCAAAGGAAGAGATCCAGCAAAAACGCACCAAGGATCCGTTACTGGATTCACTGATCAACAAATACTCCCAGGCGGACGCTGAAGTGGTGAAGGCCGAGACTGCATCATCCGATGCGCCCAGTGATGACGTGTTGAAGAAGCTCAAGGAGAAGCGCTTGCAGGTCAAGGACAAGATCGTCCAACAATTGCAGGCATCGTCCTGACGCGCCGTCTCGAGCCACCGACGACCGGTGTCGCAAAATTTGGAACGGGGTGAAAACCGGCACCTCGTAATTGAAGAGTCATCATTAATGACTCCCAGAGAGGTGCCTTATGTCTGGTCCCAGATTTCCGAGTGAAGAGCAGGGCGGGTATGACCCGATTCCGACTCATCCTGAGCGGTTGAGCCCGAACCAGATCACCACCCATCCGGGCCTGATACATTTATTTCGCCAGTGCCGCCGCCATCGCGGGCAAGCCCGGCTCCCACATTTTGAACTGTGTTATTTCTGGAGGGCGGTGCTGAGTGGCAGCCGCGCCATGTTCGTTGCCTCCAGCGACCCGAAATACAGCCAGTCCCCATACTCACGCACCGTGGTGATCGGTGAATAATTACCTGTGCTGGCGTCCTGCAAATTGGCAATCACTTTGCCGTCCAGGTCCAGCCCCAAGGCAAAGGCCCGCTTCTCCACCGGTTTAGGCAGCACCGTCATCGCCCGGGCAATCATTTTGCGCACGAAAGGGTGCGGCGCCGTGCGGTCGAGCAGCCCGCTACGCGGCGCGTAGAGTGCCACCCAGAAGCGGTCGTGGCCGTTGAACGAAAGGTTGTCCGGCAGTCCCGGCAAGTTGTCGATAAACAGGTCATGCGTGCCGGCTTTCGGTCCGGTCAGCCAATAGCGGCTGATCCGGTAAGCGCCGGTTTCGTTGACCAGTACAAAGCTGTCGTCCGGCCCCAGCGTGACGCCGTTGGCGAACTCCAGCTTATCCAGCAAAACGGTGGTTTTCCCGGTCTGGAAGTCATAACGCAATAAACGGCCATCGCCGCCATGTTCGATGATCGCCTCGCCATCCTTGCCATAGCCCCACCGGCTGGAGGCGTCACTGAAATAGGCGAAATGTCCGGACGTGTCGATGGCCACGTCATCGGTAAAACCAAAAGGCACGTCTCCAGCTGTGGTGGCCAAGGGGATCAATTGGCCTTGGGCATCCAGTGAAAGCAGCCCTTTAACGGCGTCTGCGATCACCAGCAAACCATTGGGGTGACGCGCCAGGCCCAAGGGTCTGCCGCCGGTATCGGCCAGCACTTTGGTTTCTTTGCCGTCGATGCTCGTGCGAATCAACCTGCCGTCATGCAGGCCGGTGATCAGCGTGTCGCTATCCAGCAGCAGCGCTTCCGGCCCCTCAATGTCAGCCGGTCCGACACGCTCCACGCCTTTGAGGCGCTGATTGTCGGCGTAGACGCCGCTGGTGAGGGAGGGCGCCGGTGGCGGATTCCAGGCGACCGGTTGCACCTTGGTCGGGAACAGCAACAGGAAGGCGCAAAGGGCAATCAAGAGCAGTGCCAGCAGATGTCGGAACTTGATGATTTTTCTCACACGTTGGCTCCGGCGGGTGTCAGTTGTTTTTGCGCCATCTCCCGCAAGGCCAGCATCGATTCGGCGGATTCACGTTCGATGCGCCGTTTGAGCAACAGCTGATTGGCAATGCGCATCCCGACACCTGCGAACTGATATTCCAGGGTGCGGATAAATTGCGTGCCATAACCCGCGGCCGCGCATTCGTAAGTCACCACCAGCGACAACCCGTGATCACCCCTCGCCTGGGCGCTCCAACGGCGTCCCGGCAGGTACTCGTTGACCTCCCAACTCAGGTGCCCGTCGCGGCCGCCGGCCCTGATGTCTTCCTCAAACCGTGAGCCTGCGTGCAACGGTCCGGCCTGACCGTCAATCTTGAGGGAAGACGGATGCCACTCCGGCCAACGGGTGACGGTGCTGGCGTAGGCGAGCACGTCAATCGGGCTTCCTGCGATAGCGATCTGGTGCTGCATGCGGGTCATGGGCGTTCTCGTCAAGGGCAGGGGGGCATGATCCGGCTCCCAGTAGAGGGTGTCGAACAGGTAATCCATCAGCGGAAACACGATGTTGAAATTGCGCTCCTGCATCAGCTCGCGGCGGTGATGCAGTTCATGCAGGCGGCGCATCTGACGAATCCACGGCAATCGCGTGACCAGATTGCCGGGTGGCAGGTGCTCGCAGGCATGAAACACTTCATAGGTCAGGTAACCCAGGACCAGACAGCCGCCCACCAAGCCGGCGACGTTGGCATCAAACCGGTCAAGCAGCCACCACAGGGGCAGGGCAATGAAACAGGTGTACACCACGATCAGCCAGGCTGGAAACAAAATCACTCGCCAGTCCCGGGCGCTGTCGTAGGTCATGTGGCCGGGTGCGAAAAAGCTGTGATGGTCGCCGGCATGACGGGCGTAGAACATCCGCGCAAAGCTCTTTTTGTGATGACCCAGATGTCGATGCACCCCGTACACGCCGAAGTTGAAGAACAACAACGTGACCGGCACCGCCAGCCATTCCAGCGGCTTGACCTGATGCACGGTGCTCCAGAATCCGCCGATGGCCAGCACCCCGAAAACCAGCACAAAAGCGCCGTGCAGCCACGGGTTGTAGAGGGGATGAATGTCGGCGCGATAGCGGCTGCGGAATGCCTGGATGGTCTGCCTCACTGCGCTCACCTCTGGTTATTGTTATAGCCAGCAGATTAGCTGATCTGCCCGCAAAGGCTTGCGCAACTAGAGGACACAAACGCCATGATCCGGTGTGTTCAGCTCAGCGGATTCCAGCGCTGTGACCAGTCGTCATCGGACTGGATCACCTCACGCAGCAAATCGAACGCCCGTTGCAGGGTGACCGAGTCGCGATCGCGCGAATACACCAGGTAGGTCGGGTAATTGAATTCCGGGGCCTTGGGCACGGGTTCCAGTACACCGCTTTGCACATAACTCTGGACCACGCGTGTGCGGAAGTAGCCGCTGCCGCCGTTTTCCAGGATGTACTGCAAACCGAGCGGGCCGAGGTTGAAGCTCAAAGCGGCTTTGGCTTTTTCCGGCAGAGCCGCATCGTGCTGGCGACGGAAATCCGGGCCCCAGTCGATGTATACGTATGGGTCGGGTTTGCTGGCCAACCGCACCAGCACCAGTTTTTCTTCCAGCACCTGCTCGACTTGCAGGCGTGGCCAGTACTGCGGCTGATAGACCAGCGCTGCATCCAGTACGCCCAGCTCCAATTGCCGCAAGAGGTTTTCACCGTCGCGGATTTCCATGCGCAGGGCGTGGCTGGGAATCTTCTCGCGCAGTTCGCCGGCCCAACGGAGCATCAACGGATTGCACAGGCTGACCTCGCCACCGATGTGCAGCACATCACGGTAACCCTCAGGCAGCGGCAAATCCCGGCGTGCCGCTTCCCAGGTCTCGACCAGTTGATTGGCGTACACCACAAAGGCCTCGCCATTGGGCGTCAGACGCGCGCCGGCACGGTTGCGCACGAACAGCGTGCTGCCCAGATGGCTTTCAAGCTTCTGCACACGCGCGGTGATCGCGGTCTGGGTGACATGAAGCTTCTCCGCCGCCGCGGCGAGACTGCCGTGGCGGACAATTTCAAGAAAGGTGCGAGCGAGGTCGATGTCCATGGGCAAGCCGGTGCGAAAGGTGCGGCCATTGTAAACGGATACCGCTGGAACCGGCGTATGTAGCAGCTGGCGAAGCCTGCGTTCGGCTGCGCAGCAGTCGTGAATCCGGCTATCTCGGTCTGTCTGAAACACCGCGGTGCCTGATTTAGCGACTGCTGCGCAGCCGAACGCAGGCTTCGCCAGCTGCTACAGGGGGTGTTCAGATTGGGAGCGTGCCAACGCACTACACTGCAAACGTCTCCCGCCCTGCGACCCCACCCATGACGGCAAAGCACGCAGCAAACATCCTCGATACCACTGAAGGCCAGCGTCTGGCTGGCGCTGATGCCGAGGCATGGCGCGAATGGGGGCCTTACTTGAGTGAACGTCAATGGGGCACGGTGCGCGAAGACTACAGCGCCGACGGCGATGCATGGCGCTATTTTCCTCACGAACACGCCCGCAGTCGGGCCTATCGGTGGGGCGAGGACGGGCTTGCCGGGTTTTGCGACAAGGCTCAGCACTGGTGTCTGGGGCTGGGCTTATGGAATGAGCGTGACCCGATTCTCAAAGAGCGTCTATTTGGCTTGAACAACGCTGAAGGCAATCACGGCGAGGACGTCAAAGAGCTGTATTTCTACGTCGATGGCGTGCCCAGTCATGCCTACATGCGCATGCTCTACAAGTACCCACAGGCCGAATTTCCCTACGCGGACCTGGTGGCCGAAAATGCCCGCCGTGGCTTGGCCGATACCGAGTATGAAATCCTCGACACCGGCGTGTTTGAAGACAACCGTTATTTCGACGTGACGGTGGAATACGCCAAGCAGGCGGCAGATGACGTCTTTATGCGCGTCACCGTGCACAACCGATCCGATCAGCCAGCACGGCTGCACGTGTTGCCGCAGCTCTGGGCACGTAACACCTGGAGTTGGGCGGCCGACGGGCTGCGACCGAGCCTAACTCTTAGCGGTGATGAGGTCCTGGCCCGGCACCCGCAACTCGCCGATCGGCAGGCCAGCGCCTGGGGCGAGGAAGACTGCCAATGGCTGTTCTGCAACAACGAGAGCAACTTCCCCAAACTGAATGGCGTGGCGGCGAGTGGTCCATTCAAGGACGGCATCAATGATTTTCTGGTCGCTGGCAACAACGATGCGATCCGCCATGACACTGGAACCCGGGTAGCAGCGCATTTCGCCCTGACGTTCGAGGCGGGCCAAAGCCGATGCGTCTACCTGCGTTTCGCCCCGACCGGCGCGGCTCGGGTCAATGCCACAACACTATTCGAGCGGCGTCGCGCTGAATCCGATGATTTTTACGCGGCCCTGCAAGCCGGCATCGGCGATCCGGATGCGCGCAATGTTCAGCGTCAGGCGCTGGCCGGGTTGCTCTGGTCGAAACAGTTGTATTACTTCGACGTCAATCAGTGGCTCGACGGCGATCCGGCGCAACCTTCGCCCCCTTCCGGGCGTTCGCACATCCGCAATACGCATTGGCGACATCTGGCGAATTTCGACATCGTCTCCATGCCCGACACGTGGGAGTATCCGTGGTACGCCTCGTGGGATCTGGGTTTTCAGGCTGTGGCTTTCGCACTGATCGATCCTGGATTCGCCAAGCATCAATTATTGCTGCTGGTCAAAGACCGCTTCATGCACCCCAACGGCCAGTTACCGGCCTACGAATGGCGTTTCGACGATGCTAACCCGCCGGTTCATGCCTGGGCTTGTTGGCGGGTGTATCAGCAGGACAAGGCGCTGACCGGCACAGGGGACATGGATTTCCTCGAGCGAATCTTCCACAAACTGCTGCTGAACTTTTCCTGGTGGGTCAATCGCAAGGATGCCGAAGGCCGCAACCTGTTTCAGGGCGGTTTTCTGGGGCTGGATAATATTGCGTTGTTCGATCGTTCGGCGCTATTGCCGCCCGGATATCAGCTGGACCAGGCCGACGGTACGGCGTGGGTCGCCGCTTATGCGCTGGACTTGATGCGCATCGCGCTGGAGTTGGCCAAGCGCAACAGCGTGTACGTCGATATAGCGGTGAAGTTCTTTGAACATTTCCTCTACATCGCCGGGGCAATCAATCGGGTCGACTCCGACGCCGAAGGGCTGTGGGACGAGCAGGACCAGTTTTTCTATGACGTATTGCACCGACCCGGTGGTGTGAACGAACCGCTGCGTTTGCGCTCGATTGTCGGCCTGATGCCGCTGTTTGCCGTGCAGGTGCTGGAGCAGCACGAGCATGAAGGTTTACCCGGGTTGCGTGAGCGTTTGCTCGGTTTTATGCGTCACCGCCCGGATCTCGCCAGCCTGGTTTCACGCTGGACCGAACCTGGCGAAGGCAACCGGATGCTACTGGCATTGTTGCGTGGCGAGCGCACCAAGGACCTGCTCAAACGCATGCTCGATGAAAGCGAGTTTCTCTCCGGGTTCGGTATTCGCTCATTGTCCAAGGCCTTCGCCGAACAGCCTTTCGGCCTGCAAATCAATGGTGAACGGCTCTGTGCCCATTACGAGCCGGCAGAATCCGAATCACGCCTGTACGGTGGCAATTCCAACTGGCGCGGGCCGGTGTGGATGCCGATCAACTACATGCTGATCGAATCCCTGCGCGAGTTTCATCGTTATTACGATCAGAACTTTTCGGTGGAATACCCTACGGGGTCGGGGTTTCTGGCGTCACTGGAAGAGGTCGCCGACCGCTTGAGTCAACGATTGACCAGGCTTGTCCTTCGCGATGAAACGGGCAATCGGCCGTCAATGGCGGCGTATCCGCAGTTACAGGCGGATCCCGCCAGTCGCGATCTGGTGTTGTTCCATGAGTATTTTCACGGGGAAACCGGACGCGGACTGGGGGCCAGCCATCAGACGGGTTGGAGTGCGCTGATCGCGTTGTTGTTGCAGCCGTGATCTTCTGCCCGGCACGAGCCCCCTGTGGGAGCGAGCCTGCTCGCGAAGGCGTCCTGTCACTCAACATTGATG
>NZ_JBFUIH010000057.1:0-31711 GCF_056401975.1 Pseudomonas sp. P4_C8 | reverse complement strand
CAAATCCAATGTGGGAGCGACGGTGCGACGATTCGACCTGCTCGCGATGGCGTCATGACAGGTAATACAGCTAAACCTGTTGAGCCATCACTCCTTCACACGCATAAACTCTTCAGCCCAGCGAATGTAATCCTCAGGCTGCGTATAGGTATGCGTCAGTTCCGTAGCGCTCAAGTCCGAGGCTTGGGTAAAGATCTGCCGTTGCTCGCGCAAGCTGTCGTACGTCGCCTTGATCGCCGCGAAGTAAGCACCATGACCGTCAATGGTCACCCGCACGCCCAGTTCGGCCAGGCGTTTGTCGTCGCGCAGCGCCGGGTTGCCATAGGTGACCAGCATCAGCGGCACGCTCAGGTGTTCGGCGATTTTTTCCAGTTGGTCGAAGTCCTGCACGCCCACCATGCAGATCCCGTCTGCGCCGGCGGCTTGGTATTGCTGGGTGCGGTTGATGATTTCCTGGATGGGCAGGATGCCGGCGTTGGTGCGGGCGATGATCGCCATTTCCGAATCAACCCGGGCTTCCAGCGCAGCGCGGATCTTGCCGACGCCTTCCGCGACGCCGATCAGGTCGGTGGATTTACGGCCGAATTGCGCCGGCAGCAACGTGTCTTCGATGGTCAGTGCGGCGATGCCGGCGCGTTCGAGTTCGACGATGGTGCGCATCACGTTGAGCGCGTTGCCATAGCCATGGTCGGCGTCGGCGATGACCGGCAATTGTGCAACACGACCGATGCGTGTGGCCTGTTCGGCGAACTCGCTGAGGGTGATCAACGCAAAGTCGGGAGCGCCCAGCACCTGCAACGATGCAACGGAGCCGCCCAGAATCCCCACTTCAAAACCCAGGTCAGCCGCAATGCGGGCCGACATCGGGTCGAAGACCGAAGCCGTGTGGTAACAGGTGTTGGAAGCGAACAGTTCGCGAAAGTTACGACGCAAATCTTGATGGGAAAGCCTGGACATACGAGTTCCACCACTGCAATTGGAATGGAAGGGCTTGAGCAAAAGTGTCAACGCCGAAAGAACAAAAGGCTATCACGCGGACGAGGAGAAGGTGATGACGGATTTACAAAGCCGTTGACTTGATTTCCGGCGTAACACTTGCCCTTGTAGCAGCTGCCGAAGGCTGCGTCCGAGTGCGCAGCACTCGCCATCAGACGTTTACGCAGCAACAGCCTGCTGCTGTTGATTGAGCAAAGGCACCCCACGCACCGAGCTGCCGGGTTGCAGTTGCAGGCGTTTGGCGGTGAGGCGGTCGACAACCAGGCTGTTGCCGACCATTCGCGCCTGGGCGGCGGTAATGCGGCAGTTTTCCAGGCGGCGGTTATAGATCAGCCACACCGGCGCCTGTTCATCGGGCGTGCCAATGGCCAGTACCAATGCCTGGCTGTCGCGCACGGTGCGGATTTTCGACACGGGAGCCTCAATCACCGGCCCGGCGTCGAAAATATCGATGTAACCCTTGTGGGCAAACCCCTCGGCATTGAGGATTTTCATTGCCGGCTCCGTATTCGGGTGTGCTTTGCCAATCACGGCCTGGGCCTGTTCGGTCAGCAGGCAGGTATAGAGCGGTTGGCGCGGCATCAGTTCGGCGATGAATGATTTGCTGCCCAGCCCCGACAGATGATCGGCGTGGCTGAACTCCATCTTGAAAAAGTGCCGGCCCAGGCTGTCCCAGAACGGCGAACAACCCTGTTCGTCGGCACTGCCACGCAGTTCGGCGATGAGCTTGTCGCCGAACAGTTGCGGGAACTCGGCGACTAACAGCAGACGCGCCAGCGACAGTAAGCGACCATTTGTACCCTGGCGTTGATCGTGTCGCAGAAACAGCGAGCAGAGTTGCGATTGGCCGGTCATTTCGTTGTTCAGAAACAAGGTCGGAATCTGCCGCTCAATCCCCAGGTCCGGCGAAGCGCTGACGGTCAGCCCGACCCGATAGTTGTACCAGGGGTCGCGCAGGCCTACGGCGCCGGCCAATGCACTGATACCGACCACGTGCTGATCGTCATCCTCGAGCACAAACAGGTAATCGGCATCCGCACGCTCGACCTGTTCGGCGAAGGTCCGCTGGGCCCAGCGCACCCGGTGCGCCAGGCGTTCCTCATTGGCCGGCAGGGTGGTGAACCCGGGGCCGGCTTGTTGCACCAGATCCATCAAGGCAGGCAGGTCGGTGACGCTAACCGGGCGGACAATCATAATGCTGCTCCTTCTTCGTACCTGTTCGTGCGCTGTCGTTGGGCGCGGGGCCGGATGGTGCTCACAGGGCGATCAGCCGGATCGGGCTGCCATCGGTCACGTTCAGGGCTATGCACATGTCGGCGCTCAACCCCACCGGCTGCCCGGCTTGGTAATCCAGCTCAGCTACGATCGCGCGATAGCCCTTGAGTGCGTCGTTGCTGACCAGGTACCGACAGCGCGCCTCGATGGACGAACCGGTCTGCACCGTGCCAGTCACGCTTTGGGCGATGGAGAGTATGTTCGAGGTGCGCGCATACAGGGTCGGGCCACCGTCGAACAGGTCGATGTAGCTGTTGGTTTCAAACCCTTCACACTCAAGAATATCGAAGGCCTCCTGGCCGTCGGGGTGAATCCGGCCGATACAGTCCTGCGCCGCCTGGGGCAGCATCGGCACGTAGATCGGGTACTGCGGCATCAGTTCGGCGAGGAAGGTCCGGGTTTCCAGGCCGCACAGTCGTTCGGCCTCGGCATAAGGCAGGTCGAAAAAGTGTTTACCCAGCGCATCCCAGAACGGCGATTGCCCGTCATCGCTGCTGTAGCCGACGATTTCGGTGATCACCGCTTCGGCAAATCGCTGTGAATGGGCGGCGATGAACAGCAGCCGCGCCCGTGACAGCAACTCCGAAAATGCAGTGCGCACCAGCGGGGTGTCGATGTGAAAGCCGCGCAGCAAGGTGTGACCGTTGAGGTCCTGGCATAACGACAGTGCCGGGACGCCATGTTCGATGTTCAGTTCCCGGGAGGCGCTGGTGAAGTGGCGGTTGCGCAAGCTGTAGAACGGCTCATTGAAGCCGGCGGTGGCCAGGATTTCCGAGCATCCGACCAGGCGCCGGGCCGTCAGGTCCTCAAGCACGAAGAAGTAGTTCTCCGGGCCATGTTCCTCAACGTCTTTTTCGAATGAGGCGCAGGAATCAACAATTCTGCTGCGCAGGCGCTCGGTGTCGTCCGGCAACGACGTGACGCCTACCAGGCTGTCGCGTGCCAGTTGTTGTAGCTGGGGCAGGTCGGTTAACTCGACTGGGCGTAAGACCAGCATGGCTGCACTCCTGTATCAAAGGGCTCGGTGTTGTGCACCGAACCTGACTATCACTGTCGGGTTCCACGCGTGAAAGCAGCGGTCGCTTGATTTGTTGTCAGACGCCGCCCTTTTTCTTGTCAGCCATTGCTCGGGTCGGGCAGCACTGCGCTGGCGCCCAATTTGTTGAGGAATAACAGATACACCAGCCCCAACGCTATCCAGATCAGGCCCAGTTTCTGTGCATCAACCCCCATGTTGTACATGATTGCCGCGACGATGATAAAGCCAACCGACGGGCAGACGAGGTGCCTGATCACCTGGCCGGACTTCTGCCGGCGCCAGTAGTAGTTAATGACCGTCAGGTGCAGCAACATGAAACCGCTCAACGCGCCGAAGTTCACCAGCGAAGTGAGGGTGTCCACCGAATTGATGAACAGGTAGCAGATCACCAGTGACAGCACCGCCACCAGGTAAATGCTCAGGTACGGGGTGTTGTGTTTGGGGTGAACCCTGGCCAGCACTTTGGGCAGCTTGCCGTCCCGGGCCATGCCGAACAGCAGGCGCGATACCGCCGCTTGCGAAGTGATCGCCACTGCCACCCCCCAGGCCAGGGCCGTGGCCACGGCGGACAGGTTGGCCAGCCAACTGCCGGCAGCGATGTCGGCGATTTCATAGAATGCGGTGTCGGCGGATTTGAACCCCATACCAGCAGCGAGATCCGTGGCAATCCAGGTCTGCACGACAAAAATAGCGCCCATCACCAGCAGGGTGATCAACGCAGCCTTGCCGACGCTACGGCCCGGGTCGCCTTTGATTTCTTCAGCGAGGGTGGAAATTGCATCGAACCCGAGGAACGACAGCACGGCAATCGACACTGCTTGCATCAGCAGGGCGAAATTAAAGGTGTCGGGGTTGTACAGCGGCGCCAGCGTCAGCTGACCGTTACCGCCGCCGTTGTGCAGCGCGTTCCAGGCGTAGAACAGGAAGATCCCCAGCACCACCAGTTGCGCCAGCAGAAACACGATATTCATGCGTGCGGTGAAGGTAATGCCCCGCAGGTTCACAAAGGTCGCGCTGACCAAAAACGCGAGGATGAAACCGACTTTCGGGATGTCCGGGTAAAGGTGATTCAGCGCCATCGCAGCATAAACGTAGAGCAGCGGTGGAATCAGCAGGTAATCGAGCAGCATCAGCCAGCCGGCGATAAACCCGACATGGGGGTTGAGGCCCCGTTGTGCGTAGGAATACACCGAGCCTGCAATCGGAATAGCCCGGGCCATGCTGCCGTAACTGAGGGCCGTGAACAGCATCGCAACCATGCCGATGATATAGGCCAGCGGCACCATGCCCGGTGCCTCGGCATTGACATAGCCGTACACGCCAAAGGGCGCGATGGGGATCATGAAGATCATCCCGTACACCACCAGATCGGTCAGTGTCAGGCTGCGTTTCAATTCTTGCTTGTAGCCAAATTTCTCAATTTCCATGAGACCCTTCTCCTTGGGGTGTAAGCAGCGGCTGGCTGCGAGTTTGAAGTAACCGGTTTACAACAGTGGTGCCAGGTAGTCGGTCCAGCGACTGACGTTTTCAGGCGTGCGCAACAGGTCGTTGCGTACCTCGATCAGCACCGCCTCCAACCCGCGCGCGTCGCCGTGCACGGGGACGGTCATGTCGCCCAACGGGTTGATCTTGTACGGTTCATTGACGGCGACCTTCAACGGGTGCTGGCTCAGGCCATCGATCAATCGTTGGGCATAATCCTTGGCTTCGCCAACCAGCACACCGGCTTCCAGCGCTCGGGGTTGGCCGTGGTAAACCGGGGTGAAGCTGTGAATGCCGACCACCCGCACCGGCCGGCCTTGTGCGAGACGTTCGTCGATCAAGGTTTGCAGCTGCGAATGAAACGGTGTGAACAGGCATCGCCGGCGGTACTCGCGAGTGGCCTCGTCCAGCACCTGGTTGCCCGGAATTGGATAAATCTCACTCTGGGTCGCAATACTGTCCGGGGCGTGCAGCGGGCGGTTGAGGTCAATCAGCAACCGCGAGTAATTGGCCGCCAGCAACGTCGCACCCAGCGCATTGGACAAACCCTGCGCCAGCGCCAGGGCGCCGATATCCCAGGCGATATGCTCGCGGGCCGCTTCGTGGTCAAGGCCCAGTCCATTAAGTGCGGCCGGGATAAAGCGGCTGGCGTGTTCGCACACCAGAATCAGCGGATGCTCGCTGGTTTCGCGGCTCAAGGTGAAGGCCGGCTCGGTAAAAAGCCCGAGTTCATAAGATTCAGTACAGGCGTGCATAGTGCTCACAGAGTTCGGCGGGCGACAGCTGTTCCGTCAGCGTCAACTCCTCGGATTTAAGGGCGAAGTAGGTGTCCAGTAATGCACTCGGCAAGGCTTCGATCAGTGCCTCGCTATGGCGCAGGCAGTCCAGTGCCTGGGCAAGGGACGCGGGCAGGGCGACGATGCCGCGGGCCTGGCGTTGCTCTTCGTTGAGGGCGTCGGGGACTTCATCGGTGATCGCGTTCAAGGCCAGGCGCTGCTCGATGCCCAGTCTCCCGGCGATCAGCAGCGCCGCCATTGCCAGGTGTGGTGAGGCCGTGGCGTCCAGGGCGCGAAACTCCACGTTGTATTGCGCCGCCACCGATTTGCCGCCAAGGCTCACGGTCGGGCAGATCCGCAGCGCCGCTTCACGGTTGCGTTGGCCAAGGCAGGCGTAGGACGCACTCCAGTGATGAGGCTGCAATCGTTTGTAGGACACCGGCGTCGGCGCCGTCAACGCACACAGCGCAGGCAAGTAATGCAAGATGCCGGCGGCCCAATGTTGGCCGAGGGTCGACAGGCCGTTGGTGGTGCCGGGGTCGTACATCACCGGTTGAGCGGCCAGGTCCAGCAGGCTGACATGCAGGTGCACGCCATTACACACCGCGTGCTCGGAGGTCTTGGGCGCGAAGCTCACGTCCAGGTTCATCTGCCGGGCGATCTCGCGGGTGATTTCGCGTACGTTCACCGCGCGATCCGCCGCGGCCACACCGAGGGCCGGGCGACAGGTGATTTCGTATTGGTGTTTACCGTATTCGGGCAGGAACATCTCGGGTTCGACGCCACCGGCACGCAGCGCACTGAGCAACCAGCCGCCGAATTCGGCGCCCTGGCGCTGGGCCTCAAGGGAGAACGCGAGGTGTGTTGGCGCGCCGCTATTCAGGTTGAATTCGTGTTCAAACGCGGCGTTGACTTGCAAGCCCAGTTCGGCACGATAACGCTCGACTTCATTGCGCAACAGAGTGCGCGGACAAGCGCCCCATGGGCGGCCATCGGTTTCGCACAGGTCACCGTGAATGAAATCCAGCACCGGGGCGGTGTCATCCGGGCCATTGCTGACCGTCACCCGGCTGCTTACGTCAGGGATCAGCCGTAAATCACCATAAGCGCCCCACGGGTTGGTGGAGGCGATGATGTCTTGGGGCGTCAATGCACTGTTGGCCGGGACCCAGCCGCAGCCCGCTGCCAGGTAGTGTTCGAGTTCGTCCGTGGGAAACGAGCGACCGCGTGTCACACCGATCAGGTCAGTGGTAACGAGGGTGGTAATGGGCAGTGGTGAGAGGCGTGCGCTCATGCCTGCATCTCCCGCAACCGGTCGAGGACGGTCTGGGTGTCAGTGATCCAGCAGTAACCTTTGATCGCGTTCAGGCAGGCGTAATGGCGTTCCGGGGTGTAGGTCGCGCAGGCATCCTCCACCAGCGTCACCAGGTAACCGCGGTCGGCGGCGTCACGCACCGCCATGTCTACGCATTGGTCGGTGACGATGCCGGCGATGACCAGATGCCGGGTCTCGAGGTTGCGCAGCACGTAGTCGATGTTGGTGGAGTTGAACGTCCCGGAGGAGGTCTTGGGCAAGACGATTTCGTTCTCAGTGGGTGTCAGGTCTTCGATGATTCGCGCTGGCGGGCTGCCCTTGGGCACGTGCATGTCCGAGAGTTTGTGGTCCAGCGAGCGGTCGCGGCCATCGGCGGTGAGGCTTTCGATGATCGTGTGCAGCACGTTTTGCCCGGCGCTGCGAAAGGCACTCAGCAGCCGGCGTTGATTGGGCACTACCTGCATGTGGGCACGGGTCAGGAAGTATTCGGCGTCGGGCCCGTTGAGGTGCGGGTCGAACTGCGGTTCGAGCCAGGCGCGCTGCATGTCCACCAGCAACAACGCGGTGTGGTCGGCGGTAAACGGCAGGTCCCGGGGTGAGCGATGGGGGAGCGTAAACATCCTTATTTATCCTCCAGCAGGTGAGTGTCAAATTCGCCGCGCAGGGTGTCGATGCCTTCCAGGCGATCGGCGAGATCAGGGCTGCGCAAAGTCAGGCAGGCAATCAACGCTTCCACCTGGGCCAGCGCAGGCACCATAGTGTCGAAGGCCGACACCGATTCCACCGGCGCACTGATGATCAGGTCCGCCATCTCCCGCAGCGGTGAAGCATAGATGTCAGTGAACAAAACCACCCGGGCGTATCGGCTCTTGACGGCGCTGGTCAGCCGCAAGGTACGCGACTGGTAGCGGCGATAGTCGAACACCAGCACCACGTCCTGACGCTGCACGTCGAACACTCGGTCCGGTAGTTGTGCGTTGTCTTCCAGGGCAAAACAGCCGGGTCGCAGCAGGCGCAGGTGGTTGAGCAAATAGTGGGCGAGGAAACTGCTGAAGCGCCCGCCAAAGCAATGCACCTGATGACGGGTGTCGAGCAGCCACTCGACGAGGATCCGGATGTCTTCGGGTTGGGTCAGCGCATGGGTATCCACCAGTGCCCGATGGCTATCCTCCAGATAGTGACTCCAGGCATCGCTTTTTTGCAGATGGGAGCGCGGTTGCAACTGGGCGCTGGGGGACCGCAAGCGGTGGTCCATGTCGCTGAGCAGGGCATCCTGGAAATCGGCATAACCGCTGAATCCGAGTTTCTTCACCAGCCGCACAATGGTGGGATCGCTGACACCGGCGTGTTCGGCCAAACGTGACATCGGACCGAGTCCGTTACGTGGGTACTGGTCCAGCAAGGCACGTATGACTTTGCGTTCCGCCGGCGTCAATTCCAGGCCAGCGTCGGTAATCAGGTCTCTAAGGGTGGGCATCCGGGCTCCTGCTGGATGGGTGTGTCGGTTTCATTTCATAAATTGCTAAAACAGTATTTGTGTAGCGGACTCTACAAGTCTAGTGAATTTTTTCGTGATTTCTTCGAGCCCCAAAACGGGGCGAAACCTGCGTGTTACAAGGGCTACACGGAAGTGGATAGGGCTTGTAGGACATCGCCTATAACCGTGTCGGACATTGCCGAATTTCATCGACTCGCTGAACTGGTAACCCGTACTTGCCGATTAAAACGAAACGCCCTGAACCGGGCTTCTTGCGGCACAATTGGGCAACTATTTGCGGCGTATTGCCGTCTTTTGTTTCATCGACAGGGTGATCATCCGTGCAAGCAACCCGTTTGACTCTGATCTGTCATGCGCGAACCGTCGCACAGAAATTGGCGCGTTTTCCTACAAATGAACCGTTGGAAATGGATTGGCAATCGGCGCAGGGTTCGCGTCGTCACGCGTTTAAACGGACACCGCGTTTACTGTGTGGACCGGAGTTGCGCACCCGGCAAACGGCCGCTTTGTTTGGCGATGAGGTTGAAGTCGTGGCGGCGTTGAGCGATTGCGACTTCGGACAGTGGCATGGCGTATCCATTGATGACTTGCAAATATCGCAAGCCGAGGCGCTCCAGACCTGGCTCGATGACCCGACCTCGGCGCCGCATGGCGGTGAGTCGGTGGCGCAATTGGGGCTGCGCGTGGCGCAGTGGCTGAAAACCCTTGAAGCGACACCGGGGCACATTGTTGCGATCACCCATCCGTTTGTCATACGCGCCGCACTGACCCAAGTATTGCAGGGCGCGGCGTTCAACCAGATCGACGTTGAACCGTTGTCGACCATCGAATTGCGGTTCACCGGGCGCTGGCGTCTGAGATTGCTCGGCACTGATGCCCAAGGAGGGCAGTGATGAGAAAGCTGCTGGTCATCGGCATCGGCGCCGGCAACCCCGACTACATCACGATGCAGGCCGTGAAGGCGCTGAACCGCGTCGATGTGTTTTTCCTGATGGACAAGGGCCAGAGCAAAGACTCGTTGATTGATCTGCGGCGCGAGATCTGCGAGCGCTACATCACCGATCGCGACTACCGCTTCGTCGAAGCTCACAGCCCCGAGCGTGAGCGCGGTGAAGTGGACTACACGACCAGTGTCGAAGACCTCAACCTTGCCAAGCAATTGACCTTCGAACGCTTGATCAATGAGCAAATGACTGACGACCAGTGCGCCGGTTTCCTGGTGTGGGGCGATCCGTCGCTGTATGACAGCACGATCCGGATTTTGCAGGCGATCCTGGCATCGGGCCGCTGCGTGTTTGAGTTTGAGGTGATTCCCGGCATTACCAGCGTCCAGGCATTGGCGGCGCAGCATAAAGTGCCGCTCAATCGCATTGGTCGCTCAATTGAAATCACCACCGGGCGACGGCTGGCGGCGGGGCAGGTGAGTGATGCCGACAGTGTGGTGGTGATGCTGGATGCGCAGGATGCCTACCATCAGGTGGCTGTTCAGGAGACCGAGATTTACTGGGGGGCTTATTTGGGCACGCCGGATGAAATCCTGATCAGCGGCAAGCTCAAGGATGTGGCGGATGAGATTGAGCGGGTGCGCAAGGCGGCTCGATTGGCGAATGGGTGGATTATGGATACCTACCTGCTGCGTAAGCCTTGAGGTCGGTAGTGACTGGGCTGACGCCTTCGCGAGCAGGCTCGCTCCCACAGGGGATTTTCGGTGTTCACACAATCCTGTGGGAGCGAGCCTGCTCGCGAAGGGGCCCTCAAAAACACTTCAAAAAGCAGCCTTGTCCCCACGCCCAAACCGCTCCCGATACACCGCCGGCGGCACCCCCACCACCCCTCGAAACGCCACGCGAAAACTCTCCACGGATCGATACCCGCAGCGCTCGGCGATTTGATCCGTGTTGTCGCTGGTGCTCTCCAGCAACTCCCGGGCCCGGGCCAGTCGCTCATGCTGCAACCACGCTTTGGGCGGCATCCCGGTGGCTTCTGTAAACCTGCGCAGAAACGTCCGTTCACTCATTGCCGCCTCACTCGCCAATTCCCGAACCTCCAGCGGTTCGTGCAAGCGCTCCCGCGCCCATTGCATGACGCGTGATACATCGCTGCGCGGCGTCGGGCTGACCGGTGTGGGAATAAACTGCGCCTGGCCGCCGGTGCGTTGCGGTGACATCACCAGCCGTCGCGCCACCGAGTTTGCCACTTGTGTGCCGAAATCCCGTGCCACCAAATGCAGGCACGCATCGATGCCCGCCGCGCTGCCGGCCGAGGTGATCAGTTGACCGGAATCGACATATAACACCTGCGGGTCCACCAGAATGTTCGGAAAGCGTTCGGCCAGTTCGGTGGTATAGCGCCAGTGGGTCGTGGCGCCGTGTCCGTCCAGCAAACCGGTCGCCGCCAACACAAACACGCCGGAGCAGATCGACAGCAATCGTGCGCCCCGCGCATGGGCCTTTCGCAGGGCGTCGAGCAAGTGCTCGGGCACCGGCGCGTGGCGGTCGCGCCAGCCAGGAATGATGATGGTCCGGGCGTCTTCGAGCAGTTCCATGCCGCCATCGGCCAGCACCTGAATACCGCCCATGGCGCGCATCGGCCCCTGATCCACGGCGACAATCCGCTGTTCGTACCACGGGAAGTCGAACTCGGGCCGCGCCAGGCCGAAGATCTCCACGGCGATGCCGAACTCGAAAGTACAGAGGCCGTCGTAGGCCAGAATCGCGACTAATCCAGGGGTGGACTGCATTTGGCGTAAAGTTCCCGGTAAGTGTCTTGTGCGCCACTGTAGCGGCAAGTGTCGGGCGGATAAAGTCTTCTCACACCCACCCGCACTTTGGAGTACAGCCCATGACCAGCCTGGTTCGCGAAATTCCCGCCGCCCCTTCGGCCATCGCCCTGATGCATTTCAGCAACCGTCTGACCTTCGAAACCGACTGTTCCGACGTCCACGGCAGTCAACAGGCCGGCGAGGTGGATTTTGTGTTGGTGGACGTTCGTGGTCCGTTGGCGTTCGAGCGTGGCCATGTGCCGGGCGCGATCAACATTCCGGGACGATTGCTGACCGCTGAAAGCCTGGCGGCTTACCCGAAAAGCAGCTTGTTCGTGGTGTATTGCGCGGGCCCGCATTGCAACGGTGCCAACAAGGCCGCCGTGAAACTTGCAGCGCTGGGTTACCCGGTCAAGGAAATGATCGGCGGGGTGACGGGGTGGCTGGATGAGGGGTTTGAGTTGAGTGTGGCGGTGCAACGGCCAGCCCCGGCCGCCATAGGGTGTGAATGTTGATCAACCGTGGCGAATAGCTGACGAAACGGTCCACCACCCATCCAGCGTCGCCTGCAACCACTCATAAACGGCGGTGTAAGCGGCGCTGTCCTGTTCACCCCGAGGCAGCGGCGATTCCTCACCAAAGTGTTCATTGAGCATCGCCACCGACTCGGCATTCCACTCCGGATGGAACTGCAACCCCACCCGCGTCGGCCCTACGCGATACATCTGCTGTTCGCATTGATCACTGCTGGCCAGCAACTGTGCTTGAGGCGGCAGCTCGATCGCGTCTTCGTGCCATTCCAATACATTCAACCGTTGCCCATCGCCGAAGGTCACCTCGGTCCAGCCGGTTTCCATGCGCGCCATCCGCCGCACCTTGCCGCCCAGGCTCAACGCCAGTAATTGTGCCCCCAGACAAATCGCAAACACCGCAGCGCCCTGATCAAGGCTCCCCGCCAGCCACTGCCGTTCCGCCTCCAGCCACTGTGGCCCGGCGTTGGATTCATAAGGCCCACCCAACACCATTACCGGTGCCGCACTGACGGGTGGCAATTGGCCGAGGTCGGCGCGAAAGACGTTTAGCGTCAGGCCTCGGGACGTGGCCCAGTCAGCAATCGCACCAGGCCCTTCGGCGGGGTGGTGCTGGATCAGATTCAGTGTTGGCATCAGGCTTCTCTGTCGTTCTTGTTTGTAGGTTTTATCTGAAAAATGGCTTGTTCTACAGTCTTTGCACCGCCTTGGCGCACGCTTCAAGGGATGCCATTGCACGAGCCACTTTTTTATAAGTATTTGTCGCTTCAACACAATTTGCCCGTCTGCAGCCACTCTAGACTGCCGGCCACTTCGGTTTTCACCGACCGAAAGCCAATCGTAAGCTGCCAATAAAAGCCTCCGCACACAGGAGTTATAAATGAAAAAGCTAGTGATGTTCGGTGCCCTGGCACTGTCGATGTTGTCCCTGACCGCTGTGGCCGAAGACGCCAAGCCGATCCGCATCGGCATCGAAGCCGGTTACCCGCCATTCTCGATGAAAACCCCTGACGGAAAACTGACCGGTTTCGACGTGGATATCGGTGACGCGCTGTGCGCGCAGATGAACGTGAAGTGTACGTGGGTCGAGCAAGAATTCGACGGTCTGATCCCTGCACTGAAAGTGAAGAAAATCGACGCGATCCTGTCGTCCATGACCATCACCGACGACCGTAAAAAGAACGTCGACTTCACCATCAAGTACTACCACACCCCGGCACGCTTCGTGATGAAGCAAGGCTCCAACATCACCGACCCGCTGACCCAGCTCAAAGGCAAGAAGGTCGGCGTGCTGCGCGCCAGCACCCACGACCGTTACGCCACCGAAGTGCTGGTGCCCGCCGGGATCGATCTGGTGCGTTACGGCTCGCAGCAGGAAGCCAACCTCGACATGGTTGCCGGTCGCCTCGATGCCATGCTGGCCGACTCGGTCAACCTCAGCGACGGTTTCCTGAAAACCGACGCCGGCAAAGGCTTCGAATTCGTTGGCCCGACCTACGAAGACGCCAAGTACTTCGGCGGCGGCGCCGGCATTGCAGTGCGCAAGGGCGATACCGCTCTGGCTGAGCAATTCAACAAAGCCATCACCGAAATCCGCGCCAACGGCAAGTACAAGCAAGTGCAAGACAAGTACTTCGACTTTGACGTTTACGGCGAGTAATCACGCCGTTCAAAAAATGGCAACCGTTGACGCGGTTGCCATTTTTTTTGTGCATCCTTCTAGCAACAGAGAACCCTGTAGGAGTGAGCCTGCTCGCGATAGCGGTGGGTCAGTCGAAAATTAATTGCCTGACCCACCGCTATCGCGAGCAGGCTCGCTCCTACAGGGTGATTTTCACCGTTCAGGCATCAGGAGTTCCCCATGCAACGCATCGACCATTCACTGCCCTGGAGTCACCTGGGCACCGAACGAACCCTCAGCGTGTTTCGTTATGGCACTGGCACGCGCAAGGTTTACATCCAGGCCAGCCTGCATGCGGATGAACTGCCAGGCATGCGCACGGCATGGGAGCTCAAAAAGCGCCTGACCGAACTCGAAACCCAGGGCCAATTGCAGGGCGTGATCGAACTGGTGCCGGTGGCCAACCCGATCGGCCTCGATCAGCACCTGCAAGGCAGCCACATGGGCCGCTTTGAATTGGGCAGCGGCAAGAATTTCAACCGCTCATTTGTAGAGCTCAGCGCACCGGTGGCCGCGTTGATCGGCGACCGATTGGGCGACGATGCGCAGGCCAACATCGCCCTGATCCGCCAGACCATGGGCCAGGTGCTCGAGGGGCTGCCGGCACCAACCTCGCAACTTGAAGCCATGCACCGCTTGCTGTTGCGCCATGCATGCGATGCCGACATCACCCTCGACCTGCATTGTGATTTCGATGCGGCGATTCATATCTATGCGTTGCCGCAGCACTGGCCGCAGTGGCAATCCCTGGCGGCGCGGTTGAAGGCCGGCGTGGCGTTGTTGTGTGAAGATTCCGGCGGCAGCTCGTTCGACGAGTCGTGCTCTTCGCCGTGGTTGCGTCTGGCGCGGGCATTTCCTGATGCCGCCATTCCCCCGGCCAACCTGGCGACGACCCTGGAACTGGGCAGCATGGGCGACACGCGGGTTGATCAGGCTCAGGCCAATTGCGAGGCCATCCTCGGTTTCCTGGCCGAGCAGGGCTTCATCAAAGGTACCTGGCCGGCGGCACCGAGTGAGTGCTGTGAAGGCATGCCGTTCGAAGGCACCGAGTACCTGTTCGCGCCGCATCACGGGGTGGTCAGTTTCTTGCGCGATGCCGGTGAATGGGTGGAGCGGGGCGATGCGCTGTTTGAGGTGGTTGATCCGTTGAATGACCGGGTGACCACGGTGCGCGCCGGGACCAGTGGTGTGTTGTTTGCGATTGATCGCGGGCGGTATACGCAACCGGGGACGTGGCAGGCGAAAGTGGCGGGGCGCGAGCCGATTCGGGTTGGGAAGTTGATCAACGACTGATCCGGATTCTCTGATGCCTCATCGGGCCTCATCGCGAGCAGGCTCGCTCCCACAGGGGAATGCATTTCAACTGTAGGAGTGAGCCTGCTCGCGATGGGGCCACCAGCAACACCCAAAATCCCCCGGCAGGTTCCACAGTGCTAGGCTCACCCCCGAATCCTGTTTCCTGTGAAGGAAGGCTTATGTTGAAATTTTTCGCTCTACTGACGCTGCTGGCATCCGCCACTGTCCACGCTCAATCCCCGCTGCAAACCGATCTGCCACTCAAATACCTGGAACAAGCCAACACTGAATCACAAAACCATCCGCTGGTAATTTTCCTCCACGGTTACGGCAGTAACGAACAGGACCTGTTCGGCATCAAGGATGATCTGCCCGCGCCCTACACCTACCTGTCGGTGCGCGCGCCGATGACCATGGAACAGGGCAGTTACCAGTGGTTTCGCAAAAAGGGCGAGGGGGCTTATAACGGCGAGACCGACGATTTGAAGACCAGTAGCCAGGTGCTGTTGGATTTCATCGCACAAGCGGCGAAGAAATATCACACCCAACCGGAAAAAGTGATCCTGGTAGGGTTCAGCCAGGGCGCGATCATGTCCTACGAAGTGGCGCTGCGTCACCCCGAGGCGGTCGGCGGGATTGCGGCGTTGAGCGGGCGGGTTCTGCCGGTGCTCAAGTCCGCGCTCAAGCCGGATGAAAAACGCCAGACACTGGCAATTTTCATCGGCCATGGCAAAGAGGACAACCGCCTGCCGTACAAGGACGGTACAGACGCCAACATTCTATTGCAGGGCCTGTCACTCACGCCTGAGTTTCATGGCTACGAAGGACTTGGCCACTCCATCAGCGCGGCCGAAATCGAGGATTTGAACGCCTGGCTGCAGCGCCTCAACCCCTGAGGTTTATTTGCCGGTGACGATCTGTTTAACCAACGTTTCGTGCGCGGCCATATCGCCAGGACGGGAGATGACCTGAACCACGGCCATGCGGTTGTCGGACACCGCCATCAGCGTGGTGTTGAGGGTCATGCCGCCACCTTGTGTGGCTGTACTGTCAACCTGACGCAGCCCCAACCCTGTCGCTTTTTGCGTCAGGCTTTTTTCGCTGAGTTTATTAAAATCCGGCAGGGCCTCACGTTGTGCGGCTTCAAAATCGGCGGCCGTCCCATCGAGAAACGCGCCGTCGTTGTCTTTGACGGTGATGTCTTTCGGGAGGTTGTTTTCAGCGGCGATCACCACGGTCTTGGTGGCTTCGTTGGTGTACATGGTGCCGCTCGCGCCGTCAGGGCTGGCTGGCAGCGTGTTAGCGGTAAAGCCTTTAGGCAAGGTGAACGTGAACTTGCCGTCCAGCATCGAGACTTTCTGCGTGGACGACGTATTGCTATCAGTGGCCGTGGCGGCCTGTGCATTCAACGCGCCCAGACTGGCAACCGTCGTCAGCAACAGGACAACGGCTTTTTTACTCAACAGTGACATGCAAAAAACTCCAGGGATGATCGCGCTTTGAGGGCGATCATCCCATGGACGTTGTAAAGCATTCCAGCGCGGCAGCGGTTTACACCTCGCGGCGCGACGGGTAACTGCTGATCACCTCCAGCAGCCGCTCTTTGGTTTCGGCGAGCGTCAGGCCTGGTTCTGCGGGAACAGGTTGCGACGGGTTTCTTCGTCGAACTCGGCCTTGAGCACCAGTTTTTCTTTCAGGCCCTGGGCACGCTGTGCTGCCGGGCGGTCGCTGATTTCATCGAACAGGCGCTTGACGTTCGGGTACACCGCCAGGCCGTTCTCGCCGAGAATGTACGGCGCGTAATTGGCCCAGCCCCAAAGCGCCATGTCAGCGATGCTGTAGGTGTCGCCAGCCAGGTATTGCTGATCGGCCAGACGCTGGTCGAGTACGCGGTAGTGACGTTCGACTTCTTTGAGGTAGCGGTTTTTTGCGTAGGGCAGGTCTTGCGGCGCGTGGTGCAGGAAATGCACCGCTTGACCTGAGAACGGCGACAGGCCGGTGGCGATGAACATCAACCACGACAGCAATTCGGCATTGCCGGAAGCGGTGGTCGGCAGGAAGCGCTGATGTTTTTGCGCCAGGTGCAGCAGGATGGCTTGCGAATCGAACACCGTGGCGTCGCCGTCGACCAGGGCCGGAACCTTGGCGTTCGGGTTGATCTCCAGGAAGGCTGGCAAATGTTGCTCGCCCTTGAAGGTGTCGACGCCGATCAATTCGTAGGGCGTTTGCAGCTCTTCAAGCAGCAGGGCAACTTTCATCGGGTTCGGCGAAGGGTGGAAAAAGAACTTCATGGTGTAGGCCTCAGTCAGCGGTGGGTAGTGAACTGAGGCTGATGTTGAGGGAAACCTGTTCGATTGACGTACGAGGTTGTTGCTTTACTCATTCGATTTTATTGAACGTGTTGCGACAGCGTTGACCGGTCGTGCCAACAGTTGCCGGGTGACCCCGAGCATGGCCACTGACACCACTACGCCAAGGGCAAACGCGCTCAGTCCCCAGTGCGGCAACGCCAGCGCCAACACCAGACAAAAAGCCGCGAACGAATACATGCCGGTCGCCGTGGCTCGCAATAATGCGGCAGTAAACGCCGGGCCTCGGGTTTGCTGGGAGAACACCGCCATCACGCTGCCCAATACCGGGAACACCGCGAGCAGGCCGCTCCAGCGTTCGCCGACGGTGCTGGCCAGTAGCGTGACGGCGAGGGTCAGCAAGGCGCCCGCCAACATGCGCAACAGCAGTTTGTCGGACTTCGGTGCCGGGCCGGAAACGATGGGCTGCACCTTGGGGAACAGAAATGGTGCCGCCAACAGCGCGCTGGCCGCAGCGATCACCGAGAACACCAGCGAAGCCGGGATCAGCGAAAGCACCAGGGCCACGGCGGCCCAGACCAGCAGTGAAATCATCAGCGCCCAAGGCCATCGCGCCCGTTGAGCGACTTGGGCGTAGGTCACGCAGAAGGCAATCATCGCGAACATCGCCGACAACGCTGCCGTCGCCGATTGGGCAGCAAACACTTCGCCTTGCTCAATGGCGAGGAAGAACAAAATCGGCCCGACCACCACCGGCAAACCGGACAGCCAACCGGCCACGCTCGGGCCCCAGCGTTTACCCGCCAGAGAAATCAGCAACAGAAACCCCGGAATCACCAGCAGTTTAAGCATCAGCACGCACGCGTCTCCGACCTGAGTGAGGCGGCAACGTTAGCATTGCGTGCGGTGAATTGCTCTATGGATTGTCGTGTTTTGTATACAAACCCATTGGTCCTGCAGTTTTTTGGGGTGACAGGACTGGCCTCATCGCGAGCAGGCTCGCTCCCACAGGGTTTAGTGTTCACTGCAGATCAATTAATGTGGGAGCGAGCCTGCTCGCGATGAACGATAACGCGGTCTATTGCTGAAACGCCCCAACCACAAAATCAATAAACACCCGGGTCTTGGCCGGCATCAGTGTCCGGCTCGGGTAGTAGAGCGAAATCGGCCCCGCATCCGCGTGCCAGTCTGGCAGCAAGCGCACCAGTTCGCCTCGCTGGAGTTGGGCGCTCACGTCCGGCAATACCAGCAGCGTCACACCCAGACCGAGTATCGCCGCTTCACGCATGGCCGCCGGATCATTGAGCACGATGTTTTCGCTCAGGCTAGCCGGCGCTTCATGACCCGCGCCATCCTGCATGACCCACTGTCGAACCCGCCCGGTGCGGCTGCCGCGCATCACAATGCCGTTGAATCTGGACAAGTCCGTCGGGTGCTGGGGCAACGTTCGCCCGGCCAGATAGGCGGGGGAGGCCACCGCCACCACATCCGCCGCCGCCAACGTTCGTGATACCACGCCGGGCGTCAGTTCGAAGCCGCCGCCAATGGCCGCGTCGTAGCCTTCGGCAATCAAATTCACGGGACGGTTTTCGAAGTGCCATTCCGGCCGGATCAGCGGATAGCGCTCGAGGAATGCCGGCAGCAGCGGCAGGATATGGCCGATGCCAAACGTCGGCGCCAGGCTGACTTTGAGCACGCCGGTGGGCTCGCCCCGGTCGCTGCTCACCGCGCTGATCGCCGTCTGCAACGCCTCCAGATTGCCGCCGATGCTCGCCAGAAAACGTTCACCGGCTTCAGTCAGTGATAGCTTGCGGGTCGAACGCTGGAACAGTCGCGCGCCGATGTTTCGTTCAAGCATCGCGACGTTACGGCTGACCGCGGCGGGTGTCAGCGCCAGCAACCGCGCCGCCGCCGAAAAACTCCCGGTTTCCGCGCTTCGCACAAAGGATTCGAGGTTGGCGAGGGTTTCCATGTTGGTTACCTGATAGCAAAGCTTGAAAATCATTCAAGGTATTACCGGCTAATCAAGCACTAATGGCAAGCGCAGTATTCACTCCAACAACAACCCCTCGGAGTGAATAATCATGAGCACTATTGGAATTATCGGCGCGGGCGCAATCGGCGCTGCGTTTGCCAGAGCCCTGTCGCGTCAAGGCATTGAAGTGGTTATCGCCAACAGCCGCGGGCCACAAACCTTGGCTTCGCTGATAGAAGAACTCGGGCCGACGGCGCGCGCCGGCACTCGTGAAGAAGCGGCCGCACAGCCGATTGTGCTGGTTGCGGTGAACTGGTCGAAGTTGCCGAAAGCGCTGGGCGGTTTGCCGGATTTTGGCGGTCGGATCGTCATTGATGCGAATAACTCGATTGAGGCACCGTTGTTCAAAGCGGTTGATCTGAACGGGCGGATGTCCAGCGAAGTGTTCGCCGAATGGGTGCCCGGTGCGCGGGTTGTCAAAGCGTTCAATCACCTTCAGGCGCGTCTGCTTGAGGGTGATCCGGCGGCGGAGGGTGGTCGTAGAGCGCTGTTTTTCTCAGGAGATGACACCCAGGCAAAAGCCCAAGTGGCGGCGTTGATCGATCAGTTGGGATTCTGCGGAATCGATCTGGGGGAATTGAGTGTTGGCGCACGACTGGCGCAGTTTCCGGGTGGTCCGTTGCCGACTCTGAATCTGGTGAAGTTTGCCTGAAGGGACGACCTACAAGGTATGCGGTAGGACCCGGCGCGATGTGAATCACGCCGGGGGTGTTGCCAGGCTGTGCGGATCTTCGTGGGTCCCCGCACAGTCTGATGAACGCTTTACGCCCGCTCGATTGCCAGTGCCACGCCTTGACCACCACCAATGCACAGGGTGGCGAGGCCTTTTTTGGCGTCGCGCTTGATCATTTCATGCAGCAAGGTCACCAGCACGCGGCAGCCCGATGCACCGATCGGGTGACCCAGCGCGATGGCGCCGCCGTTGACGTTGACCTTGTTCAAGTCCCATTCCAGGTCCTTGGCCACCGCCAATGATTGCGCGGCGAACGCTTCGTTGGCTTCGATCAGGTCCAGTTGATCGATGGACCAGCCGGCCTTGCTCAGGCAGCGACGTGTGGCCGACACCGGGCCAATGCCCATGATCGCCGGGTCAACGCCTGCGTTGGCGTAAGCCGCGATGGTTGCCAATACCGGCAGGCCGAGGGCCTTGGCTTTGTCGGCGCTCATCAGGATCACGGCGGCGGCGCCGTCGTTCAGCGATGAAGCGTTGCCCGCCGTCACCGAACCGTCCTTTTTGAACGCCGGTTTCAGCTTGCCCAGCGCTTCAGCGGTGGTGCCGGCGCGTGGCTGTTCGTCAGTGGCGAAGGACAGCGGATCGCCCTTGCGCTGAGGAATCAGGATCGGCGTGATCTCATCGACAAAACGCCCGGCTTCGATGGCTGCCGTGGCTTTTTGCTGCGAGGCCGCAGCGAAGGCGTCCTGTTGCTCGCGGGTCAGGCTGTACTTCTCGACCAGGTTCTCGGCAGTGATGCCCATGTGGTAATCGTTGAACGCATCCCACAGACCGTCGCTGATCATGGTGTCGACGATTGGCGCGTTACCCATGCGCAAACCGGTGCGGGCACCCGGCATGACGTAGTTGGACAGGCTCATGTTTTCCTGGCCGCCGGCAATGATCACGTCGGCGTCGCCGCAGCGAATCGCCTGAGTGGCCAGGTGCAGGGCTTTGAGGCCCGAACCACAGACTTTGTTCAGGGTCATGGCCGGCACGGTGAACGGAAGACCGGCCTTGATCGCGGACTGGCGCGCAGGGTTTTGCCCGGCGCCGGCGGTCAGGACCTGGCCCATGATCACTTCATCGACTTCAGCCGGATTCAGGCCGGTTTGCGCCAGCAACTGGCGGATCACCGCCGCGCCGAGGTCAACCGCAGAAACGCCTGCCAGAGAGCCCTGAAAACTGCCGATGGCAGTCCGGGTGGCGGCGACAATGACGACGTCTTGCATGGAAGGATTCCTCACTGGTCAGCGAACTGCATTTCTGGGACGTGATCGGGAACAATCAGTTTACCCGCAGTCTTGGCGACAATTTCCTCGACACTGACGCCCGGTGCACGTTCCTTGAGAATGAACGCGCCGTTTTCGATTTCCAGGTAAGCCAGGTCGGTCAATACGCGCTTGATGCAACCGGCGCCCGTCAGCGGCAGGCTGCATTGGCCCAGCAACTTGGACTCACCGTCCTTGGACGCGTGGGTCATGATGACGATGATGTTGTCTGCGCCAGCCACCAGATCCATCGCGCCGCCCATGCCCTTGACCAGTTTGCCGGGAATCATCCACGAGGCGATGTTGCCTTGCACGTCGACTTCAAAGGCGCCCAGCACGGTCAGGTCGACATGGCCACCGCGGATCATGGCGAAGGACTCGGCCGAGGAGAAAATCGACGCGCCGGTTCGTGCGGTCACGGTTTGTTTGCCGGCGTTGATCATGTCGGCATCAATGGTTTCTTCGGTAGGAAAAGGACCCATGCCCAGCAGGCCGTTTTCCGACTGCAGCATGACTTCCATGCCTTCAGGGATGTAGTTGGCGACCAGGGTCGGGATGCCGATGCCCAGGTTGACGTAGAAGCCGTCCTGCATTTCGCGGGCGACGCGTTGAGCCATTTGTTCGCGGGAAAGTGCCATTGTTGTTATTCCTTCATTCGGTCCGGGGGCAGGGGATCACTTACGTACGGTGCGCTGTTCGATGCGCTTCTCGAACGTGCCGCAGATGATCCGGTCGACGTAGATGCCAGGGGTGTGGATCTGCGCCGGGTCCAGCTCGCCGGGTTCGACGATTTCTTCGACTTCGACCACAGTGATCTTGCCGGCGGTGGCGGCCAGCGGGTTGAAGTTCTGGGCGGTGTGGCGGTAGATCACGTTACCGAAATGGTCGGCTTTCCAGCCTTTGACGATGGCGAAGTCACCGGTGATGGACTCTTCCATCAAGTACTTGCGGCCATGGAATTCGCGGACTTCCTTGCCGTCGGCAACCGGGGTGCCAACGCCTGTCGCGGTGAAGAACGCCGGGATGCCAGCGCCGCCAGCGCGCATTTTTTCAGCGAGGGTGCCTTGCGGGGTCAGGACCACTTCGATCGCGCCGCTGAGCAGCTGCTCTTCGAACATCTTGTTCTCGCCGACGTAGGAGGCCACGACCTTGCTGATTTGCCGGTCTTCCAGCAGCACACCGAGGCCGAAACCGTCGACGCCACAGTTGTTGGAAACCACGGTGAGGTCGCGGGTGCCTTTGCGTTTGATCTCATTGATCAGGTTTTCCGGGATCCCGCACAGACCAAAGCCGCCGGCGATCACGGTCATGCCGTCTTCAAGACCTGCCAGAGCTTCCTCGTAGGAACTCACGCGCTTGTCGAAACCTGCCATATGCACCTCTTTTATTCTTTGTGGTCGGCTGGCTAGCCGTATGCGACGAAGTGTCTCGTCCTTGTATTCATTTGTTAAGTTGATTTTTAAGGTTGATTGATAGATAAAACTCACTAATCAATCTCCCGTACTACGTTGGAACCACCGGCCATGACAGTCAAGCAGATCCGCGCGTTCCTGGCCGTGGCCCAAAGCCTGAGTTTTGCCGTGGCCTGCGAGCGCCTGCACCTGTCGCAATCGGCGTTGAGCCTGACGATCAAGGCGCTGGAGGAGGGCCTGGGTGGGCGGTTGTTTACCCGCAACACGCGCAACGTGGCGTTGACCGCCGAGGGCGAATCGCTGGTGCCGCTGGCGCGCCGGTTGATCGCCGATTGGGACAATGCCGAGGACGAACTGCGTCAACGCTTCACCCTCCAGCGCGGCCGCGTGACGCTGGCGGCCATGCCATCGTTTGCCGGCAACCTGCTGCCGCCGATCCTCAAGAGGTTCCGCGCGCGTTATCCCAAGGTCAACGTCACGGTCAATGACGTGATCAACGAACAGGTGCTGGAAATGGTCCGTGACCGCCAGGTAGAACTGGGCGTGGCGTTCGAGCCGACGCAGAGTTCGTCGTTGGCGTTCACGCCGTTGTACATGGACCGATTCGTCGCCGTCGTGCCGAAGGATTCGCCGTTGACTGAGCTTGATGATATCGATTGGCAAACGTTGCTCAAGGAGCCGTTCATCACTTTGCAGCGACCGTCGACGTTGCGGGTGATGCTGGAAGAACATTTGCAGGCGCGGGGGATGAAATTGCCGGTGGAATTTGAAAGTCATCAGCTGGCGACGGTGGGGCGCATGGTCGCCAGCGGGTTGGGCGTGAGCGCGGTGCCCGCGTTGTGCGCCGGGCAGATGCAAGAGCTCGGCGCGCAATGCATTACCCTGCGTGATCCGGTGGTGGAACGGGCCATCGGCGTATTGACCCAGCCTGGGGTTGAACTGTCGGCGGCGGCGCAGGCGTTGTTCGATATCCTCAAAGAGGAAAACCTGGGTCAGCGCCTGTCTGCCAGATGAAACACAGGACCAATGTGGGAGTGAGACCGGCTTGCCGGCGATGGCGGTGGCGGTGGGTCAATCGACATCAATGTTGAATGGGCGGGCCTCATCGCGAGCAGGCTCGCTCCCACAGGGATTGTGGGGCTTTAGTATTTAGGTGGTGAGGCGTTGGGCCAGCAGGGGCAAAAGCTGTTCGCACGATCCTTCAATCTTGAAATCCAGAATGTCATCCGCCCGGGTCTTCCCCAGATTCATTGCAATCAATGGCTTCCCTTGATCCGCCACTGCCCGGCACAACCGAAACGCCGAATACGCCATCAACGAAGACCCCACCACCAGCAACCCCGCCGCCTTTTCTACCGCCGTCATAGCCTTGGTCGCCGTCGCCAGTGCCACGTTCTCGCCAAAAAACACTACGTCCGGTTTCATCCGCTCGCCTGCGCAATGCGGGCAATGGGGCACCTGAAACCGCGCTTCAAATGCCGGATCCAGCAAAGTATCGCCATCCGGCGCCTGTACCGCATCAACCCCGGCCAGATAAGGATTCTGCGCTTCCATCAATCGCTGAATGGCATCCCGTTCGCTGCGTTTCCCGCAATCCAGGCACAGCACCCGGTGCAGGCTGCCATGCAGTTCGATCACATCGTGACTGCCGGCTTGATCGTGCAGGGTGTCAACGTTCTGGGTAATCAGACCGCTGATCTGCCGGGTGCTTTGCAAACTGGCCAACGCTTCGTGCGCGACGTTCGGTTGCGCCAGGTGCACGCGCGGCCAACCGAGCATGGCCCGTGCCCAGTAGCGTCGACGTGATTGCGGGGTAGATAGAAATTCCTGGTACATCATCGGTTGCCGGCCACGTCGCACGCCCTGGTTGTCGCGGTAGTCCGGAATGCCCGACGGGGTGCTGATGCCGGCCCCGGTCAGCACCACAAACGGCTGGTCAGCCATCAATTGCCGAAGCCGCTCGAGTTGTTCGCGCAGGAGCCTGTCGAGCATATTCAACACTCCGGGGAGGGCCTTGAGTGTGTGCAGCGTAGCAGACCGATCACCCGGACAGCGTGCCTGTCCGGGTGCTGACCGGCGGTTATTTTCGCGCTTCCAGAATCAGGTTGAACGGAGTTTCCGTGGCGCGCCGGAATGTCTTGAACCCCGCCTCGGTGAAGACCTTGCGCAACCGCGCTTCACCGGCCTGTGCGCCGAGCCCGAGGCCGACTTCCTGGGACAGCGAGTTGGGCGTGCAAATGAACGTCGAAGCCGCGTAGAACAGCCGTCCCACCGGGGTGATGTTTTCGTCGAGCGAGTCGTTGGCGAAGGGCTCTACCAGCAACACCGCGCCGTCCGGTTTCAACGATTCATAGGCATGCTTGGCCGCACCCACCGGGTCGCCCATGTCGTGCAGGCAGTCGAAGTAGCAGACCAGGTCATAGTCGGTGCCGGGGTAGCTCTTGGCGGTGCCCTGGAAGAACCGTGCTCGCCCGGCCACGCCGCCTTCTTCGGCGCGCTGGGTGGCGACCGTGACGGAGGGTGCGTGGTAGTCGAAACCGACAAACCGCGAGTTCGGGTACGCCTGGGCCATGATCACCGTCGAGGCTCCATGCCCGCAGCCGATGTCCGCCACTTTGGCGCCTTCCTCCAGCTTGGCCACCACCCCTTCGAGGGCCGGTAGCCATTCGGCGATCAGGTGCGCCTTGTAACCGGGCCGGAAAAACCGTTCGGTGCCGCTGAACATGCACGGATGGTGATCGCCCCAGGCCAGGGCGCCGTTGCCGCGCATGGCCTTGACCAGTTTGTCCTTGTCATGGAAAAACGACGCGACCACGCTGATACCACCGGCCACATAGACCGGTGAGTCTTCGTTCGCTAGCGCCAGGGCTTGTTCTTCGGGCAGGCGGAACTGGCCGTCGAGGTGTTCCATGTAACCGGACGCCGCGTGGGCGCTGAGCCATTCGCGCACCAGGCGGGGGTTGCAGCCGGTTTTGTCGGCGAGGGTTTCAGGGCTGATCGGCTGACTGTCGGCCATGGCCCGGTACAGGCCGAGTTCCTCGCCGAGGATGACGTTGGCGAGCATCGCCGCGCCGCCCATGTCACTCACCAATTTGCCCATGAAATCATTGAGTCTGGCCTCGTCCATCACGTGTGCTCCTTCTGCAGGATCACGGTCCGGAGGCCTTGTTTTTCGAGGCGTTCACCTCTGGACGGTGGTCGTTGGAATGAACAGGACACCAAGCGCGTCCTGGGTGCATTAAGTTTAGTTCGTGGCCTGTGTGCCGCGGTCGGGAGCGACGAAACCCCATTTCCCAACCTGACACTGAACCCCTTGTAGGAGTGAGCCTGCTCGCGAAGGCGGTGTATCAGTCAGCATAGATATCGACTGACACAACGCTTTCGCTAGCAAGCCCGCTCCCACAGGGGATTTGTGTATCTAACAGTCATCCCAATTTAAGATTGTTTGTTGGCGTCGAGTTGAATCGTTTAGTACTAAAACAGACTTTTTGTTGATGAGCGCCAAAGATTTTCTTGATACTCCATCTCGAGGAATAAATAAACGTATTCCTTATCAACCAATATGGAGAAACAACATGGGTATCAATATTAGCCTTACAGCAGGTCCCGACGGTTCATCTTCACGGGTGAGTGCATCCGGTGAAGTAGTGGATATCATCCCGGATGCGGAGCGTAGTACATTTAAGCTAAGTGATAGTCAGCTAAAAGGGTATGTAAACAGCTATTTTGGCCGAGCGCCTAATGATGCGTACCTTAAGGGCCCAACTCCGTGGAACGACCTGTATGCAACTTATGGCTGGTCTCAAGTAAAAAGAGTCATGAGGGTTCAATCTGCTGAAATTCTTGGAATTACCTCTGAACCGGTCATCGTAAAAAGCCAAGACTTTGTAAATACCAGTTCGCGTCAAGGAACGTTCAATGTCGGCATTGATGAACAGGTAACCAACAGTGCTTCGTCCAACTGGAGCACGGGCGGTACGTTTAAAATAGAACAAAAATTCATCTATAAAGTGGGTTTTTTAGGGACTGAAGCCGGCGGTGAAACCTCTATTGGTTACGAGCAATCGTGGGGTATTGGCGGAGAGCAGTCGAAAAGTGTAACTATTGGTTCCAGTTCCGGCGTGACCGTAGTGCTAGATCCGGGGCAGGCTGTAACTACCGTGCTTTCTGCGAGTCGCGGAGTGATGCGAGTGCGGATTCGTTACGTTGCTTATCTCGAGGGGCTCGCCGCGATAAACTACAATCCTACATACCGCAATCATCATTTCTGGGGTCTAAACATTGGTTCCGTTATGGGGGCAGGAGGTGTTGCGAATTCGGTGACTTCCACTGAGGATATCGAGATCGGTTACTACTCTAACTCGAAGATCGAGCTTAAAGATAAAGTAACCGGTGCCGTCACGTGTACATACTGTCTCGATGATTTGGCGGGTAATCCCCAGAACGTTGTCATTTAGTAGTTGATGAGTACGAACAGGTGGAGTGGGGCTTTGCCTCCTCCACTTTTTTTCCTTCCGAAGGCCATCAGCGTAACGGTCGCGCTGGAAGGGTCGATCCTGCTGTAAACCCTCGAAGACCAGCCCTCATGGCACGGCCTATCATCTTCAACCGCAGTGGCGAGAATCTTAATGTCGCAGTCGAAAACGGCGCGCCGCCTCGGGCACCAGTCTGCCGCCAACGGGTCTGTACCGAAGTGTGTACAGACCCTTCACTGATACATCCACCAAGATTTTCTGCCGCAACCGAACACAGCCCCGATACAGCGCATCGATTAACTGTGATTCCGTTATGACAATCATTGAGATCGACACCATGCAGACCTCTTCCACACCCACCAAGGCCACCGTCGGGCTCGGCCTGCGTCGCGGCTTAATGAAAGACCTTCAGGCTGCCCGAACCGGCGATTTCGACTTTCTGGAAGTCGCGCCGGAAAACTGGATCGGCATCGGCGGCGCCCATGGCCATGCGCTGCGCACCCTGGCCGAGCGTTTTCCCTTGTCCTGTCACGGCTTGTCGTTGTCCCTCGGCGGGCCGGCGCCGCTGGACGTCGGGTTTCTGCAAGAAGTCCGGGTATTCCTCGATCACTACAAGGTGCCGCTGTATAGCGAGCATTTGAGCTATTGCAGCGATGACGGTCACCTCTACGACCTGCTGCCGCTGCCCTTTACCGAAGAAGCGGTGCACCACGTGGCTGCGCGCATCCGTCAGGCCCAGGACATTCTCGGTCGGCGTCTGGCGGTAGAAAACGTCTCTTACTACGCCGCACCGCAGCAGGACATGGATGAGGTGGCCTTCACCAACGCGGTGTTGCGCGAGGCCGATTGCGACCTGTTGCTGGACGTCAACAACGTGTACGTCAATTCGATCAATCACGGTTTCGATCCGCAGACGTTTCTGGCCGGCATCGACTCTGGTCGGGTGGTGGCGATGCACGTGGCCGGGCACTTCGATGAATCCGACACTTTGAAAATCGACACCCATGGAGCCTCGGTGAAACCAGTGGTTTGGTCGTTGCTGGCGCAGGCCTATGTCCGGTTCGGCGCGCAACCGACGCTGCTGGAGCGGGATTTCAACTTCCCGGCGTTTTCCGAATTGGTGGCCGAATTGCAGACCATTCGCCGCCTGCAAACCGAGGGGGTGAACCGTGGATAAGCCAAGTCTGTTTGAACAACAAACCACCCTGGGCCGCTACCTGCGCGATCCCGATCACTGCGCGCCGCCGGTTGAAATGAACGCCGCACGGGCTCAGGTGTATCGCGACCTGATTTTCGCCAACCTGTCGACGCTGCTCAGCGGGACTTTTCCGGTGCTGATCAAGATTCTCGGTGATGAGCAGTGGCGCACGCTGGTGCGGATTTTCTTGAGGGACTACCGCGCGCGCACGCCGAAATTCGGTGAGATTGCCCAGGAGTTTGTCGAGTTTCTCGCGGCAGAACCGCAGGCATTGAGCGAGGGCACATGGCCGCCGTTCATGGTGGAACTGGCACATTACGAATGGGTCGAGATGGCGTTGCAGCAATCTGATGCCGAGCCGTTAGCGCCGAGTGATGTGGCGTTGATCCTTGAGCGACCGTTGCGGGTTTCGCCACTGGCGTGGCCGCTTGCGTATGCCTGGCCGGTGCAAATGGTGGGGCCGGACTTTCAACCCGAGGCTGCACCCGTTCAGCCGACTTTATTGCTGGTGCGGCGGGCGGAGGACTGGAGTGTGAAGTTTTCTGAACTGAGCCCGTTGGCGTGGCGGTTGTTGCAGCGTATTGCGGAATTTCCCGAGCTGAATGGGCGTGCGCAGCTGGAAGGGCTGACGGTGGAGGCGGGGGCGAGCGGATCGGCGGAATTTTTGGACAGTGGCGCGGCGTTGATGCGGCAGATGCATGGGGAAGGGGTTTTGGGCATAGTGTGATCGTGCCCATGCTCGCGTCACGGTTGCCCGCTACAGTTTTTTCAACGATGAAAGCTGTATTGGGCAGCTTCAGCTCAGTACGCTTTCACCTGACGTATTCAGGGGGCTCAATGCTCAATGGACACTTGCAAAAGCGGTGGGTAAATCGACTGGCAAATTCGCTTCTTATTCTTGAGGTTTGGGTATAGGTGATGTACTGAGTTAGTAAGGTTTAGTCTGAAACCAGAACTCTTCACCTAAAAGTTTTTACTGGGCTACGATGACGTCGAACATATCAAGGTTGTCTATTCTGCGGTTCGGGTAGTCGACGTGGATTGCCCGAATATTCCTTTGACCTATCACGTGCTGGAGGGTGCAACGGGCATTTCGACTTTTGCTCGGCGAGCGGCAGTGGGTTGTGGTACGGGCTGGCGTCTTCACCGATAGCAACACTATGCCGCAGATTACCAAAAGTATCATTTTTTCATTGGGCAAGTCCGGCCCGGCACTATGAAGTGCATGATCAACTGTGTGAGTACCTATCACCAGCCGTGGACGGAGCTCCGTCGCGCATTGAGCGTATCTGGGCCGACGCGCTTTTTTACATGCTGCTCGATCTATTGGCGGCTACCAAACAGAAAATGGCCGTCATTGCTGGAGCAGTTGATCACTACCGCACTGTCTAACGTGTAACGCTGCCATCGAACTCGGCGGTGAAAAGGTCGTTGGAATCCCAGTGGATGTAAGTGCCGCGTCCAAGGGGAGAGGACTCAAATCGATTAGGAAGGAGTGTTTATACTGATGCATACAACATGGATCACTATAAGTGTTACTGATGCTGTTCTGGTTTTACTTCTTGTTGCTCGCATCCATGGTACAGATGATGCTGTGAGAGCCGCCGCGAAGCGTTGTGTAAAAAAAATTCCGAGAGGGAGAAGAGGTTTGGTCTACGACGTAATCAACAGTCCAAATCCCTTGGATTTGGTTTATTTTATTGCCGATCATTTGGATGATTGACTTTTAAAGCATCCAATTACTGTCTGGGAATTATCGATTATTAAAAACCCCCGGATGCCCAGTGCCTGGCTTGGCATTGTGCGGATCACATTTTCGTCCCTTGATTATGTAGACTTGTTAGGTTGTCTGAAATCGGATGTTCTATTTACACTGCCAACGACAATGACTTATAAATAATTTGTCGAGAAGCTTCTACGCTTTTCATCTTCTCCCAAATTGAGTGGCTGGTAGTGTTATATGGCTAAATGGACCGTGCAGCAAATCGAGTCTAACGTTCAGCCTGTAGGACGGAGAGAGGTGATGCCAGGAGTAACTAAAAAATATGTATGTCTACGAATGGCTGTGTTTGTTGTCTTTCTTGTCGCATTTGTTATTGGTTGTGTATTCATCCAATGGGGCAAGGGCGCTGGTTGTCAGTATCCAGATACGTTGAGGGAAGAGTATTTAGATGTTGAGAGTGACCAGACTTGGATGGAGTATTTTAGAGTAATGCTTTTGAATATTGAGGCAAGTAGAGCGCAGTCAGGTTGGTATCCTGAATATGAACCCGTTCTCGTGGAGCTGAAAGGCTTTATGGATGATGCTGATCTCAGGCTGGAAGAGCGACGTTTGGATATTGAGTTTAAGATCAGGTCCTTGTTGAAGTGAGCTTTTCGTGCGTTTTTTTGTGTGACGTCCTGATTTTAAAGTGGGTGTATCTATGTTAGAGAATTGATAGATTCATCTTCGCCACCCGTCGATCAAGGTTACCTCGATCCTCCTGTGTCAGGTTCAATGTTGTCCTTCTCAATTATTTTCTGGAAAGGGCTGATGCGGAATGGGGTTGAATGCTATTTATTATTATCGATGATTAGGCACGTTGCATGTTTGTCATTAGCTGTAGTCAACAAATGGATGCGGTTGATTCGAGTTTTGATCGAGCGCGTGCCTGAAAAGCCAAGCAATCTTGAATTGTGTGGGCACTTTTTTTCGGAGGATGGAGATGAATGAATACGATTTGGTTTCCGAGTTCATGAAGTCATGGGTGTACATAGTTATAGCCGCAATAGGAGGCGTTCTAGGGCATATGATGCGCAAACTAGACAGCCAGCAGGGAATAAATATGGGTGAGACGATTTTGCAAGGAATCGGCGCAGCATTTGCTGGATATCTAGTGCTTTTAGGGTGCCGGGCGTTAGGTGTCCCTCCCGATGTTTTTGGTGTGATTATTGGGCTTTGCGGCTGGCTTGGTGCAGACGCGTCTTTAATGATGTTGCAATCCTATGTTTATAAGAAGCTAAATATTGGAAAGGTGGATAATCATGATGGCAAAGGACGTTAGTTGGGCGCGGCGGATGTTGGGGATGGGATTAGTGGCGTCCGCTGTTGTTGCAGGAAGCGTCGCATTCACGATGCAGACCAAAGTAAAGACAGTCGAAGGACTGTACCTGACTGAACTGTACACACGACTTGAGCGAGCAAAGTCGCGCGAGGTTTATCTAAATGCGATCGAGTCCAGGTTGGGAGGCGCACACATAAATAATGCATTGGAGATGTATTCTGTGGTTCAGGACATGCGGGGTGTAGTGAAAGAACTCAGTGCGCTGGCGGTCGAGCAGCAAAAAATAATTGAATCTCAAATAAAGGATTCAGCTATAGATGGTTACAATGCGCGAGAGGTGCTGATGATGGAAAGCAACCTTCGTTGAGCTATTAAAGTGGTTATGGCGTGGGGGTGCGTTTTTCTACTGATTCGGATCATCAGAATAGGTGTTTGAAACTATAGGAAGCTGGAATAAAATCCATAGCTGCCAGCGGACCTGTGGTTGTCACTGTGTTGCGATACTTTTGCGGACTCTCGAACAATTGGTGATTATGTGCCGCGGACCTGATTGTCGGGGCGGCACATCAATTTATTGAGCGGGGTCAATATCCATCGGGTAGTTTT
>NZ_JBFUIH010000056.1:0-32348 GCF_056401975.1 Pseudomonas sp. P4_C8 | reverse complement strand
ACCTTAAACAGTGGTTATTTGGTAACGCGCGCTTCTTGCTGCGACAGCTTGAAGGCGCGAGGGCTGAAATGGCCTTGGCGGTGAACGCCTATAACCTGAAAAGAGCGATTAACGTGCTGGGCGTGCGTCAGATGATGGCGCTGATGGACTGAAAAGCCTTTTTTCGTCTGCTGTGAGCACAAAAGCAAACGCCCCGAACAAGTCGGGGCGTTTGCTGGAACCACCATCAGTGTGTTTTCACACAGTCTGCAATGGCCGGTTTATTTGTTTTTGCCATCCCCCCTCAGGCTCGCTCCCAAAGGTGAGCGCTTGTCCCTGTGGGAGCGAGCCTGCTCGCGATGGCGTCGGCACAGGCGATATATCTCAATCACCAAACTTTTCGCAAACGAAATGGAAAACATTATTTGCTTTTTTTGTATACAAAAGCATAATCCACTTCGTGCGAGTTCTTGACCTCGTGGTCAACATATTCGCAAGTGCCTTGCCTCAAAGGGCCGCTGCCACCCTCATGGGTCCGGTCCTGGAAATAACAATAAAACTCTTGAGGAGTACTCGCTGTGGAAAGCCGCAAATCCGAAGCATCGACGCTGGATCTCTCGCCGCCATTACGCAATGGCTTGCTTGAACGCATCTTCAAACTCAGCTTGCATGGCACCACGGTGAAGACCGAGCTGATTGCCGGTCTGACAACCTTCATCACGATGGCTTACATCATCTTCGTCAACCCCAATATCATGGCTGACGCCGGGATTGATCACGGTGCCGCGTTTGTCGCGACCTGCATCGCGGCTGCGCTGGGTTGCCTGTTAATGGGCCTCTACGCCAACTGGCCCGTCGGCCTGGCGCCGGGCATGGGCTTGAACGCTTTCTTCACCTACACCGTGGTCGGCACCATGGGCTACAACTGGGAAACCGCCCTCGGTGCGGTATTTGTGTCCGGTGTGTTGTTCATGATCCTGACCTTTTCGCGGATTCGCGAATGGCTGCTCAACAGCATTCCAGTGAGCCTGCGCTTCGCCATGGGTGCCGGCGTCGGTTTGTTTCTGGGGCTGATCGGTTTGAAAACCGCGGGCATTGTCGTCGATAGCCCGGCGACCCTGATCAAGCTCGGCTCCCTGCGCGAACCCGGCCCGCTGCTCGCCGCCGTTTGCTTCCTGATGATCGCCATTCTCAGCTATCACAAAGTGTTCGGCGCAATCCTCATCAGCATCATCACCGTCACCCTGGCCGGTTGGGGCCTGGGCCTGGTGCACTACGAGGGCATCATGTCGGCCCCGCCGAGCCTGGCCCCGACCTGGATGGCCATGAATCTGGCCGGCGTATTCAACGTCAGCATGATCAGCGTGGTCCTGGCCTTCCTTTTTGTGCACATGTTCGACACCGCCGGCACTCTGATGGGTGTGGCCCAGCGCGCCAACCTGGTCGGCGCAGACGGCCGGATCGAAAACCTCTCTCGCGCCATGAAAGCCGACAGTGCTTCCAGCGTATTTGGTGCGGTGGTGGGTGTTCCGCCGGTCACCAGTTACGTTGAAAGTGCCGCGGGCGTTGCGGCGGGTGGTCGGACCGGGCTTACCGCCGTGACCGTCGGCGTGCTATTTATTGCCGCGATGTTCTTCGCACCACTAGCCGGGATGATCCCAGCCTACGCCACCGCCGGCGCGCTGATTTATGTGGCGATGCTGATGATGGGCGGTATGAAGCACATCGAATGGGACGAAGCGACCGACAGCATTCCGGCCATCGTCACCGCAATCATGATGCCGCTGACCTTCTCGGTCGCCGACGGCATCGCGCTGGGCTTCATCACTTACGTGGCGCTGAAGGCAGGTACCGGTAAATACAAGGAAATCTCCGTCAGCTTGTGGGTGCTTTGCGCGATCTTCATCGCCAAGTTCATTTTCTTGTAAGCCGCTTACGTTTCAAAAACAGTGTTTCAAAACAGCCTCACCCCGCCGGGTGGGGCTTTTGCACAAATGGAGGAAAGTAATGAGTCTGGAAACCTGGCTGCTGTTCAGCGGCGCTGCGTTGGTGGTGATCCTGATCCCGGGGCCCCTGTCGTTGCTGATGATCAGCAACAGTCTGAATTACGGTTTGCGCCGTTCTTACCCCGCGTTTCTCGGTGGCGTGATCGCATCGATCTGCTTGCTCAGTGCCTCTGCGCTGGGTTTGGGCGCCTTGCTGCTCGCATCGGAGCAGCTGTTCAGCGCGTTGAAAATCGTCGGGGCGCTCTACCTGTTCTACCTCGCGCGGCAGAGCTGGCAACAATCGCGTCAGCCATCCGTGGGTGCCGAAGTGCCTCAGGCGGCGCCAGTGCCACGCTTTCGTGCGCTGTTCGGCCGTGCGTTTGTACTCGGTGCGAGTAATCCGAAAGACATTCTGTTCTTTGCAGCCTTCCTGCCGCAGTTTCTCAGCGCCGAGCAGCCGTTCCTGCCGCAGTTGCTGGTGATGATAGCGACCTGGACGGTGTTGGATCTGCTGTGCAAATTGGCTTATGGGCTGGGTGCGCATGGTGCGGCTCGATATCTGCGCAGTGGCAAAGGGCAGAGTTGGTTCAATCGGGTGAGTGCGGGGTTGTTCAGTGGTGCGGGCGCGGCATCTCTGTTGAGCCGCTAAGAGCATCGCGGGCAAGCCTCGCTCCTACAGGTCATGTGTACGCCACAGGTCCTTGTAGGAGCGAGGCTTGCTCGCGAAGACGCCAGACCAGGCACCACTTTCCCCAAGACGAAAAAAAGCCCGCAGTGTGAGCGGGCGAAAGACCAAAGAAGCTATATGCGCAGTCGCTTCCAGGTTGAGGCAGCTGCTTGGGGGATCAGCTGCCGCGATACGTGGAATAGCTATACGGCGAAATCAGCAACGGCACATGGTAGTGATCCTGTTCCGCAGAGATGCCGAAACGCAGCACCACTACATCGAGAAACGCAGGCTCCGGCAACTGAACGCCACGGGCGCGGTAGTAGTCGCCCGCATGAAACTGAACCTGATAGACCCCGGTACGGTAGTCATCGCCTTGCAGCAGCGGCGCATCGACACGGCCATCGCTATTGGTTGTCGCGCTAGCGACCAATTCCAGGTGCGAACCTTCTACACGGTACAACTCGACCTTGATCGAGCTGCCCGGGCAACCGTGTGCAGCGTCCAAAACGTGTGTAGTCAAACGTCCCATTGATTCTGCGCGCCTGCCTGCGTAGAGCAGTCAGGCCTCGCGCCTCCCGAAGTCAGTTAAAAAGGAGACCGCACCGATTCGGAGCACGAATCACTGCGGCGAGCGATTGATTAAGACACTTTTCAAAAAAATTGTACACAATAAAAACGACCTATTTGCCTCGATGCCCACCAGTCGGTGGTTTTACACCGAATTTAACGCCGCACCATAAGATCAGCGGACCTTCTATCCTTTAGCTGACCACTCAGGCAGGTTTCTTGCAGTATCATCAATTCATGACGTTTCGAGAAAAATGCAAAAAATCAGGCTTACAAATTGAATATAAAGTTGTATACAATCACTCCATCGCAGTGACGCCAGCCTGATATCTCATCGCAAGGCCGCCACACAACCTTGAACACGTCGACACGAATAAGAAGGAAGACTGCAGTGAGCGCTGACTACCCACGCGACCTGATCGGTTACGGCAGTAACCCTCCTCACCCACACTGGCCGGGCAATGCCCGCATCGCTTTGTCTTTCGTACTCAATTACGAAGAAGGCGGCGAGCGCAATATCCTGCACGGCGATAAAGAATCCGAAGCCTTCCTCTCCGAAATGGTCTCGGCGCAGCCGCTGCAAGGCGAGCGCAACATGAGCATGGAGTCTCTTTACGAGTATGGCAGCCGTGCCGGCGTGTGGCGGATTCTGAAACTGTTCAAGGAATTCGATATTCCGCTGACCATCTTCGCCGTCGCCATGGCCGCCCAGCGCCACCCGGATGTGATCCGCGCGATGGTCGATGCCGGTCATGAGATTTGCAGCCACGGCTATCGCTGGATCGACTACCAGTACATGGACGCAGCGCAGGAACGCGAGCACATGCTCGAAGCGATCCGCATCCTCACCGAAATCACCGGTGAGCGCCCACTGGGCTGGTACACCGGCCGCACCGGCCCGAACACCCGTCGCCTGGTGATGGAAGAAGGCGGTTTCCTCTACGACTGCGACACCTACGACGACGACCTGCCCTACTGGGAACCGAACAATCCGACTGGCAAGCCGCACTTGGTGATCCCGTACACCCTGGACACCAACGACATGCGCTTCACCCAGGTCCAGGGTTTCAACAAGGGCGACGACTTCTTCGAATACCTCAAGGACGCCTTCGACGTTCTGTACGCTGAAGGCGCCGAAGCACCGAAGATGCTGTCGATCGGCCTGCACTGCCGCCTGATCGGCCGTCCGGCGCGTCTGGCTTCGCTCAAGCGCTTTATCGAATACGCTAAAAGTCATGAACAGGTGTGGTTCAGCCGTCGTGTCGACATCGCGCGCCACTGGCACGAAACCCACCCGTACCAAGGGGCTGCCCAATGAGCACCTTTCAAACGCTGAAGCCATCGAGCCTGAGCCGCGACGCATTCGTCGCCGCCTTCGCCGACATCTACGAACATTCGCCATGGGTGGCCGAAAAGGCCTTCGACCTGGGCCAGGACGCTTCGATCGACGAGATCGAAACCCTGCACCAGCGCATGAGCGACATCCTGTTGAGCGCCGATCATCAAAGCCAGCTGGCCCTGATCAACGCTCACCCGGACCTGGCCGGCAAAGCCGCCGTCCAGGGCCAGCTTACCGCAGCCAGCACTGAAGAACAGTCTGGCGCGGGTATTCACCAATGCACGGCCGAAGAGTTCCAGCGCTTCACCGAGCTGAACGACGCCTACAAAGCCAAGTTCAAGTTTCCCTTCATCATGGCGGTAAAAGGCAGCAACCGGCATCAGATCCTCGCGGCGTTCGAAACGCGTATTCACAACTCGGTCGACACCGAATTCAAATGCGCGCTGGCGGAGATCAACAAGATTGCGTTGTTCCGTTTACTGACCCTATAGCGAGCTTTGCCCGAGCGACATTGAACGCATACATACATCGCCCAGGGCACTGCAAGCATCCCAAGCCAACTTATTAAAGGCAGACAAGAAGAATGAAAGCTCACGCCGTACCTTTCGAGAAGTTCGTCAACCTGGCCGATGCCCGCTTGGGCACCAAAATCATCTCGGTCACCGATGACTGGTTCGCTGATGCCAACCGCCTGTTCCAGCCGACTCCGGCTGTGTGGAAAGAAGGCGTGTTCGATGACAACGGCAAGTGGATGGACGGCTGGGAGTCGCGCCGCAAGCGCTTCGAAGGCTACGACAGCGCCGTGATCCGCCTCGGTGTACCGGGCTCGATCAAAGGCGTCGACATCGACACTTCATTCTTCACCGGCAACTTCCCGCCGTCGGCCTCCCTGGAAGCCTGTTTCCTGGCTGAAGGCGAGCCGACTGAAAACACCCAGTGGGTTGAAGTGCTGTCGGCCGTCGAGCTGCAAGGCAACAGCCACCACTTCCACGAAATCAACAACGATCAGGCGTTCAGCCACCTGCGCTTCAACATCTACCCGGATGGCGGCGTGGCCCGTCTGCGTGTGTACGGCGTGCCGCACCGCGACTGGTCCGCTGTGGGCGACAACGAGCAAATCGACCTGGCCGCAGCCCTCAACGGTGGCCGCGCCCTCGCCTGCTCCGACGAACACTTCGGCCGCATGAGCAACATCCTCAACCCGGGCCGTGGCATCAACATGGGCGACGGCTGGGAAACCGCACGTCGTCGTACCCCGGGCAATGACTGGGTGATCGTCGCGTTGGGCCATGCCGGTGAAGTCGAGAAAGTCATCGTCGACACCCTGCACTTCAAGGGCAACTACCCGGACACCTGCTCGATCCAGGGCGCATTCGTGAAGGGCGGTACTGACAGCCAGATCGAAACCCAATCGTTGTTCTGGCGCGAATTGCTGCCGGCGCAGAAACTGGAAATGCACGCCGAACACACCTTCGCCGAGCAGATCAAGGCGCTGGGCCCGATCACCCACATCCGCCTGAACGTGTTCCCGGACGGTGGTGTGAGCCGCCTGCGCGTTCTCGGCAAGGTCGCTAAATAAGCGCTGAAGAAAACCTGTAGGAGCACAGCTTGCTGGCGATGGCGTCAGTAAGGACCCCATCGCCGGCAAGCCGTACTCCTACAAAAGCAACACATCAACGAATTCAAGGTAAGAAGACCAGCATGCGCACACTGACAATTGAACCGCTGACCAAAGAAGCCTTCGCCCCTTTCGGTGACGTGATCGAAACCGACGGCAGCGATCACTTCATGATCAACAACGGTTCGACCATGCGCTTTCATAAACTGGCGACGGTGGAAACCGCCAAGCCAGAAGACAACGCGATCATCAGCATCTTCCGCGCCGACGCGCAGGACATGCCGCTGACCGTCAGCATGCTGGAGCGTCACCCGCTGGGCAGCCAGGCGTTTATTCCGCTGCTCGGCAACCCTTTTCTGATCGTGGTCGCGCCACTTGGCGATGAACCTGTATCAGGCTTGGTCCGCGCCTTCGTCACCAACGGCAGGCAGGGCATTAATTACCATCGCGGCGTTTGGCACCATCCGGTGCTGACGATCGAAAAGCGGGATGACTTCCTGGTGGTTGATCGCAGTGGCACAGGCAATAACTGCGATGAGCATTTTTTCAAAGAGGATGAGCGTTTGATCCTCGCCCCCCACCAATAAGAGAAGGTCTGATCACTCGACAACAGAGTGACAGGCGAGAGGTAAAGACTGTGGAAGCACATCTGTTCGAATGGCTGAACCTGAGCGTACGCTGGGTTCACATGATTACTGGCGTGGCCTGGATCGGTGCGTCGTTCTATTTCGTCTGGCTGGAAAACAACCTCAATCGGGTCAACCCGAAAAGTGGTCTGGCGGGCGATTTGTGGGCGATCCACGGCGGCGGTATCTATCACCTGGAAAAATACAAACTGGCTCCACCGACCATGCCGGACAACCTGCACTGGTTCAAATGGGAAGCCTACTTCACCTGGATGTCGGGGATCGCGCTGCTGTGCGTGGTGTTCTACTCCAACCCGACGCTCTACCTTCTGGCACCGGGCAGCAGCCTGAGCGGCCCTGAAGGTGTCATGTTGGGCATCGGCTCGCTGTTCGTCGGCTGGTTCGTCTACTCCTTCCTCTGCGACTCGGCCTTGGGCAAACGCCCTGCCCTGCTCGGCTTTATCCTGTTCGTGCTGATCATTGGCGCCGCTTACGGCTTCAGCAAAGTGTTCAGCGGTCGTGGTGCGTACCTGCACGTCGGCGCGATCATCGGCACCATCATGGTCGGTAACGTGTTCCGCATCATCATGCCGGCGCAACGCGCACTGGTAGCGGCGATCGCCGAGAACCGCACGCCGGATCCGGCACTGCCAGCCAAAGGCTTGCTGCGCTCGCGTCACAACAACTACTTCACCTTGCCAGTGCTGTTCATCATGATCAGCAACCACTTCCCGAGCACCTACGGCAGCCAATACAACTGGCTGATCCTGGCCGGGATCGCGGTGCTGGCGGTGTTGGTGCGTCATTACTTCAACACCCGTCATGACAGTCACAAGTTCGCCTGGACGCTGCCAGTGGCCGCCGTCGGCATGATCAGCCTGGCTTACGTCACCGGCCCTGCGCCGATGACCAGCCCGGACGTGGCCAAGGCGCCGGCGAAGATCGAATACCAACCGCTGCCGGAAACGGCTGTGGGCGGTGGTTTGAAACCCGCTGAAGCCAAACCCGCTGAAGCACCCGCCGCCGCACCTGCCCAGGCGTCTAACGCCGGCCCAGGTTTCGACAAGGTCCACAGCGTGATTCAGGAGCGTTGTGCGGTTTGCCACTCGGCCAAACCGACCAGCCCGCTGTTCAGTGCTGCGCCTGCCGGTGTGATGTTCGACACCCCCGAGCAGATCCGCCAGAACGCCCCGCGCATCCAGGCTCAGGCCGTTACCAGCCAGATCATGCCTCTGGGCAACATCACGCAGATGACCCAGCAGGAACGTGACCTGATTGGTGCCTGGATTGTTCAGGGAGCTCAGACCAACTGATCCATCGTTGAAAAGCTTCGCTGGCAAGCCAGCTCCTACAGATGTGTGTCGCTCACCAATCATGCGACCGACATGAAACCTGTAGGAGCTGGCTTGCCAGCGAATGGCCGCGCCGCGGTCAACACGATGCACAAAATCAAAAGAATAAAAAAGATCCGAGGTGTTGCATGTCCGAGCTATCCGAAGCGCGCATCCCCGACGCACCCGCGATTCAGCGTTTGCCCCTTTTGCAACTGATCCTGGTCGGTCTGCAACATGTTTTGCTGATGTACGGCGGCGCCATCGCGGTCCCGCTGATCATCGGACAGGCCGCTGGCCTGAGTCGTGAAGAGATCGCCTTTCTGATTAACGCCGACCTGCTGGTCGCCGGCATCGCCACCATCGTCCAGTCGCTGGGCATCGGCCCGATGGGCATCCGCATGCCAGTGATGATGGGCGCCAGTTTCGCAGCGGTCGGCAGCATGGTCGCCATGGCCGGCATGCCCGGTATCGGTCTGCAAGGAATCTTCGGCGCGACCATCGCCGCCGGGTTCTTCGGCATGCTCATCGCGCCATTCATGTCCAAAGTAGTTCGCTTCTTCCCGCCTCTGGTGACCGGCACGGTCATCACCTCGATCGGTTTGTCGCTGTTCCCCGTGGCCGTGAACTGGGCCGGCGGTGGCGCAGGCGCCACGCAATTCGGTTCGCCGATTTACCTGACCATTGCTGCGCTGGTGCTGGGCACCATATTGCTGGTGCACCGTTTCATGCGCGGTTTCTGGGTCAATATTTCAGTGCTGATCGGTATGTGCCTGGGCTACGTACTCTGCGGCCTGATCGGCATGGTCGACCTCAGCGGCATGGCACAAGCGCCGTGGCTGCAATTCGTCACCCCGCTGCATTTCGGCATGCCCAAGTTTGAACTCGCGCCGATACTTTCAATGTGCCTGGTGGTGGTGATCATCTTCGTCGAGTCCACCGGGATGTTCCTCGCCCTGGGCAAAATCACCGGCCAGGAAGTTTGCCCACGGATGCTGCGTCGGGGCTTGCTGTGTGATGCCGGCGCCTCGTTTTTCGCCGGGTTCTTCAACACCTTCACCCACTCCTCATTTGCGCAGAACATCGGCCTGGTGCAAATGACGGGTGTGCGTTGCCGTTCGGTGACCATCGTCGCAGGCGGGTTGCTCATTGTGTTGAGCCTGCTGCCGAAAGCGGCGTTTCTGGTGGCGTCGATTCCACCAGCGGTACTGGGCGGTGCGGCGATTGCGATGTTCGGCATGGTCGCCGCCACCGGGATCAAGATTCTTCAGGAAGCCGACATCGGCGACCGTCGCAACCAACTGCTGGTGGCGGTGAGCATCGGCATGGGCCTGATTCCAGTGGTGCGCCCGGAGTTCTTCGCCCACCTCCCGCTGTGGATGAGCCCGATCACCCACAGCGGTATCGCCATGGCCACGATCAGCGCCCTGACGCTGAACCTGCTGTTCAACATTCTTGGTGGCGCCGAACGCGCGGCCATCAACGACTGCACCGCTCACACGCATTAACTCAGACGAGCACCAAACCCTGTGGGAGCGAGCCTGCTCGCGATGACGGCATGACATTCAACACTTGTGTTGACTGACCCGACGCTTTCGTCGGAACGCCGCCCGGAGCAAGCCCGCTCCTACAGGGGGGGGTGCCTGCGCCTCAACAATAAAAACAAGAGGAAGCAACAGATGGTTTTTACCCACTCAAGCCCGTCGTTTAACGACGCCAGGCCAAGCGCCGCCAACCATGCCCCACACCTGTCGTCGGTGCGCTGTTGCGGGGCACTTGAGACCTGGCCAAGTAGTCAGTATTCTCCGCGGCCGCCTGAATCCGCGTTAAAAAAAAGCCCGGATTTAATTTCTGACCAGAAAGCCAACTTATCCCGGCTCTGGACGATACCAAGGCACTCCATACCCCCTCTCAATCGACTGTTCTTGAGCAGCCGAGCGGGCGTTTATTTGTTTTTTGAAAGCCTTGGCGCAGCTCTTGCTATGAGCATTAAAGCTGACCGACTGGATGATTTTTTACCGCTACAGATAGAGGCGCCACACCAGAGCGCCAAACTTAAAAAAATAACGTGGAATCACCTACTTTTTGGGAGCAACCGAATGAAACGTACGTGCACTAGCCTGATGCTGGCGGGATCAATGCTGGCTGGGGGTCAGGCCATGGCCGGCGACTTGCTGCAATGGCAGAACAACAGCCTGTCCTACCTGTATGGCAAGGATTTCCAGGTCAACCCGCGCATTCAACAGACGGTGACCTTCGAACACGTCGATGGCTGGAAATACGGCGACAACTTCTTCTTCATCGACAAGATCTTCTACAACGGCAAGGAAGACGCCTTCGCCGGCGACAACTCCCACTATGGTGAACTGAGCCCGCGCTTGTCGTTTAACAAGATTTTCGACCAGAAGTTTGAGTTCGGCCCGATCAAAGACGTCCTGCTGGCCATGACCTATGAGTTCGGCGAGGACGACACCGAGTCGTACCTGATCGGTCCGGGTTTCGACCTGGCTATCCCTGGCTTCAACTACTTCCAGTTGAACTTCTACAACCGTCACACCGAAGGCGGCCGCCCGGGTGACGATATCTGGCAGGTCTCTCCGGTCTGGTCCTACACCATCCCGGCGGGTAGCTCGGACGTGTTGATCGACGGCTTCATGGACTGGGTAGTCGACAACGACGTGAACAAAGAAGGCGAATACCACGCCAACCTGCACTTCAACCCACAGATCAAATACGACCTGGGCAAGGCACTGAAGCTGGGCGATAAGCAGTTGTACGTCGGTGTCGAGTATGACTACTGGAAAAACAAGTACGGCATCGAAGACAGCCAGGGCTTCAAGACTGATCAGAGCGTGACAAGCTTCCTGGTCAAGGTTCACTTCTGATCTGGCTGTAAGTGGCGTCTGCAAGGACGCCATCGCGGGCAAGCCAAGCGCCCACAGGTTTGAGGTCGTTCTCAAATGATGTAAAYGACACAAAACCTGTAGGAGCGTGGCTTGCCCGCGATGGCCTCACCGCCAATCTCAAGCAGTAACCACAGCCTCCGCCAACCCAAGAAACCGGCAAAGCTCCCCACGCTTGGCCAACGCATCCCGCCGCCCCAGGTCGATCAACTCGCTGCAATACCCCGCCTCGAACAACAGATAACTCAACACCCCTGCCCCGCTCGTCTTGGTCGCCCCCGGTCCGCGCAGAAACAGGCGCAGTGCCGCCGGCAATTCCTGTCGATGCCGCGCCGCAATCTCATCGATCGGCTGACTCGGCGAAATCACCAGCACCTCCACCGGCGCCACGCCCAGCGCACGGGTCGGCGTACCCACGGGCATCAAGTGGCTGAACTGATTCAGACGCTGTAACAACTCGATGTCGCTTTCCAGGCTGTCAATGAACGTACTGTTAAGCATGTGCCCGCCAATCTGCGCCAGCGTCGGCTGTTGCCCGGTATAGGCGCGTTGCAGCGGCTGCTGCGGGTCGACGCCACGCGGGTTGCCGCTGACGCCCACCACCAGCACCCGGCTGGCGCCCAGGTGCAGGGCCGGGCTGATCGGGGCGGATTGGCGCACCGCACCGTCGCCGAAGTATTCCTCGCCGATTTTCACCGGGGCGAACAGCAACGGAATGGCGGAACTGGCCAGCAAATGCTCGACACTCAATTGAGTCGGAACGCCGATTCGCCGATGGCGTAACCACGATTCGATGGTGCCGCCACCCTGATAGAACGTGACAGCCTGACCGGATTCATAGCCAAACGCCGTCACCGCCACCGCTTGCAACTGCTTCTGTGCAATGGCTTCGGCAATCCCGGCCATGTTCAGTTTGTCGTTGAGCAAACCACGCAGTGGCGAACTGTTGAGCAAGGCCACCGGCACGTGAGCGCCAAGCCCCAGCAAACTGTGACTGACAAACCGGCTGGCCTGACTGATGACGCCGGGCCAGTCGCTGCGCAACACCCGATGGCTGCGAAAGCCCTGCCAGAACGCGGTCAAACGCTCGATGGCGCCGCGAAAATCCGTCGCGCCACTGGCGAGGCTGACCGCATTGATCGCCCCGGCCGAGGTGCCGACGATCACTGGAAACGGATTGCTTGCCCCCACCGGCAACAGTTCGGCAATCGCCGCCAGCACGCCTACCTGATACGCCGCCCGAGCCCCGCCGCCGGAAAGAATCAACCCTGTAACCGGTTCTGCAGGACTCATCGCAACACTCCATGGCGCTTAAAGGAATCGGTGACTCAACCGCGTTTTTTGTACAGCTTGGGCTCGCCCGGTGGGCGGCTCTTGAAGCGGCGATGGGCCCAGAGGTATTGCTCCGGGCATTCACGCAAGGCGCTTTCCACCCACTGATTGATGCGGATGCAATCGGCTTCTTCGGTTTCGCCAGGGAAACCTTCGAGCGGCGCATGAATCACCAGTCGATAACCGCTGCCATCGGCCAGGCGCTCCTGAGTGAAGGGCACCACCAACGCCTTGCCCAGCCGCGCAAACTTGCTGGTGGCGGTCACGGTGGCCGCCTGAATGCCGAACAGCGGCACGAAAATGCTTTGTTTGGCGCCGTAGTCCTGATCCGGTGCGTACCAGATCGCTCGGCCCGCGCGCAGCAATTTGAGCATGCCGCGCACATCGTCGCGCTCCACCGCCAGCGAATCGAGGTTGTGCCGCTCGCGACCACGGCGCTGGACGTAGTCGAACAGTGGATTCTTGTGCTCGCGGTACATGCCGTCGATGGTGTGCTGTTGACCAAGCAGCGCCGCGCCGATTTCCAGCGTGGTGAAATGCACCGCCATCAGAATCACGCCCTTGCCATCTTGCTGAGCCTTTTTCAGGTACTCCAGGCCTTCGACATGGGCCAGTTTGGCCAGACGCTGACGCGACCACCACCAGCTCATGGCCATTTCGAAAAAGGCGATGCCCGTGGAGGCAAAGTTTTCCTTGAGCAGGCGCTTGCGCTCGGCGGCGGACTTTTCAGGGAAACACAGTTCAAGATTGCGCTTGGCAATGCGCCGTCGGTCGCCGGCCACCCGATACATCCCGGCACCGAGCAGGCGACCTATAAACAGCAACGCCGGATACGGCAACTGAACAATCAGCCACAACAGCCCCAAGCCACACCACAGTGGCCAGAAACGCGGCATAAGAAATGTTTTTCGAAAACGCGGGCGATCCATTAAAGGTTCCGGAAAGACAATGGCCGCGCATTCTACATCGTTCGACCCGGCTTGCGGCTTGCGGGCGTTCTCGTTATAAGTCTCGGCACTTTTAGTGACAAGCCGTTGTATGCCGACCATGAGCCAAACCGAACCGCAAGACCAGGATCCCGTGTTCCAGTTGAAGGGCAGCATGCTCGCCATTACGGTGCTGGAACTGGCCCGCAACGACCTCGAGAACCTTGATCGGCAACTGGCCGCCAAGGTCGCTCAGGCGCCTAACTTTTTCAGCAATGCGCCGCTGGTGCTGGCCCTGGACAAACTTCCGGCCGGCGAAGGCGCGGTGGATTTGCCAGGGCTGATGCGCGTTTGCCGCCAGCATGGCTTGCGCACGCTGGCCATCCGCGCCAGCCGTATCGAAGACATCGCTGCCGCCATCGCGGTCGATCTGCCCGTGTTGCCGCCGTCCGGTGCCCGTGAGCGTGCGCTTGACCCGCTCGAAGGCCAGGTGAAGAAAAAACCGGAAAAACCGCCGGAACCGACCATCAAACCGACGAAAATCATCACCTCGCCAGTACGTGGTGGCCAGCAGATTTATGCCCAGGGTTGCGATTTGGTGGTGATTTCATCGGTCAGCCCGGGGGCGGAACTTCTCGCCGATGGCAATATCCATGTATACGGCCCTATGCGCGGTCGTGTATTAGCCGGCGTCAAAGGCGACACGAAAGCCAGGATTTTTTGCCAGCAAATGAGCGCCGAACTGGTGTCTATCGCAGGCCACTACAAGGTCTCCGAGGATCTGCGTCGCGATCCCTTGTGGGGTGCGGGCGTACAAGTCAGCCTGTCCGGCGACGTGTTGAACATCATTCGGCTTTAACGGATACTGCCGCATTTTCCAAACATCTCTAAAACGTAGCGAAAACGGCTCAAGCGAAGTAGGAAAAAGGCTAAAAGCAGTGTTTACCGGGGGTAAGCGCCGCTCAGAACCGGATTCCAGCCAAGGCTGTCCGGCTGCAGTAGTTTTTCAAGAGATGTTTTTCAGGGGCTAAATGTCCTTTTTCCTTAGGGGTGAAACACCTTGGCCAAGATTCTCGTGGTTACATCCGGCAAGGGTGGTGTGGGTAAGACCACCACCAGCGCCGCTATCGGTACCGGCCTCGCTCTGCGTGGTCACAAAACAGTAATCGTCGACTTCGACGTCGGCCTGCGTAACCTCGACCTGATCATGGGTTGCGAGCGTCGCGTGGTGTATGACTTCGTCAACGTGGTCAACGGCGAAGCCAACCTGCAGCAAGCCCTGATCAAAGACAAACGCCTGGAGAACCTCTACGTCCTGGCCGCCAGTCAGACTCGCGACAAAGACGCGCTGACGGTGGAAGGCGTGGAAAAAGTCCTGATGGCGCTGAAAGAAGACTTCGAATTCGTGGTCTGCGATTCCCCGGCGGGTATCGAAAAAGGCGCCCACCTGGCCATGTACTTCGCTGATGAAGCGATTATCGTGACCAACCCGGAAGTGTCCTCGGTTCGTGACTCGGACCGTATGCTGGGCCTGCTGGCCAGCAAATCGCGCCGCGCTGAAAAAGGCGAAGAGCCGATCAAGGAACACTTGCTGCTGACTCGCTATAACCCGCAACGCGTCAGCGATGGCGAAATGCTCGGCGTCGAAGACGTCAAAGAGATTCTGGCTGTCGCCCTGCTGGGTGTGATTCCGGAATCGCAAGCGGTGCTCAAGGCCTCCAACTCCGGTGTGCCGGTGATTCTCGACGACCAAAGCGACGCCGGTCAGGCGTACAGCGATGCCGTCGATCGTCTGCTGGGCAAATCCGTGGAACATCGTTTCCTCGATGTCACGAAGAAGGGATTCTTCGAGCGCCTGTTTGGAGGTAGATAATGAACATTTTTGACTTCTTTCGTGCCAACAAGAAGCCAAGTACCGCATCGGTAGCGAAAGAGCGTCTACAGATCATCGTGGCGCATGAACGCGGCCAACGCAGTACGCCGGACTACTTGCCAGCCTTGCAGAAGGAATTGGTGGAAGTGATCCGCAAGTACGTCAATATCGGGTCCGATGACGTGCACGTCGCTCTGGAAAACCAGGGCAGCTGCTCGATTCTGGAACTCAATATCACCCTGCCAGATCGTTAATCGATCCGGTCGGAGCCACGGCGGCTCAGGCTTACGCCCCTGTAGGAGCCGAGCTTGCTCGCGATGACGGTTTACATTCAACGACGATGTTGAATGACCAACCGCTATCGCGAGCAAGCTCGGCTCCTACAGAGTGCGAGGTTCTGAGCCGCCGTTGGCGTTTGTTACGAGGCTGTTTTAATGCCGTTGTCCAACGTCCACATCATCCATCAGGACGCCGCCGTACTGGTGGTGAACAAACCGACCCTTTTGCTCTCCGTCCCTGGCCGGGCTGACGACAACAAGGATTGCCTGATTACCCGCCTGCAAGAAAACGGCTACCCGGAAGCGCGAATTGTCCACCGTCTGGACTGGGAAACCTCCGGCATCATTCTTCTGGCCCGTGACCCGGACACTCATCGCGAGCTGTCTCGGCAATTTCACGACCGCGAAACCGAAAAAGCCTACACGGCGTTGTGCTGGGGTCAGCCGGAACTGGACAGCGGCAGCATCGACTTGCCCTTGCGCTACGACCCGCCGACCAAGCCACGCCATGTGGTCGACCATGAATTCGGCAAACACGCCCTGACCTTCTGGCGTGTGCTGGAACGCTGTGGCGACTGGTGCCGCGTTGAACTCACACCGATCACCGGCCGCTCGCACCAATTGCGTGTGCACATGCTCTCCATCGGCCACCCGCTATTGGGCGACGGGCTCTATGCCCACGAGCAAGCCCTGGCCGCCTGGCCGCGCCTGTGCCTGCACGCCAGCATGCTCAGCTTCACCCACCCTCAAACCGGCGAACGCTTGCGCTTCGAGTGCCCGGCACCGTTCTGACAGCCGATGTTTAACCTGTAGGAGCTGAGCTTGCTCGCGATAGCGGTCTGTCAGCCGACATCCACGTTGAATGTGGCATCGTCATCGCGAGCAAGCTCGGCTCCTACAAGTGATTTTCCACACCAGCAGTCCACCGCCAATTCTCTGACCAATACGTTAAACTGGCGCCACTGCTGTCTGGAGCTTCTTATGCGCGAAGAGTTGAACCAAGGCCTGATCGACTTCCTCAAGGCCTCCCCTACCCCATTCCATGCCACTGCCAGCCTTGTACAACGCCTGGAAGCGGCGGGCTTCATGCGCCTTGACGAGCGCGAGCCCTGGACCACCGAAGCCAACGGTCGTTACTACGTCACCCGTAATGATTCCTCCATCGTCGCGATCAAGATGGGGCGTCATTCGCCGCTGCATGGCGGTATTCGCCTGGTAGGCGCGCACACCGACAGCCCTTGCCTGCGGGTCAAACCTCAGCCAGAGCTGCAGCGTCAGGGTTTCTGGCAATTGGGCGTCGAAGTCTATGGCGGAGCGTTGCTGGCGCCGTGGTTCGACCGCGACCTGTCCCTCGCGGGCCGCGTGACCTTCCGCCGTGACGGCAAGGTCGAGAGCCAGTTGATCGACTTCAAGGCGCCCATCGCGACTATTCCGAACCTGGCGATTCACCTTAACCGTGAAGCCAACATGGGCTGGGCAATCAATGCGCAGACCGAATTGCCGCCGATCCTCGCGCAATTCGCCGGCGACGAGCGGGTGGACTTCCGCGCCGTGCTCACCAACCAGCTGGCACTGGAACATGGCTTGAACGCCGACGTCGTGCTTGATTACGAGTTGAGTTTCTACGACATCCAAAGCGCAGCGGTCATCGGCTTGCATGGAGACTTCATTGCCGGCGCGCGTCTGGATAACCTGCTGTCGTGCTACGCAGGTCTGCAAGCTCTGCTGACCGCCGAAACCGACGAAACCTGTGTGCTGGTCTGCAACGATCACGAAGAAGTCGGTTCCTGTTCGGCCTGCGGCGCTGATGGCCCTATGCTTGAGCAGACGTTGCGTCGCCTGCTGCCTGAAGGTGACGAGTTCGTGCGCACCATTCAGAAGTCCCTGCTGGTTTCGGCCGACAACGCCCACGGCGTGCACCCCAACTACGCCGACAAACACGACGCCAACCACGGCCCGAAACTCAACGCCGGCCCGGTGATCAAGGTCAACAGCAACCAGCGTTACGCCACCAACAGCGAAACCGCCGGCTTCTTCCGTCATCTGTGCATGGCCGAGGAAGTACCGGTGCAAAGCTTTGTGGTACGCAGCGACATGGGCTGTGGCTCGACCATCGGCCCGATCACCGCCAGCCACCTGGGCGTGCGCACAGTGGACATCGGCCTGCCGACGTTCGCCATGCACTCGATCCGCGAACTGTGCGGTAGCCACGACCTGGCGCACCTGGTCAAAGTGCTGAGCGCGTTCTATGCCTGCCAGGAATTGCCGTAGCTCCTAAAAGCATCGCGAGCAGGCTCACTCCCACAGTTGGAATGCATTCCAATGTGGGAGTGAGCCTGCTCGCGATGGCGGCAGCACTGCCACCACAGCATGTTGCTTTACACACCTGACAATCAGCCACCCAAAAGCCACCTAGACTTAAATTATCCTTCTGACAAGGCCGTCTCCATGATCTCGTTGTCTTCGTTTCACGCCATGCTGGTCCCGATCCTCGCCGGGATGCTCATGCTGGCAATCGGCTTCAACTTTCGCGACAAAAACGCCGGTGTATTTGCCATGTGGATTGGCATGCTGACCATTTTCGGCACCGTGATTTTCAAGATCCTCGCCAAACTCAACGAATAAATCCTCCCCCTGACTCGCATTGATTTAGACGGGCTCGTACACTCGGTCGATCCGTTCATCCCGAGGTTGACCGCCTAGTGCTCGCCCGTCTTTTCGCCCTGCCGTGTTTCTTCCTTGTCTGCCTCATGACGTTGCTACCGATGGCGCCTGCCCAGGCGGCCGGTTTGCCGAGCCTGCTCGGCAGTTCGACGAAAGCCCAGCCCGAGGCGCAAGAACCGTTAGGCCAATCGCTGGATGAAGTCATCAAATCGCTGGAAAACGATCAGCAGCGCAGCAAACTGCTGGCCGACCTGAAGAAACTGCGCGACGCCACCAAAAAGGCGCAACCCGCCGCCGAAGAAGGTGTGCTGGGACTGATCGGCGGCACGCTGGCCACGTTCGAAAAGCAATTCTCCGGCGCTGATAGCCCGCTCACCCGCTGGTCTGACGAACTCGCGCTGGCCAGGGACGAACTGACGGCATTGATGATGCCGGCCAGTGAGTGGCTGCCGATCATCTTCGCATTCGCCATGATCCTGATGGTCTGGAGCCTGCTTGCCGCGGCTCTGATTTGGGTCAGTCACCGGGTACGCACGCGCTTCGGCCTGACCGAAGAACTGCCGCAACACCCCAAGGCGCTGGACATGTTGCGCTTCGCCCTGCGCAAGCTCGGGCCATGGTTGGTCGCCCTGGTGATCACCGTCTACATGAGCTATGCGCTGCCCTCGTCATTGGGCAAAAGCCTGGCCATGGTGCTGGCTTACGCGCTGGTGGTCGGCACGTGTTTCTCGGCGATCTGTGTGATCGCCTTCTCCCTGCTCGATGGCCCGCACCGCCACCGCGCCTTGTATATCCTGCGGCACCAAGCCTTTCGGCCGTTATGGTTGATCGGCAGTTTCGCCGCGTTTGGTGAGGCGCTGAACGATCCGCGACTGGTCGCCGGTCTTGGCAGTCACCTGGCGCACACGGCGGCGACGGCGGCCAACGTGCTGGCCGCGATTTCTACCGGGCTGTTTATCTTGCGGTTCCGTCGACCGATCGCGCACTTGATCCGCAATCAGCCGCTGTCCCGGCGCCTGACCCGGCGCGCCCTGAGCGATACCATCGAAATTCTTGGCACCTTCTGGTACGTCCCGGCACTGGTGCTGGTAGCCGTCTCGCTGTTCGCCACGTTCGTCTCGGCGGGCGACACCAGCACCGCATTGCGGCAGTCGCTGATTTGCACCGTGTTGCTGGTGTTGAGTATGGTCATCAATGGCCTGGTGCGACGCCACGCCCTGAAACCGCAACGCGGTGTGAAGCGCCATGCCCTGTATTCGGAACGCCTGAAGAATTTTTTCTACACCCTCGTTCATCTGCTGGTGTGGTTGGCGTTCATCGAACTCGGCCTGCGGGTCTGGGGCATGTCACTGATCACATTCACCGAAGGTGAGGGCCATGAGGTCAGCGTCAAACTGTTCAGCCTCGCCGGCACGCTTATTTTCGCCTGGCTGGTCTGGATCCTCAGCGACACCGCCGTGCACCTCGCGCTCACCCGCTCACGCAAAGGCCTGGCCAATACCCGCGCGCAGACGATGATGCCGTTGATCCGCAACGTGTTGTTTGTGGCGATTTTCATTATCGCGCTGATCGTCGCGCTGGCGAACATGGGCATGAACGTCACGCCATTGCTGGCCGGTGCCGGCGTGATCGGTCTGGCCATCGGTTTCGGTGCACAGTCGCTGGTGGCGGACTTGATCACCGGTCTGTTCATCATCATCGAAGACTCCTTGGCCATCGATGATTACGTGGACGTCGGCGGCCACCTGGGCACCGTCGAAGGGCTGACCATCCGCACCGTGCGCCTGCGGGACATCGACGGCATCGTCCACACCATTCCGTTCAGCGAAATCAAAAGCATCAAGAACTACTCCCGGGAATTCGGCTACGCGATTTTCCGGGTGGCAGTGCCGTCCGACATGGACATTGATAGCGCGATCAAACTGATGCGCGAAGTCGGTCAGAAAATGCGTACTGACCCGCTGCAACGTCGCAACATCTGGTCGCCACTGGAGTTCCAGGGTGTCGAGAGTTTCGAGTCCGGCAACGCAATCCTTCGCGCCCGGTTCAAAACCGCGCCGATCAAACAGTGGGAAGTTTCGCGGGCGTTCAATCTGTCGCTCAAGCGGCATATGGATGAGGCGGGGCTGGATCTGGCGATACCGCGTATGAGTGTTCAGGTTGCTACGGCGACCGGTGGGCCGCAGAAGGAATAGCCTAACCTGTCAGACCGCCATCGCGAGCAGGCTCGCTCCCACATTAGATCTGTGTCGTTCACAAATCCCCTGTGGGAGCGAGCCTGCTCGCGATGGCGGCGACTCGGTTTTCTGCGAGCTAGACCACATCCACACCGACATGAATCGCATCATGCCGCCAGAACTCCAGGTCACAGTCGATCAGCCGCTCATGCTGATCGTAGTTGACCCGGGCAATGCGCAGCCCCGGGCTGCCCACCGACACCCGTAACGCGGCGGCCGCATCCGCCGAGAGTGACGTCGGCACTATTTCGAAACGCACCCGCCCGTAGTGCAAATCGTAATGCCGTGCGTACAACTCGGTGATCGACTGATTCAAATCAAACTCAAGAATCCCCGGAAAATACTGCGGATTCAAATAGTGCTCCACGTACAACACCAGCCGCTCATCAATGCGCCGCGCGCGGCAAATCTGGATCACGCTCGACAGCGCCGGCAACTGCAACCAGGCGCACACCGCTGCTGAGGCGGGTTGCAACCGCGCCGAAATCACTTCAGTGGACGGCACACGCCCCTGCGCGCTGACCATTGCGTGAAAGTGACTGCGCTGCATCAGGTTATAGGCCAGGCGCGGTGGCGAAACGAACCAGCCACGGCGCTCTTCGCGATAAATCTGGCCCTGCGCTTCCAGCTGCAACAACGCCTCGCGCACGGTAATCCGTGTGGTCCCGAACAACTCACTGAGCTTGCGCTCGGCCGGTAGTTTGCTGCCGGACGCCAACAAACCGTGGTCGAGCTGCTCCTGCAAGACCTGACCAATGGCCGTCACCGCTTTCGTTGCCTCATCACGCATCAACGTTACCTATCTGGACTAGACCAGCGCTGTTTCGGAGCAGAACCGCGCGGTAAAACCGGTTCATCGACATCCTGCAAGCGTAGGCAATGCAGATGACTGATCGATGACAAAGCAACCCAACGGTCATTCCACGGTCGCCGCAAACCCTGCAATACATCCTCCAAGTCCCTTGCTCACGGGGTCTTTACCCATGGTCTACGCTTACCGGGCACCTGCCCAATACCGGGCAAATAACTGTGCTGCCGGGCGACCACCGACATGAAAGTGTCATCGAGCCCGCCTAAATTGGCTCAGGTATTGCTGACCTAGACCAACACAACCGCAATCGCAGCGTTGAAAACGCCCAAAGGAGCTTCGGATGAAAAAGCTTTTCCTGGCATCACTGTTAGGCTCGACCATTGCCATGTGCACCGCCGCCATGGCGGCTGATGATTTGAAAACCCTCGAAGCCGCTGCGAAAGCGGAAGGCGCAGTCAACAGCGTCGGCATGCCCGATGACTGGGCCAACTGGAAAGGCACCTGGGCAGACCTGGCCAAAACCTACGGCCTCAAGCACATCGACACCGACATGAGCTCGGCCCAGGAAATCGCCAAGTTCGCCGCTGAAAAAGACAACGCCAGCGCTGACATTGGTGACGTGGGCGCAGCCTTTGGTCCGATCGCGGTCAAGCAAGGCGTGGTGCAGCCTTACAAGCCCACCACCTGGGATCAGGTTCCGGCCTGGGCGAAGGACAAGGACGGCAACTGGGCGCTGGCCTACACCGGCTCCATCGCGTTTATCATCAACAAAAAACTGCTGCACGGTTCCGAAGCACCCACCAAATGGGCTGACCTCAAGGGTGGCAAATACAAGGTTTCCATCGGCGACGTGAGCACCGCGGCCCAGGCGGCCAACGGTGTACTGGCGGCGGCTTTGGCCAATGGCGGTAACGAGGCAAACCTTGATCCAGCCCTGAAACTGTTCGCAGAAATCGCCAAACAGGGTCGCCTGTCGATGGCCAACCCGACGATTGCCACCATGGAAAAGGGTGAAATTGAAGTCGGTGTGGTCTGGGACTTCAATGGTCTGAGCTACAAGGCCAAGATGGCCAATCCGGATGACTACGTCGTGCTGATTCCATCCGATGGTTCGGTGATCTCTGGCTACACCACCATCATCAACAAATACGCGAAAAACCCGAACGCCGCCAAGCTGACCCGCGAATACATCTTCAGCGACGCCGGCCAGATCAACCTGGCAAAAGGCAACGCGCGTCCGATTCGTGCCGAGCACATCAAACTGCCAGAAGACGTGAAATCCAAGCTGCTGCCTAACGAGCAGTACAAAAACGTGACGCCGATCAAAGACGCCGACGCATGGGAAAAGACCTCCAAAGCCCTTCCTCAGAAGTGGAACGAAGAAGTCATCGTAGAAATGAAGTGATGTCGTAAATCCCCACATTGGATAACCCAAGGGAAATCCAATGTGGGAGCGAGCCTGCTCGCGATAGCGGTTGAACATTCGATGCAGATGTTGAATGTCATACCGCTATCGCGAGCAGGCTCACTCCCACAGGGGATTGATTGCGTATTTGAAATAACTGTTTCGCGGAGTTTTTGCCTCTATGAAGCACAACGTCATCCTTGTCGTGCTCGACGGTCTCAACCACGAAGTCGCGCGCCACACCATGGGGCACCTGCAGGCCTACGTCGGCGCAGGGCGCGCTGCGCTCTACAAACTGGAGTGCGAACTGCCGTCCCTGTCCCGTCCACTCTACGAATGCATTCTCACCGGCGTCCCGCCCATCGAGAGCGGCATCGTTCACAACAACGTCTCGCGCCTGTCCAACCAGCGCAGCATTTACCACTACGCCACGGACGCCGGCCTTACAACCGCCGCCGCGGCGTATCACTGGGTCAGCGAGCTGTATAACCGTTCGCCGTTTGTGGCTGCACGGGATCGTCACACCGACGACGAAGCCCTGCCGATCCAGCACGGTCACTTCTACTGGAACGACCACTACCCGGATTCGCACCTGTTCGCCGATGCCGAAAGTCTGCGTCTGCGTCATGCGCCGAATTTTCTATTGATCCACCCGATGAACATCGACGACGCCGGGCACAAACACGGCCTCGACACCCCGCAATACCGCAACAGCGCCCGCACGGTCGACATCATCCTGGCCGACTACCTGCGTACCTGGCTCGACGCCGGCTATCAAGTGCTGGTGACCGCCGACCACGGCATGAACAACGACCGCTCCCACAACGGCCTGTTGCCGGAAGAACGCGAAGTGCCGCTGTTTGTCCTCGGTGACGCATTCAGTTTCAACCCCGACGCCACGCCGAAACAGACCGACATCTGCGGCACGGTCTGCGAACTGCTGGGCGTGGCCCACGACAAACCTGTGTGCATGGAGCTGCTCAAGTGAATTCGAATACCCGTGGGAAGTGGTTGGCAGCCTTGTGCCTTGTACCCTTCACCCTGTTTTTTATCGTGTTCGAAATCGCCCCGCTGTCCTGGGTGATGATTAACAGTCTGCAATCGGAAGAATTCGGCTGGGGGCTGGCCAACTTCACCAAGATTTTCAATTCAAAATTCTACTTGCAGGCGATCCAGTACAGCCTCGAGATCAGTTTCTGGTCCAGCGTATTCGGGATCATTATCGCAGTGCTGGGTGCTTACTCCCTGCGCCGGGTCGACTCGAAACTGCGCAATTTCGTCAATGCTTTCGCCAACATGACCAGCAACTTCGCCGGCGTGCCCCTGGCCTTCGCGTTCATCATCCTGCTGGGCTTCAACGGCAGCTTCACCATCATGCTCAAACAGGCCGGAATCATTCAGGATTTCAACCTGTACTCGAAAACCGGACTGATTATTCTCTACACCTACTTCCAGATTCCGCTCGGCGTGTTGCTGCTCTACCCGGCTTTCGATGCCTTGCGCGAGGACTGGCGCGAGTCCGCCGAATTGCTCGGCGCCAACGGCTGGCAGTTCTGGCGGCACATCGGCTTGCCGGTACTGACACCGGCGTTGCTCGGTACGTTCGTGATCCTGCTGGCCAACGCTCTTGGCGCTTACGCGACGGTTTACGCGTTGACCACCGGCAACTTCAACGTGATGACCATCCGCATCGCGGCGATGGTGTCCGGCGATATTTCCCTGGACCCGAACCTCGCCAGTGCCCTGGCGGTGGTGCTGGTGGCATTGATGACCCTGGTGACCCTCGTGCATCAGTTGCTGTTGAAGAGGAGCTACCATGTCTCGCGCTGAACTGGGCCCCGTCGGTGTCTACCACCGCGTGGTGGTGTATCTGCTGTTTGCCATTCTGTTGTTGCCACTGTTCGGGACGCTGATCTACTCGATCGCCAGCAGTTGGTCGGCGACCATTCTGCCCAGCGGTTTTACCTTGAAGTGGTACATCCAGCTGTGGAGCGACCCACGCTTTCTCAGTGCGTTCGGTCAGTCGCTGCTGGTCTGCGTCGGCTCGTTGATCTTGTCGGTGGTGCTGATTCTGCCGCTGCTGTTTGTGGTGCATTACCACTTCCCGAAACTCGATGCGCTGATGAACATTCTGATCCTGCTGCCCTTCGCGGTGCCGCCGGTAGTGTCGACGGTGGGGCTGTTGCAGCTTTACGGTTCCGGACCGATTGCGATGGTCGGCACGCCATGGATTCTGATTGGCTGCTACTTCACGATTGCGCTGCCGTTCATGTACCGGGCGATCACCAACAACCTGCAAGCGATCAACCTGCGCGACCTGATGGACGCCGCACAACTGCTCGGCGCCAGCACTTGGCAAGCGGCATTCCTGGTGGTGCTGCCGAACCTGCGCAAGGGCTTGATGGTGGCGTTGCTGCTGTCGTTCTCGTTCCTGTTCGGGGAATTCGTGTTCGCCAACATCCTCGTCGGCACCCGCTACGAAACCCTGCAGGTCTACCTCAATAACATGCGTAACAGCAGCGGCCACTTCACCAGTGCGCTGGTGATTTCCTATTTCTTCTTTGTGCTGGTTCTGACCTGGGCGGCCAATATCTTGAACAAGGACAAAAGCGAATGAGCTATGTCAGCGTCCAACACCTGCAGAAAAACTACTCAGGTACGACGGTATTCAGCGACATCAACTGCGAGATCCAGAAAGGTGAGTTCGTCACCCTGCTCGGCCCGTCTGGTTGCGGCAAATCCACGCTGTTGCGTTGCATCGCCGGCCTGACATCGGTCGACGGCGGCAAGATTCTGCTCGAGGGTCAGGACCTTGTTCCATTGAGCCCGCAGAAACGCGGGATCGGCATGGTCTTTCAGAGTTATGCACTGTTCCCGAACATGACCGTGGAACAAAACATCGCCTTCGGCCTGCGGATGCAGAAGGTCAACGCCGACGACAGCCAAAGGCGCGTTGCCGAAGTGCTCAATCTGGTGGAACTGAACGACTTCGCCGCACGTTTTCCCCATCAACTGTCTGGCGGCCAGTGCCAGCGTGTAGCCCTCGCCCGCTCGCTGGTCACGCGACCACGGCTGTTACTGCTGGATGAACCGCTGTCGGCCCTCGACGCACGGATTCGCAAGCACTTGCGCGAACAGATCCGTCAGATCCAGCGCGAACTGGGCCTGACCACGATTTTCGTCACACACGATCAGGAAGAAGCGCTGACCATGTCTGACCGGATCTTCCTGATGAATCAGGGAAAGATCGTACAAAGCGGCGACGCCGAAACCCTGTACACCGCGCCGGTGGATGTGTTCGCCGCCGGTTTCATCGGTAACTACAACCTGCTGGACGCCGACAGCGCTTCGAAGCTGCTGCAACGACCGATCAGCCACCGCATTGCAATTCGCCCGGAAGCCATCGAGCTGAGCCTGAACGGCCAATTGGACGCCCAGGTGCGCAGCCACAGCTTGCTCGGCAACGTGATTCGTTATCGGGTCGAAGCCCGCGGCGTGGAATTGGTAGTCGATGTGCTGAACCGCTCGGCGGCCGACCTGCATCCCGATGGTCAGCGCCTGGCACTTTCCATCGATCCGACGGCCCTCTGTGAGGTAGCCTGATGCCCTTGCTGAAGTTAAAGAGAGAACTGCACTGATGGCCCTGGCAATTTTTGATCTGGATGAAACCCTGATCCACGGCGACTGCGCCACCCTCTGGAGCGAGCAAATGGGCCGCCTGGGCTGGGTCGACCCTGAGTCGTTCATGCGTCAGAACAACGAGCTGATGGACGCTTACAGCCACGGCAAGTTGCGCATGGAAGAGTACATGGCGTTCAGCCTCGAGCCGATGATCGGCAGGACGCCTGAAGAGGTCGATCACCTGGTCGGACCATGGGTTGAAGACTTCATCGAGCCGATCATCTTCAGCGATGCCACCAAAGCCATCGCCGCCCACCGCAAGGCTGGCGACAGGATTGTGGTTATCTCGGCGTCCGGCACGCACCTGGTGCGGCCGATTGCCGAACGCCTGGGCATCGACGAGATTCTCGGCATCGAACTGGAAGTCGCGCATGGGGTGTATAGCGGCCACACCGTTGGCACGCTGACCTACCGCGAAGGCAAGATCACCCGTCTGCTGGAATGGCTGGATGCGGAAGAGGAAAACCTCGAAGGCGCGAGCTTTTATTCCGATTCACGTAACGATTTACCGCTACTTCTGAAGGTGGATTTCCCTCATGTGGTAAACCCCGACCCGGTCCTGCTTGAGCACGCCGAAAAAGCCGGCTGGCCGATCCATATCTGGAAATAACAAATATCCCCCTGTAGGAGCCTGGCTTGCCAGCGATGGCGGCGTGTCAGCCACCAAACATGTCGGCTGGAAGACCGCTTTCGCGGGCAAGCCATGCTCCTACAGGTGTGTGTCAAACCAGGCTTTCGTCGATCACCAATACCAATTTTCCCGCGACGGTATTGCTCGCCAACTCCGCAAACGCCGCTTCGGCATCCTTGATCGGGAACGTCTTGGCCAGTTGCGGGCTCAAGCGTCCTTCGGCAAACAACGGCCAGACATGCTGGCTTAGATCACTGAACAAATCCGCCTTGAACTGCTCGTCGCGGCTGCGCAGGGTCGAGCCCAGCAGTTGCACGCGCTTGGCCAGCACCTGCGCCAGATCCAGCTGCGCCTCACGGCCCCCCATCAGGCCGATCAGCACCCAACGACCATCACGGGTCAGCAGCTTCAGATTCAGCGCGGCGTAGTTGCCGCCTACCGGGTCGAGGATCACATCGAACGGCCCCAGATCATTCAAACTGTCCAGGCCGCCCTTGCGTACCACCCCACCCTGCGCGCCCAGTGCTTCACAGTAAGCCAAACGCTCAGCGGAACCGACGCTGACCCAGCACGGGTTACCAAACGCCTTGCATAGCTGAATGGCTGCTGAACCAATACCACTTGCTCCGGCGTGCAGAAGAACTTTCTCACCCGGCTTGAGCGCAGCGAGCTGAAACAGATTCAGCCAGACGGTCGCATACACTTCGGGCAACGCGGCCGCCTCGACCAAGGACAGACCTTCGGGAACCGGCAACACATGCCGTCCGTCGACAACTACCTCTTCGGCCATCCCGCCCCCGGCCAGCAAGGCGCAAACTCGATCACCGACCTGCCAGGAAGACCCCGCGCCTACCTCGCTGATCACCCCTGAACACTCAAGACCCAGTACTTGACTGGCTCCCGGCGGGGGTGGATAGAGGCCCGCTTTCTGTAACAAATCGGCACGATTGAGTCCCGCTGCCGCCACTCGGATACGAACTTGTCCTACATCACATGTAGGACTGGGCTCTTCAAGCCACTCCACTCGACCTTCAACGCCTTGCAATGCTTTCACAGTGCCTCCATAGTGAGTCTGGACTGAGCCCGTATCTGTAGCGCCGGGCTTTCTTGCATTATGCGACCGGTTCTCGTGGATCCGGCGACTTCAAAGACGGCCTAATATGCGTGATCAATTGTCCCCGCGTCGAATCAGCATGAAGCATTTTTTTCCTGGCACCGCCCTAGCCCTCTTCATCGGTATCGGCCTGTTGCCGTTATCGACCAATACGTTTGCAGCCAATAGCTGGGACAAGCTTCAGCCTGATCGTGACGAAGTAATCGCCAGTCTGAACGTCGTCGAATTGCTCAAGCGCCATCACTACAGCAAGCCGCCGCTCGATGACGCGCGCTCCGTGATCATCTACGACAGCTATCTCAAGCTGTTGGACCCGTCGCGCAGCTACTTCATGGCCAGTGACATTGCCGAATTCGACAAATGGAAAACCGAGTTTGACGATTTCCTCAAAAGCGGCGACCTGAACGCCGGGTTCACCATCTACAAGCGCTACCTGGACCGCGTCAAGGCGCGTCTGGACTTCGCCCTTGCCGAGTTGAACAAAGGCGTCGACAAGATCGACTTCACCACCAAGGAAACCTTGCTGATCGACCGCAAGGACGCACCTTGGCTCAAATCCACCGCCGAACTCAACGACCTGTGGCGCAAACGCGTCAAGGACGAAGTGCTGCGGCAGAAGATCGCGGGCAAGGACTCCAAGCAAATTCAGGAAACCTTGATCAAGCGCTACAAGAACCAGTTGGCGCGCCTGGACCAGACCCGTGCGGAAGACATCTTCCAGGCGTACATCAACACCTTCGCCATGTCCTACGACCCGCACACCAACTATCTGTCGCCGGACAACGCGGAAAACTTCGACATCAACATGAGCCTGTCCCTGGAGGGCATCGGCGCCGTGTTGCAGAGCGATAACGACCAGGTAAAAGTCGTGCGTCTGGTACCTGCCGGCCCGGCCGACAAGACCAAAATGGTTGCCCCTGCCGACAAGATCATCGGCGTTGCCCAAGGCAACAAAGAGATGGTCGACGTGGTCGGCTGGCGCCTGGACGAAGTGGTCAAACTGATCCGTGGTCCGAAAGGCACCGTCGTGCGCCTGGAAGTCATTCCGGCCAGCAATGCGCCAAATGACCAGACCACCAAAATCGTGCCGATCACCCGCGAAGCGGTGAAGCTTGAAGATCAGGCGGTGAAGAAGTCGGTCCTCAACCTGAAACAGGATGGCAAGGACTACAAGCTCGGCGTCATCGAGATTCCGGCCTTCTACCTCGACTTCAAGGCTTTCCGTGCCGGCGATCCGGACTACAAGAGCACTACGCGCGACGTCAAGAAACTGCTGACCGAATTGCAGAAAGACAAGGTCGACGGCGTGGTCATCGACCTGCGCAACAACGGCGGTGGTTCCTTGCAGGAAGCCACCGAGCTGACCAGTCTGTTCATCGACAAGGGTCCTACGGTCCTGGTGCGTAACGCCGATGGCCGCGTCGATGTACTGGAAGATGAAAACCCGGGCGCCTTCTACAAAGGTCCGATGGCGTTGCTGGTCAACCGCTTGTCCGCCTCGGCTTCGGAGATTTTTGCTGGCGCGATGCAGGATTACCACCGCGCGTTGATCATCGGCGGCCAGACTTTCGGTAAAGGCACCGTGCAAACCATTCAGCCGCTGAACCATGGCGAACTGAAACTGACCCTGGCCAAGTTCTACCGGGTTTCCGGCCAGAGCACCCAGCATCAGGGCGTACTGCCAGACATCGATTACCCGTCGATCATCGACACCAAGGAAATCGGCGAAAGCGCCCTGCCGGAAGCCATGCCATGGGACACCATCAAGCCGGCCATCAAGCCTGCGGTTGATCCGTTCAAGCCGTACATCACCCAGCTCAAGTCCGAGCATGATGCACGCTCGGCCAAAGACGCGGAGTTCGTGTTCATCCGCGACAAGCTGGCCTTGGCACAGAAGCTGATGGATGAAAAAACCGTCAGCCTCAACGAAGTGGAGCGTCGGGCGCAGCACACCGACATCGAAGCCAAACAGCTGGTGATGGAAAACATCCGTCGCAAGGCCAAAGGCGAAGAACCGCTCAAAGAGCTGAAGAAAGAAGACGAAGACGCTATTGCGGCCGAGCCGGACAAGACCAAGCCAGAAGACGATGCATATCTGAGCGAGGCCGGTCGGATCCTGCTGGACTACCTGAAACTCAACAGCGCCGTCGCCAAGCACTAAGTTGTTACAAGCAAGATGATGGCAATTTAATGCTGACGCTCTCCGGAGCGTCATCAAACAGTCATCGTTCTGTCGTGAAATAAGGGACTGGGAGCACCTCTTTAACAAGAGTCTGCTCCCAGTCCTTTTTTTCGCCCAGAGATTGCCATGACCACGACAGAACAGCTGAGTGCCTTGAGTTCCATACTGGCTCAAAGCGGTTTGCACAGCCTGTTCCAGCCGATCATTTCCCTCTCCGAGCGACGTATTGTCGGCTATGAAGCCCTCACCCGTGGTCCCTCGAACAGCCCGCTGCACGCGCCCCTCGCATTGTTCTCGGTGGCCCGCCAGGCCGGTCGGTTGAGCGAGCTGGAAATCGCTTGTCGTGAAAGTGCTTGCCGACGTTTCAACGAACATCAACTGCCGGGCAAACTGTTCCTCAACGTTTCCCCGGAATCGCTGCTTGAGGCTGCCCACCAACCCGGTCGCACCTTGCAACTGCTGCAGGATTTCGGCATTGCGCCGAGCCAGGTGGTGATCGAACTCACCGAACAGACCCCGACCGACGACTTCCAGTTGTTGCAAAACGCGCTGCATCACTATCGGGCGATGGGGTTTTCCATTGCACTGGATGATCTGGGCGCGGGGTATTCAAGCTTGAGATTGTGGTCCGAACTGCGCCCGGATTACGTGAAGATCGATCGACACTTTATCGACGGCATTCACCAGGACGCGCTCAAACGCGAGTTTGTTGGCTCGATCCTGCAAATCGCCAAAGCTTCGCGGGCTCAAGTGATTGCCGAAGGCATTGAATTGCAAGAAGAGCTCGCGGTGCTGACCGAGATGGGCGTTGATCTGGTCCAGGGCTATCTGCTGTGCCGTCCTCAGGAATATCCGCCCCGGGATGCTCGCCACATGATGCCCAAACACGACAGCAGCGCCGTGGCACTGAATGACGAAGCCAGCGATCTCAGTCCACTGCTCAACGATCAACCGGCCGTGGCACGCAACACACCGACCGCCACCGTGCTGGAAGCTTTCCGCCGTCAGGCCAACCTGAATTCCCTGGCGGTGCTCGACGAACAAGGACAGCCCTGCGGCATCGTTCACCGACATTCGCTCTCAGACGCCCTGCTCAAGCCGTTTGCCACCGACCTGTTCGCCCGCAAACCGATCAGCCGCTTGATGAGCGACGACTTTCTCGCCGTGGAAATGAGCCAGTCACTGCAACAGGTCAGCCGCCTGATCACCAGCCGCGCGCGCCAACGCATTGAAGAAGACTTCATCATCACCCTCAATGGCGGCTATCTGGGATTGGGTCGGGTCATTGATGTACTCAAGCTGATTACCGAACTGAAAATCCAGCAAGCCCGCTACGCCAACCCACTGACCCTGTTGCCCGGCAACGTACCGATCCAGCAATGCCTGACGCGCTTGCTGCAACAGGAACGGGAGTCGGTGATCTGTTACGTCGACATCGACAGTTTCAAACCCTTCAACGACCTCTACGGCTACGGCCGTGGGGATGAAGTCCTGTTGTGCCTGGCGCACTGCCTGAATGAACGCATCGACCCTTCCCGCGACTTCGTCGGCCATATCGGCGGCGACGACTTCCTGCTGGTGCTCGGCCCGCAAGACTGGCGAAAACGCTTGAACCAGTTGCTGGACGACTTCCACAGCCAATGCCGACGCTTCTACCGCAGCGAACACCTGGAAGCCGGCTGCTTCATTGCCCCAAACCGTCAGGGTGTGCGGCAGGAGTTTGCGTTGTTGTCATTGTCGATCGGCGTGGTGCATCTGCATCCACAGGCCTGTGGGCAACTCGATGCGAGCCAGTTGGCAGAGATGGCATCGCAGGCCAAACACCACGCCAAGAATGTGCAGGGGTATAGCGTGCATGTGATTGATAGTTTGGTGCTGGCTGAGAAGGAAAACGCATTTGCTTGAAGGGCATCGCTGAATGGTCTGACGCCTTCGCGGGCAAGCCCGCTCCTATGTATGGACTCGCCCCCACTGTCTACCTGCTTTTCAAACACTGCTACCCGGTTGCATCTATGTATAAGGCCTATTCGAGGAAGCCATCTTTGGCTTCTGGCCAACATTGGTTGAGCTCACGGTATGCCGATTACATTCAGGCCTCGAAGGCCGGTAGGAGCGCAGGCATCAATCCGCGACGGTCTGACCTGGGGTCAATGTTTTCTAGCAGGGGCTGGAGCGCACTTGCGCCCCGGTGGCAGA
>NZ_JBFUIH010000055.1:0-33064 GCF_056401975.1 Pseudomonas sp. P4_C8 | reverse complement strand
CTGATATTCAGCGTGCTGGTGGAACCGGTGTTGGTGGTGTAGGTGACGGTCGGCACGGTGCCGTTGTAGTTGGAGTCCGGAGTAAAGGTGTAAGCACCGTTCGCCCCGATCACCAGGGTGCCGACGTTGGCGATGATCGCCGGGGTGGCGCCTGCGGCGTACTCGGTGCCGCCAACCGTGAAGGTGGCCACGCTCAGGAGATTATCCACATCGTGGTCGTTGGTCAGCACGTTACCGGTTGCAACATGGTCTTCATCGACAGTATTGGTGTCCGCGGTCAGGACGCTCGGGTCATTGACCGGAGTGACGCTGATATTCAGCGTGCTGGTGGAACCGGTGTTGGTGGTGTAGGTGACGGTCGGCACGGTGCCGTTGTAGTTCTCCACTGGGGTAAAGGTGTAAGCACCGTTCGCCCCGATCACCAGGGTGCCGACGTTGGCGATGGTCGCCGGGGCGCCTGCGGTGTACTCGGTGCCGCCAACCGTGAAGGTGGCCACGCTCAGGAGATTATCCACATCGCTATCGTTGCCSAGCACGTTGCCGGTGGCCGCGTGGTCTTCATCGACAGTGTTGGTATCCGCGGTCAGGACGCTCGGGTCATTGACCGGAGTGACGCTGATATCCAGCGTGCTGGTGGAACCGGTGTTGGTGGTGTAGGTGACGGTCGGCATGGTGCCGTTGTAGTTGGAGTCCGGGGTAAAGGTGTAAGCACCGTTGCTGGCGATGATCAGCGTTCCGACACCGGTCATGGTTGCGGTCTGGCCCGCCGTGAAGCTGCCGTCGACCCCATTCACGCTGAAGCTGGAGACGCTCAGGAGATTATCCACATCGCTGTCATTGCCCAGCACGTTACCGGTTGCAACATGGTCTTCATCGACAGTGTTGGTGTCCGCGGTCAGGACGCTCGGGTCATTGACCGGGGTGACGCTGATATTCAGGGTCGAAGTGACGTCAGTACCGGAGCCGTCGGTGACGGTGTAGCTCACGCTTGGCACCGTGCCGTTGTAGTTGGCCGCCGGGGTGAAGGTGTACGCCCCGTTCGCCCCGATCACCAGAGTGCCGACGTTGGCGATGGTCGCGGTGCTGCCGGCGGCGTAGGTGGTTTCACCGATGGTGAAGTTCACCACGCTGACCTGACCGTCGACGCTCGAAGTACCCGCCAGCACGCTGCCGGTCACTGGGGCATCTTCCAGAGTGGAAACCGTCTCGTTGGCATCGGTGAAACTGTCATCCACCGGGGTGACGCTGATATTCAGGGTCGAAGTGACGTCAGTACCGGAACCGTCGGTGACGGTGTAGCTCACGCTTGGCACCGTGCCGCTGTAGTTGGCCGCCGGGGTGAAGGTGTAGGCGCCGTTCGCCCCGATCACCAGAGTGCCGACGTTGGCGATGGTCGCGGTGCTGCCGGCGGCGTAGGTGGTTTCGCCGATGGTGAAGTTCACCACGCTGACCGGACCGTCGACGCTCGAAGTACCCGCCAGCAAGCTGCCGGTGACGGCGGCGTCTTCGCTGGTGGTCACGGTTTCGCTGGCATCGGTGAAGCTGTCATCCACCGGTGTGACGCTGATACTCAGGGTCGAAGTGACGTCAGTGCCGGAACCGTCGGTGACGGTGTAGCTGACGCTTGGCACCGTGCCGCTGTAGTTGGCCGCCGGGGTGAAGGTGTACGCCCCGTTCGCCCCGATCACCAGAGTGCCGACATTGGTGATAGTCGCGGTTTCACCGGCTTGGTACTGGGTGCCGCCAACCGCGAATTTCACCACGCTGACAGGGCCGTCGACGCTCGAGGTACCGCTGAGGACACTGCCGGTCACTGGGGCATCTTCCAGACCGGAGACCGTTTCGCTGGCATCGATGAAGCTGTCATCAACCGGGGTCACGCTGATGTTCAGGGTCGAAGTGACGTCAGTACCGGAGCCGTCAGTGACGGTATAGCTGACCGTTGGCACCGTGCCGTTGTAGTTGGCTGCCGGGGTAAAGGTGTAGGCGCCATCGGCTGCAATGACCAGGGTGCCGACGTTGGCAATGGTGGCGGTCTGGCCGGCGGTGAAGGTGGCATTGATGCCGGCGATGGTAAAGGTCGCCACGCTCAGGACATTGTCGATGTCGCTGTCGTTGCTCAGCACGTTGCCGATCGCAGGCGTGTCTTCTGCAATGGTTTGGGTGTCTGCAGTCAAAACACTCGGATCATCGACCGCCGTCACGGTGAGATCCAGCGTGCTGGTCAATCCGGTATTGGTGGTGTACGTGACTTGCGGTACGGCGCCGTTGTAGTTGGCGTCTGGAGTAAAGGTGTAGTTGCCATTGGTACCGATGGTCAACGTACCGACGCCGACGATGGCCGCCGTCTGGCCTGCGGTGAAACTGCCGGTCATGCCCGCGACGGTGAAGCTGGCGACACTGAGAGGCGTGTCGGCATCGCTATCGTTGTTCAGTACGTTGCCGGTCGCGACACTGTCTTCGGCCTGTGTGCCGGTATCAGCGGTCAGTACGCTCGGAGCGTTGGTGACCGTGGTGTTCTGATTGCTGCCGGTATCGAGCGTGGTGGTTGTGGCAGTGAAATCTGGACCGTCGGTTGGGAAACCAACGGTAGGGGCCACCCGGCCAGCGGTTGCATCCAGCATCACGAAGCTGTGACCGCCACCTGCCGCGCCGCCCGTGCCGGCAGCCGTAGGGCCGGCCGCGGTGGCTTCAAGGTCTTTGGTCGGGTCGGCGCCGGCAACAATGGCTTGCTGCAATTCTTCAACCGATGGCGCGGCTTGTGCGGTGGCTTCTGTCAGGCCGCTGCTGGAATCCGGAGCGCTGCCGCTCCACTGAGTGTCGCGACCCAGGTCCAGGGTCTGGCCGTCAGCCAGTTCGAGCGTTACGGCGCCCGCTGCACCAGTGTCTACCTGATCGCCGACCAACAGCCGATCGCCTTCAATGAGTACACGACGGACGCCCTCTGGGGACACCGCGAAAACTTGACCGACAATGCTTTTGACGATGGCAACAACACTGCTCATTGAAGACTCTCCTGGTGATGCGTTCAGTTGACTTCCATGGACTTGGCGGACTTGGCCTGCCCAGTCAGGGCGTACTTTCAAACAAGATTAGACGTAAGTTTGACGCGGCTATTCGTCAATAAATTGTCTATACTTTTTCGTAATTAACAATATGCCAAACTATTGACCTTGCAGTTGCCATCCTAAACACTCGTCCCAGTAATGTCACATTGATATTTAGGTAACGAACTGTCCTGCCGAGTGTGATCCAGCGCTAACTTTCTACTTTCCGACGTACGGTCTTTCGAGCAGCCAATATCCAATGCAGTCGTACGTTCTTAAGTGATTCAGGACAAGAAGTCCTGGAGGAATTCGAACCATTCGTCAGCAACTGTTCAAGTCTTCACCCAGCGCCAATGCGGCCGGTTTTGTTCAGGAACAGATCCTTATGCAGGCAATACAACAGGCACTGGAGATCCATCCGGAAGTCCAGGCAAGTATTAATAGTCGATTGGCCGCGGATTATCGGTTAAAGGCGGCCAAAGGTGGATCCCTTCCCCGGGTCGATCTGCCGGGCGGTTATGGTCGTGAAGGCCGCTTAACAATATGTCGATCACAACACCGGCGTGCGCACAGTATTTTAGAAACAGTTCAGTCTCTGTGAGCGCTACTTGATCGACAGCGAAAACGAACTGTTTAACGCTTTCCGTTGTTTGGCTGAGATCAAAACTATTCAGTTATTTACTCAATACCGAAACAAGGCGACCATGAGCGCGTTGCTCAAGCGCCAGGGAGTGGTCGCACCGTTAGCTTTCGTTGTGCAAAACGACGTGAAGCCGCAGGTTCAGCTCCTCGGGATGAATTGAGTCCTCCCTTTTTACCGTTAGCCAAGAGTGTCGAGCGTGGAATCAGAAGTCAGTCGGGTTCAACTCATCCATGATCCACGCACGCTGCATGACGATCCGTTACTGGATGGCCTGCTAGCCCTTTGCACATTGCATCAGAAGCCGGCCAGCGCCGCGATGTTGACCACCGGCCTGCCATTGCCCAAGCAACGCCTGAGCGTCGAGTTGCTACCTCGCGCAGCGGCTCGCGCCGGCCTGCAAGGTCGGGTGTTGCAACGCAAGCTTGAGCAGATCCCGGCGATTGCGCTGCCGGCACTGTTGTTGCTCAAGGACGGTCGCAGTGCAGTTCTGCTCGGCTGGCTGGGTGACGACCAGGCTCGCGTGCTTCTGAGCGAAAGCGATGGCGGCGAAAGTGTCGTCAGTCGCGAGTTGCTCGCCGATGACTACACCGGCAAAGTGTTTTTCGCCCAACCCCAGCATAAATTCGACGTCAATCACGGCACGCTGATCCCGCGCGCACGCTCGTGGTTCCGCGACACCCTCAAGCGTTCGCGCTGGCTCTACGCTGACGCCATCGCCGCCAGTTTCCTGATCAACATCATCGCCATGGCCGCGCCGCTGTTCGTGATGAACGTCTACGACCGCGTCGTACCGAACCAAGCCGAATCGACCCTGTGGGTATTGGCCATCGGCATTACCGGTGCTTACCTGTTCGACCTGATCCTCAAGAGTCTGCGCAGTCTGTGCCTGGACCTGGCCGGAAAGAAAACCGACCTGATCATCTCAGCCACATTGTTCGAACGCATCGTCGGCATGGCCATGAAGTACCGACCGGCCCGGGTCGGCAGCTTCGCCCAGAACATCCATGAGTTTCAGAGCCTGCGCGACTTCCTCGCCTCGCTGACGCTGACCAGCCTGATTGATCTGCCATTTACGCTGCTGATCTTCATGGTCATCGCAATTATCGGCGGGCACCTGGTGTGGATTCCTGTGCTGGCGTTCCCGATTGCCTTGCTGATCGGCTACGCACTGCAGAAACCGCTGGTGGCGACTATGGAGCGAACCATGGCCCTGGGCGCCGAGCGTCAGTCGAGCCTGATCGAAACCCTTGCCGGCCTCGACGCGGTGAAGGTCAACAACGCCGAAAGCGAACGTCAGTATCAGTGGGAACAAACCATTGGCACCCTCAGCCGCCTCGAACTGCGGGTGAAAATGCTCTCCGGCCTGGCGATGAACATCACGTTGCTGATCCAGCAGCTGGCCGGGGTCATCATGATCGTCTTCGGCGTGTACCAGATCATCGCCGGCAACCTGAGCATGGGCGGTCTTATCGCCTGCTACATGCTCAGCGGTCGTGCCCTCAGTCCGCTGGCTTCGCTGTCCGGCCTGCTGACGCGTTACCAGCAAGCGCGGGTGACCATGACCTCGGTCGATCAAATGATGGAGTTGCCGCAAGAGCGCAACTTCGAAGAGCGCCCGCTGAGTCGCAAGGTGCTGCAAGGCGGCATCGAGTGCCGGCAGTTGAATTTCACCTACCCGGGCCAGCAGAACCTGGCGCTGAAGAACATCAACCTGAGCATCAAGCCGGGCGAGAAGATCGGCATCATCGGTCGCAGCGGTTCAGGCAAAAGCTCCCTGGCCAAACTGGTGGTGGGGCTCTACCAGCCGGACGACGGCGCGCTGTTGGTGGATGGCGTCGACATTCGCCAGATTGACGTGAGCGAATTGCGCTACAACATCGGCTACGTCGCGCAGGACATCCAGCTGTTGGCGGGCACCCTTCGCGACAACCTGGTGTCGGGCGCACGTTATGTCGAAGACGAATTGGTCTTGCAAGCCGCCGAACTGGCCGGTGTGCATGAATTCGCCCGTCTGCACCCGCAAGGTTATGAGCTGCAAGTCGGTGAGCGCGGGCAGAACTTGTCTGGCGGTCAGCGCCAGAACGTCGCGCTGGCCCGGGCATTGCTGCTCAATCCGCCGATTCTGCTGCTCGACGAACCAACCAGCGCCATGGACAACACCGGTGAAGAGCGCCTCAAACAACGCCTCGCGGCCATGATTGAAAACAAGACTGTGGTGCTGGTCACGCACCGGGCTTCACTGTTGTCGCTGGTGGATCGCTTGATCGTCATCGACCGTGGACAAATTCTCGCCGATGGCCCGAAAGCCGTCGTGATGGAAGCGTTGAAGAAGGGGCAGATCAGTGTTGCTTAAGTCGGGTTTCAAAAATGCGATCGGTCGTTACTTCAAAGGCTCCGATTCACTGCATGGCCAGCCTTTGCCCGAGGTCAACAAAGCCCTCATCGAAGACGCCCCGCGTGTGGTGCGGTTGACGATCTGGGCAATCATCGGATTTTTCGTGTTTCTGATGCTCTGGGCCAACTACGCCGTGATCGACGAGGTCACCAAGGGCGACGGAAAGGCAATTCCGTCGTCCAAGATCCAGAAAATCCAGAACCTTGAAGGCGGGATCGTCTCTGAGTTGTTCGTCAAGGAAGGGCAGATCGTTGAGGCCGGTGCGCCRCTGATTCGCCTGGACGATACGCGCTTTGCCTCCAACGTCGGTGAAACCGAAGCGGATCGATTGTCGATGCTGCTGCGGGTTGAGCGCTTGAGTGCGGAAGTTGACGATCGTCCGCTGAATTTCCCGGCTGATGTGCTCAAAGCCGTGCCCATTCAGGCGGCCAGCGAAGAGTCGCTGTACACCAGCCGTCGTCAGCAACTGCACGATGAAATCGGTGGTTTGCAGGAGCAATTGATCCAGCGTCAGCAAGAGCTGCGTGAATTCACCTCTAAGCAGTCGCAGTACCGTAACGGGTTGGCGTTGCAACGCCAGGAAATCAACATGTCCGAGCCGTTAGTGGCCCAGGGCGCGGTGTCGCCGGTTGAAGTGCTGCGGCTTAAGCGTGGGGAAGTCGAAACGCGCGGGCAACTGGATGCCACGACGCTGGCGATCCCTCGAGCCGAATCGGCGATCAAGGAAGTGCAGCGCAAGATCGACGAGACGCGTGGCAAATTCCGCAGCGAAGCGCTGACCCAACTGAACGAAGCGCGCACCGATCTGAACAAGGCCCAGGCCACCGGCAAAGCGCTGGAAGACCGGGTCAGCCGGACGCTGGTGACATCGCCGGTACGTGGCATCGTCAACAAGTTGTTGGTGAACACCATTGGCGGCGTGATTCAGCCGGGCAGCGATCTGGTGGAAATCGTGCCGCTGGACGATACCTTGCTGATCGAGGCGAAAGTTCGCCCGCAAGACATCGCCTTCCTGCATCCGGGGCAAGAAGCGACGGTGAAGTTCACGGCGTACGACTACACCATTTATGGTGGGTTGAAGGCCAAGCTTGAACAGATCGGCGCTGACACCATCACCGATGAAGACAAGAAGAATACGTACTACATCATCAAGCTGCGCACTGATCGCAGCCATCTGGGGACGGATGAAAAGCCGTTGCTGATCATTCCGGGGATGGTGGCGTCGGTGGATATCATCACCGGCAAGAAGTCGGTGCTCAGCTATTTGCTCAAACCGATTATTCGGGCGCGGGCTGAGGCATTGCACGAGCGATAGTTCTCGGCTGAGGCTGATGGCCTCATCGCGGGCGAGCCCGGCTCCTACAGGGACCGTGTTGATCACACGATCCCTGTAGGAGCCGAGCTTGCTCGCGATGGCGGCTTCAAGGACAACACACCTCAAAAGCAATATCGTTATTCGCTATCGGTATTTAAATTTCAATTCTTATACCTATAAAGTCACTCCCCTGCGTACCTGCCGACTAATCGGCGCGCCGCACGACACGAACCAACACGGGACCTCCGTGAGTTTCTTGATCGACGCGCGCGCCTTTGAGCGTGCCGTGCGTGGGAGTGATTTTTATGTCAGCCGTCTCTTTGTCTTCAGCGAATGCCTCTCAAAGCATCGCGCCTCAAACCTTTGACATCCACCCGTTCAGCGGCGCCGTCGGTGCCGAAATCATCGGCCTCGACCTGTCTCGGCCAATCAACGATCAGGACTTCGCCCGCATCCATCGCGCGCACCTGGATCATCACGTCGTAGTGTTCCGCGACCAGCGCATTACCCCTGAGCAGCAGATCGCCTTCAGCCGTCGATTCGGCGTGTTGCAGATCCATGTGCTCAAGCAATTCCTGCTGGCCGGCCACCCGGAAATTCTCATCGTTTCCAACATTATCGAAAACGGCCAATCCATCGGCCTCGGTGATGCCGGCAAGTTCTGGCACTCCGACCTGTCCTATAAAGAGCTGCCCAGCCTGGGCTCGATGCTGCACGCCCAGGAATTGCCGTCCGAAGGCGGCGACACCTTGTTCGCCGACATGCACAAAGCCTGGGACAACTTGCCCGACGCGTTGCGCAAAGCGGTCGAAGGCCGATCCGCGGCGCACTCCTACACCGCGCGTTACAGCGAGACCAAATTCGAAGGCAACTGGCGCCCGACTCTGACTCCGGAGCAGCTCGCACAAGTCGCCGAAGTGATTCATCCGATCGTGCGCACGCACCCGGAAAACGGACGCATGGCGTTGTTCGTCAGCGAAGGCTTTACCACGCGCATCGTCGGTTTGCCGGAAGACGAGAGCAAGCAACTGCTTGATGAGCTCTACGCCCATAGCGTGCTGCCGCAAAACATTTACCGCCATCAATGGCAGCCCCATGACCTGGTGTTCTGGGACAACCGCTCGCTGATCCACCTCGCCGCCGGATGCCCCAGCCATCTGCGCCGCAAGCTGTTTCGCACCACCATCCAGGGCGACGCGCCTTTCTGATTTGTCGGAGAATTCTCATGTCCAAACGTCTTCCATTTGCACCGCTGGCGGCCGCCATCGGTCTGGGTTTCAGCCTGATCGCCGGCAGCCTGGTGGCGCCGACCGTGGCCCACGCCGAAGGTGAAATCCGCATCGCCGAGCAGTTCGGCATTGTTTACCTGTTGCTCAATGTGGTGCGCGATCAGAACCTGATCGAGAAGTACGGCAAGCAGGAAGGCATCGACATCAAGGTCGACTGGACTCAGCTGTCTGGTGGCGCGGCGGTCAACGATGCGCTGCTCTCAGGTTCGATTGATATCGCTGGCGCTGGTGTCGGCCCGTTGCTGACGATCTGGGATCGCACCCACGGCAAGCAGAACGTCAAAGCCGTGGCTTCCCTCGGTAACTTCCCTTACTACCTGGTGAGCAATAATCCTAAAGTCAAAACCATCGCCGATTTCACCGAGAAGGATCGTATTGCGGTGCCGGCTGTTGGGGTTTCAGTGCAATCGCGTTTCCTGCAATACGCGGCGGCCAAGCAATGGGGTGACAAGGAGTTCAATCGCCTCGACAAGTACACCATCGCGGTGCCGCACCCGGACGCCACGGCCGCGCTGGTGGCCGGTGGCACCGAGTTGTCCGGGCACTTCTCCAACCCGCCGTTCCAGGATCAGGAACTGGACAACCCCAACGTCCACGTGGTGTTGAACTCCTATGACGTGCTCGGCCCGAACTCGCCGACGGTGCTGTTCGCCACCGAGAAATTCCGTGACGAGAACCCGAAAACCTACAAGGCCTTTATTGCGGCGCTGACTGAAGCGGCTGAGTTTGCACAGAACGATAAAGGCGCGGCAGCCGACACGTACCTCCGCGTCACCAAGGCGAAAATCGACCGCGCCGCGTTGCTGAAAATCATCGACAACCCGCAATTCGAATTCAGCATCACGCCGAAAAATACTTATCCACTGGCCGAGTTCCTCTACCGGGTCGGCGCGATCAAAAACAAACCGGATTCGTGGAAGGACTACTTCTTCCAGGACACCAAACCGCTGCAAGGGAGCTGATTGTCATGAACGCCCCTTTGCAAGGCCACACGGTCAGCAAATCGAACGCGGCAGCCCAAGCGCTGCTGTCGGTCGACAATGTCAGCCTCGAATACCGCACGCCGCAGCGTGTGGTTCGGGCGACCCATCAAGTCAGTTTTGAAATCGATCCGGCGGACCGCTTTGTGCTGCTCGGCCCGTCCGGTTGCGGTAAATCGACGTTGCTCAAGGCTGTCGCAGGTTTTATTCAGCCTTGTGAGGGTGAGATTCGCCTGCAAGGGCAAACTGTCCACGCGCCGGGCCCGGATCGAATTGTGGTGTTCCAGGAGTTCGATCAACTGCCACCGTGGAAAACCGTCAAACAGAACGTGATGTTTCCGCTGCTGGCGTCCAAAACGCTCAAACGTAAAGAGGCTGAAGAGCGGGCGTTGCACTATCTGGAGAAGGTGGGGCTGGCGGCATTTGCCGATGCTTATCCGCATACTTTGTCCGGTGGCATGAAAGCGCGAGTCGCCATCGCTCGCGCCTTGGCGATGCAGCCGAAAATCCTCCTGATGGACGAACCCTTCGCCGCCCTCGATGCGCTGACCCGCCGCAAGATGCAGGAAGAATTGCTGCTGCTCTGGGAAGAGGTGCGTTTCACGCTGTTGTTCGTTACGCACTCCATCGAAGAGGCGTTAGTGGTGGGCAATCGCATTCTGCTGTTGTCGCCGCATCCGGGTCGGGTACGGGCAGAAGTCCACAGCCATCAATACGATTTGCACAGCCTCGGTGGCGTTGCATTTCAGGAGTCGGCGCGACGGATTCATCGGTTGTTGTTCGATGAAGGTCAATCTGCGGAAACCGAGCGCGAGCTGGATTTCTCCGATATTCGCATCGCTTATTGAGCCATTGAGAGGTTTGCCCGATGAGTCATTTATCATCTGTGCGTGAAGAGTTCGAAACCGTTTTACAGCCGCTGACCAGCGTACCGCTGGAGCGTGAACTGCTGCTTGGTCAGCGCCTCTGGCAACAGGGCTGGATTCGTAAAAGCCTGATCCTGATTTTGCTGGCGGTGCTGTGGGAAGTGGTTGCCCGTGTTCAGAACAACGACCTGTTGCTACCAAGTTTTCTGCAAACCGCCAGCGCGCTGTATGACGGTTTGCTCACTGGCGAATTGCTGGGCAAAGTGTGGATTTCGTTGATGGTGTTGCTCAAGGGTTACCTGATCGGCATCGTCCTGGCATTTGCCCTGACCACATTGGCGGTGTCGACCCAGTTTGGTCGCGACCTGTTGAGCACATTGACCTCGATGTTCAACCCGCTGCCGGCGATTGCGTTGTTGCCACTGGCACTGCTGTGGTTCGGCCTGGGGCAGAACAGCCTGATCTTTGTGCTGGTGCACTCAGTGCTTTGGGCCTTGGCCTTGAACACCTATGCCGGGTTTCTCGGAGTCTCGGAAACCCTGCGCATGGCGGGGCGCAACTATGGCCTCAAGGGCATGCGGTTCGTGCTGTTTATCCTGATCCCGGCCGCGTTGCCATCAATCCTTGCCGGGTTGAAAATCGGCTGGGCCTTCGCCTGGCGCACGTTGATCGCTGCGGAGTTGGTGTTTGGCGCGACCAGTGGCAAGGGTGGGTTGGGTTGGTACATATTCCAGAACCGCAATGAGCTGTACACCGACAAGGTGTTTGCCGGGTTGGCGGTGGTGATCCTGATCGGGTTGCTGGTGGAGAACCTGGTGTTCGATACGCTGGAACGAGTGACCGTGAAGCGGTGGGGGATGCAGCGGTAAGTTACGGTGTCTGGTCTGACGCCTTCGCGGGCAAGCCCGCTCCTACAGGGTTCTGAGTCAAACACATAGTCCGCATCCACAGAAGATCCCTGTAGGAGCGGGCTTGCCCGCGAAGGGGCCAGTCCAGCCAACACACCAGTTGGGGGAGTTTTGCTAGCATTGCGTCTGAATCAATCCAGATCAGCCACGAGTGCTCAGCATGCAACTCCCGGACATGAACCTGTTGGTCGCCCTCGACGCCTTGCTCGATGAAGGCAGTGTGGTCGGCGCTGCACGGCGGATGAACCTCAGCCCGGCGGCCATGAGCCGAACGCTGACGCGGATACGCGAGGCCATCGGCGACCCGATCCTGGTGCGTGCCGGTCGCGGCTTGGTACCGACGCCCAAGGCGCTGGAATTGCGTGAGCAGGTGCGCGATGTGGTGGAGCAGGCCGCGTTGCTGTTTCGCTCGGCCGATGTGGTAGACCTCGGTTCGTTGCGCCGGCGGTTCAGCATCCGCGCCAATGATTTTTTTGTCGGCGTCTATGGCGGCAAGCTGTTTGACACCATGGAACGCCAAGCGCCGCATTGTGAATTGCGCTTTGTGCCGGAAGGCGATGGCGATGACGAAGCGCTGCGCGAAGGGCGGATCGATTTAAGTGTGAGTAACAATCGTCCCGTCATGCCGGAAGTGAAAGTGCAGAACCTGTTCTCAACCCACTTCGTCGGTCTGGTGCGTGAGGATCATCCACTGTTCGATGACGAGATTACTGCTGAGCGCTACGCCGGTTTTTCTCATATCAGCATGTCGCGCCGTGGCATTGCTCGCGGGCCGATCGACACGGCGCTCAACGCTTTGGGGCTGGAGCGGCGGGTCGCAGTGATTGCGCCGAGCTTCCATGCGGCGATGTTCGCGCTGCCAGACTCCAATCTGATTCTGCCAGTGCCCAAAGAGGCGTTGCTGAGTGTGCGGCGCCTGGGCTTGAAACTGCGCTCGTTCACGCTGCCGATTCCGCTGCCCACACTGATGCTGACTCAGGCCTGGCACCCCAGGTTTGACAATGACCCGGCTCACCGCTGGCTGCGTGAAACCCTCAAAACCTGCTGCGACGAAACGTGGCTGGCGGCACAGCCCACCTGAAGTAATCCCCAATCCCTGTGGGAGCGAGCCTGCTCGCGATAGCGGTGGGTCAGTCACTATAGATGTTGAATGTGAAGGCCCAATCGCGAGCAGGCTCGCTCCCACAGGGTTTTTGTATTGCTGCATCAAACGCATTTATAAACTGTCAATAAGTCAATTTTCGTCAGTCATCGCGCTTCTTAGAATGCCCCGGTACTCAATCCCCGGAGCATTCAGTAATGACTTCCCTCACGGTCACGGCACCACTCGCCGCGACCCGTCCAGCCGCTGTCGCACCACCGGTCTTCGGCCCACGGATCATCATCGGTCTGGTGGGCGTGTTGTTGGCGGTGCTGGTCTCGGGCCTGAACGAGATGGTGACCAAGGTTGCCCTGGCGGACATTCGCGGCGCGTTGGCCATCGGCTACGACGAAGGCACCTGGCTGGTCGCCAGTTACACCGCGACCTCGGTGGCGGCCATGGCGTTTGCGCCATGGTGCTCGGTGACGTTTTCGTTACGGCGTTTCACCCTCTACGCCATCAGCGTCTTCACGCTGTTAGGCGCGTTGAGTCCGTTTGCCCCGAACTACGAAAGCCTGCTGGTCCTGCGCACGTTTCAAGGTTTGGCGGGCGGCGCGTTGCCGCCGATGTTGATGACCGTGGCGCTGCGATTCTTGCCGGCCAATGTGAAGCTCTATGGCTTGGCCGGTTATGCCCTGACAGCCACCTTCGGCCCCGGGCTCGGCACGCCATTGGCCGGGTTGTGGACCGAGTATGTCGGTTGGCAATGGACGTTTTGGCAAATCATCGTGCCGTGCCTGATCGCCCTGTTGGCGGTGTCTTACGGTTTGCCACAGGACCCGCTGCGCCTGGAACGCCTCAAGCACTTCAACTGGCGCGGTCTGTTGCTGGGATTTCCAGCGATCTGCCTGTTGGTGATCGGCGTTCTGCAGGGCAATCGATTGGACTGGTTAGAGTCGAGCCTGATCTGCGGATTACTCGGCGGTGGGTTGCTGTTGATGGTGCTGTTCCTGATCAATGAATGGTCGCAACCCATTCCGTTTTTCAAGATGCAGATGCTTGGTGTCCGCAACCTGTCCTTCGCCTTGCTCACCTTGGCCGGGGTGCTGGTGGTGTTGCTGGCAGTGATCATCATTCCGTCCGCTTATCTGGCGCAGGTGCAGGGTTATCGCCCCATCCAGACTGCGCCAATCACGCTGTTGGCGGCGTTGCCGCAGTTGATTGCGCTGCCGTTGGTGGCGGCGTTGTGCAACCTGCGATGGGTTGATTGCCGCTGGGTGCTGGGTATCGGCTTGAGCATGTTGGCGCTGTCTTGCATCGGCGGTTCACTGCTGACGTCGGCGTGGATTCGCGACGATTTCTACGCGCTGCAACTGCTGCAAATCTTCGGGCAGCCGATGGCGGTGCTGCCACTGCTGATGCTCGCGACCGGCAGCATTTCGCCCATGGAAGGACCGTTCGCCTCGGCCTGGTTCAACACGGTGAAAGGCCTGTCCGCGGTGCTCGCCACCGGCGTCATTGAGGCGTTGACCACTTCCAGGCTGCACTTCCACTCAACCATGTTGGTGGACAACCTCGGTAATTCACCACTGGCCGACAGCGACAGCGCAGGTCTCGCTCATCGGCTGCACGAGCAAGCCGTGGTGCTGACTTCTTCCGATCTTTATCTGTGCATGGCGGGCGTCGCACTGGCGTTGATCCTGCTGATTTTCTGGCTGCCGACGCGGGTTTATCCACCGCGCGCGCCGACTTGAACGCTTCACTGAAACAGAAGGTTTTTATGACGATTCAAACAAAGCAAAAAATGGTTGTCGGTATCGCCGCCGTGGTGGCAGTCGGCGTGCTGATTTATCTGCTGGCGCCAGGTCTCTTCGGTCAGCGCATGCAGCAAAAAACCAATGATGCCTTTGTCTCGGCGGACTTCACGCTGGTGGTCCCGCGCGTGGCCGGGTTTATCAAGGACGTGTTGGTGGAAGACAACCAGCAGGTCAAGGCCGGGCAGTTGCTGGCGTTGATCGATGATCGTGATCTGCGAGCCGCGGCCCAAGCGGCTGACGCCGAGACCCTGGTGGCTAGAGCACAGCTGCAAAATGCCCGGGCGACCCTTGAGCGCCAGGCTTCAGTGATCGCTCAGGCTCAGGCCTCGGTGGCATCGGCCAAGGCTGAAATGGCCTTCGCCGAGCAAGAGTTGAACCGCTACAACCACTTGGCGGGCGTTGGGGCCGGCACGGTGCAGAATGCTCAGCAAGCGCGCACGCGTATTGATCAGGCCAATGCGCGGTTGGCCAATGCAACGGCGGTGCTGGCGGCGGAACGCAAGCAAGTGGACATCCTGACAGCCCAATGCGACGCGGCGGAAGGTGGGCTGAAACGTGCCCAAGCTGCCCTGGCAATCGCCAGTTACGAGCTGTCTTACACGCGCATTGTTGCGCCACAGGATGGCATGGTCGGCGAGCGCGCCGTGCGAGTCGGCGCCTATGTGACGCCGGGCAGCAAAATACTGGCGGTGGTGCCGCTGGCACAGGCTTACGTGGTCGCCAATTTTCAAGAAACTCAACTGACCAACGTACAGCCGGGGCAGAACGTGCAGGTACGGGTCGACAGCCTCGGCGGTGAGACCCTGCACGGTCGTGTCGAGAGCATCGCCCCGGCGACGGGCGTGACATTCGCCTCGATCAAACCGGACAACGCCACGGGCAACTTCACCAAAGTTGTACAGCGGATCCCGGTGAAAATTGTCCTGGAACCGGGTCAGGCACTGGCCTCGCGGTTGCGAGTGGGGATGTCGGTGGAGGCGAGTATTGATACTGAGAGCGCGGTGTCGCATGAGGTGACTCAGCGATGAAGATGTTTGTTGGCTCGGCAGACGTCATCGCGAGCAGGCTTGCTCCCACATTGAATCGGTTCAATGCACACAATCTCTGCCCAAAAGGAGATCCCCTCTGGGAGCGAGCCTGCTCGCGAAGAGGCCGGTGGCCTTGTGCAGTTCTCGGCGCTTTACTGGTGACAGGCCTTTCAGCCTGCACCGTCGGCCCGGACTTTCACAAACCTCAGGCCCCGCAAATCAGCGAATGGTCAAAACCGTCAAAAGCCGCTGCCAGCCAAGCCGTCACCGCAACGATCGAGGAGCGCTGGTGGGACGTGTTCCACGATCCGATACTCTCGGGCCTGACCCAACGCGCCCTGACCGATAACCTCGACTTGAAACTCGCCAGCAGCCGTTTGCAGCAAAGCCGCGCTGCGCGCCAGGTGATCACCGCCAACCGTTACCCCAGCACGGCGGCCGCTGGCAGCTATGGACGCAAACGTTACAGCGGCCAAGGCTTGAACGATCCATCGGGACATAACGGTGACTCGGCATTCAACCTGTGGGACGCCGGTTTCTCCGCGTCCTGGGAGCTGGATTTCTGGGGGCGCGTGCGCCGCGAAACCGAAGCCGCCGACGCCACGCTCGAAGTGGCCGAAAACGATCGTCGGGGTGTGTTGCTGTCGGTGCTCGCAGAAACCGCTCAGGACTACATTCAGCTGCGCGGCGTGCAAAGCACTCGGGCCGTCACCGAGCAAAACCTCGATGTCGCCCGCCACAGTTTGAAACTCTCGCAGCTTCGCCTGGCCGACGGCGTTGCCACCGACCTGGACGTCGCCGAAGCCGCCGCTCAAGTCGCCGCCATCGAATCGCGCCTGCCCGAGCTGGAGCAGCGGCAGTCGCAATTGATCAACGCAATGAGTCTGCTGATGGGCGAACCGCCGCAAGCGCTATACGCCGAGTTATCCACAGACGCGCCCGTACCGCAAACCCCGCGGCAGGTCGCTATCGGCCTGCCGTCGCAACTGGCGGAACGCCGCCCGGATATCCGCCAGGCTGAAGCGAGCTTGCATGCCGCTACGGCGAGCATCGGTGTGGCCAAGGGGGACTTCTACCCGCGGATTACCCTGTCAGGCAACGTGGGCTCACAAGCCATGCAGCTCAGCGATTTTGGTTCGTGGAGCTCGCGTTCGTTCGGCATCGGCCCGCAATTCAGCCTGCCGTTGTTTGACGGCGGTCGTCTACGCGGCGTGCTGAACTTGCGCGAAGCCCAGCAACAGGAAGCCGCCATCGCCTACCAGCAAACCGTGTTGCGCGCCTGGCATGAAATCGACGATCAACTGACCGCCTACAACGCCCGACAACTGCGTCGCGACAGCCTCGTCGAAGCCGTCCGCCAAAACCAGATCGCCCTGCGTACTGCGCAGCAGCAATACACCGAAGGCGTGGTGGACTTCGTCAACGTGCTCACGGTGCAAGGTGCATTGTTGGCGACTCAGGAGCAGTTGGTGGAGAGTTCGACCGGGGTATCGCTGGCGATGGTCGGGTTGTACAAGGTATTGGGTGGGGGATGGGAGTCGGTGTATCCGGTGGCGGAGACGTCGCAGCGTTAAGTCACTCGTGTAAATTCGGCTGGCCTGTCTTGAACGCTTTCGACGAGTTAGAGCAGCCGGTAGGCTGCTCAACTAGCAAAGTTTTCGATTTTTATCTGACCATCTGGAAAAGTGGCGATTATTTCAAGTTCACCGCCCATTGCTCGGATGTAGTTACGCAAAGTGCTTATGTACATATCCGTGCGACGTTCCATCTTTGAAATTGCTGCTTGATTAATATGCAGAGTTTCAGCGAGCGTGGCCTGGCTGAGCGCTTTGGCCTGACGCAATTCGTGTAATGGCATTTCCTTAATGTGTTGTTCATAAATCGACTCGGCGCGTGCCCGGGATTCAGGTGTCATCCGCGCTTCAAGTTCGGCAAATTTCTTAGCCATCGTTGTGACCCTCTTTGCGCAATGTGTCGAGATGCTCATCGTACAGCTGATCGGCCAGCGGTACATTGACTTCATACCATCGATCCTGACCGGTTTTATCACCACCAATCAACAGCAAAGCACATCGCCTGGGATCAAATGCGTAAAGGATGCGATAAGGACGCCCCGCGTGCTGAATCCGTAGTTCCCTGAGATGGCCGTGGCGTGCGCCGTTTATGCCGGAGCTGTGGGGAAACTTCAGCGCCGGTCCGAACTGGCCCAGCAGCTTGACGCTTGCCGCCACAGAGCTCTGCTCGCTTTCGCTCAGTTCTGCCCACCAGTCGCCGAACTCGTCGGTGTATTCAATATCCCAATTCATGGCGCTGAATATGCACCCGGTGGAATATTCCATCAAGGTTATATTTTCGATATATTGAATCCTCTTACCCAGCGAAATCTGACCAACTTCTTCGATTTTTAATTAAGTGACTGCTCTGCGCTTGACGCGAACCCGCTCTGTCATAGCCTGCGCTCATCCGCCTGGATGGATCGTTCGCGAATGTCGTTAGTCGTAAAGCCAGCATCGACGACGAACCTGTACCGTCTTACAGTGATCCATAAGCTTCGTGATCTCGGGCCAGTTGCGAGGGGAGGCAATGGACGCGCGCAGAGAAACATCACTTGGCGGCACCCAGGATCCGCACGCAGTGCCCGGTGGTTGGGCGGTTGTGCAGCGTTGGCTGCGGTGGGCGCAGGAACACCGGTTGTTGCCGATTCTGGCGCTGGCGGCCCTGGTGCGTTTCTACGATCTGACGGCGGCGGCCGTCTGGGGCGACGAAGGGTCTAGCCTGTTGATGAGCCACTACTCAGTGGCTGAAATATGGGTGCATGCCGCCCACGATGTGCACCCTCCGCTGTATTTCGTGCTGCTGCATGGCTGGATCGCGTTGTTCGGCGACGGTATTTTCTCGATCCGCTGTCTCAGCGCTCTGCCCGGAATCGCCACGGTGTGGCTCGGCGTCTGGTTGGTGGACTTGATCGCCACCCGGCGTGCTGCGTTACTGGCCGGTTTACTGCTGGCGCTGCTGCCAACGGCGGTACGTTACAGCCAGGAAGTGCGGATGTATTCGCTACTGGGCCTGTGGCTGATCGGTGCCACGATTGCGCTGGTTTACTCGATCAGGCATCCCCGGCGCACACGCTATCTGGTGGCGTATGTGCTGCTGATGAGCGCGGCGTTCTACACCCATTACTTCACCGCCCTGTGCGTGATGTGCCACTGGCTGTATCTGGGGCTGATTCGTGTACTGCCAGGCTATCGTTTGCGTAGTATTCAACGCCCCGGCTGGTGGCTGGCGAACGTGGCAATCGTGTTGCTGTACCTGCCGTGGGTGCCGAACCTGATCGATTTGATCCAGCACATGGATCAGCTCAAAGCCAATGGTGATGTGGGGTGGGAGTCGCCGGTCACGTTCAGCTCGTTGCCGTCGATGATCTGGTCGTTACTGACACAGGACGATGGCGAAAACCTGCCGACGCTGATTTTTATTGCGCTGCCGCTGGCGTTGCTGGTCATTACTGGCGTGGCGCTGGCGCGGGACCGCAGCGTCATTCGCGGCAGTGTGCTGCTGGTGATCTACACGGCGTTGCCGATGCTGTTGGTGTTCGGCGTGTCATTTATCTCGCCGGTGTTCATCGAACGCTATCTGACGGCCTATGCACTGGGGTTGCCGATGATTGTCGCACTGGCCATTGATCGCCTGTATTCAGGCTTGCGAGTGCTGGCGTTGACCGTGCTGGTGCTGTTTGTCGGCGTCGAACTGGTCGGTTTGAAGAACAACACCTCGGTCGATCCCAACAATCAGATCAGCGTATTGGTCGACTACGTTAATCAGCATTATGTTGCTGGTGACCGAATCGTCACCAGCGACATGCTTTGGTACCTTCCCTACGTCTATTACAATCGCGCCGGTACCCAACCGCTGCTATATACCCCCCCGCTAGCCAATGGTGGGTCGAGCCGGCCAAACGCCTATGGTTTCGGCACGCTGGTCACCCGGGACATTTATCTGGACCACCTCGACAGCTTGCCCAAAGGCACTGGGCGTGTGTGGCTGATCGGCACCGTCGGTTCGCCGGACGAGTTTGCGCCGCTGCCATCGGGCTGGCAGAGCGCTGGCGAAACGCGGGCAGGATGGGTTAACGCACGCTTGTTTGTACGGCATTGAAAGCGTTGGCGTGATGCTATTGCGAATTTTCACGGCTTCGACGACAAATCCGCCATCCCTTTGAGCAATTCAATCGGCAGCGGAAAGACGATGGTCGAGCTCTTGTCCCCGGCAATCGAACTTAGCGTCTGCATGTAACGCAGCTGCATGGCCCCTGGCTGACGACCGAGCATTTCGGCAGCCTGCATGAGTTTTTCCGAGGCCTGCAATTCACCTTCGGCGTGGATCACTTTGGCCCGGCGTTCCCGTTCGGCTTCGGCTTGTTTGGCGATGGCGCGAACCATCGATTCATTGAGGTCCACATGTTTGATCTCGACGTTGGCAACCTTGATACCCCAGGCGTCGGTCTGGGCGTCGAGCACTTGCTGGATGTCTATGTTCAATCGCTCGCGCTCGGCGAGCAGTTCGTCGAGTTCATGTTTACCGAGGACTGCTCGCAGCGTGGTCTGGGCCAATTGGCTGGTGGCGGCGAGAAAGTCTTCAACCTGGATGATCGCCTTCTGCGGATCAAGCACGCGGAAATACAGCACCGCATTGACCTTGACCGAGACGTTGTCGCGGGTGATGACGTCTTGCGGTGGCACATCGAGGACGATGGTCCGCAGATCGACGCGGACCATTTGCTGGACCACCGGGATCAGCAGGATCAGACCGGGGCCCTTGACCTGCCAGAAGCGTCCGAGCTGGAATACCACGCCGCGCTCGTATTCGCGAAGGATGCGGAAGGTCGACCCCGCCAGTGCAATCAGTAACAGCAGCAGCGCGGCGAAACCTACTTGCAGGCCCATGACTATTCTCCCACTGGCGCCGCGTCAGCCGCGGCCACTTGCAACAGTAATCCTTTTCGCGCCACCACCCGGACGTGTTGCCCCGGCTGCAGCGGTGTCGAGCTTGAAACCTGCCAGCGCTCCCCTTGCAGATGCACCCAGCCGTTACAGGCATTGCCGGGCAGTAACGACAAGACCGGTGTCACGCTGCCCAGCAGTCCGGCGTCGCCGCTGACCGTGCGGCGCGGTCGGGTTTTCAGGGCGTGGATCAGCAGGAAAATCAGCAGCAGGGCACTCACCAGCCCCAGGCCGATCATCAAGGGAACAGGCACCTCGGTGTTGGTCAGAATCACCGCGCCGATCACGAACATCACAATGCCGCCCAAACCGATCACGCCGTAATTGGGCAGCGCGGCCTCGGCGATCAGAAAGGCGATGCCAAACGTGATCAACCAGATCCCGATAGGGTTTGGCATCAGCAGCACAACGGTATCGGCTGCGAACACCGATCCGCTCAACGCCAACAGCAGCGCTACGACACAGCAACGAGTATTCACTTGACCCTCCGCGAGAGTCTGCAGGTGGTTCTGTATACAGTTTAGTAGAGCTGCGGCGTATCCGGATTTTGCCCGGTTATGGGCGGCGTCCGATGGGCGGATTTCGCCCCGGATTGTGCCGGTGGGCCTAGACTTTCACTACGGAGAAAAGCTTTAACCATCGTCCGCCCGTCACGGGAACGGACACCGAGGTGCATCATGCGAATGGCAAGAACCGTGCAGAGAAGCCTGGAAACGGCTCAATGCGAATACGACATCGTCACCCATCCCCATTCAGCTAGCAGCCTGGAAACGGCGCGACTCGCGGGCATTCCGGCAGAACGGGTAGCCAAGTCGGTCATCCTCGACGATCGCCATGGGCATTACCTGATGGCGGTACTTCCCGCCAGCCGCCACCTGGACCTGAGCAAAGTCCGCAGCAGTGGCGAATGGCAGGTCTCGCGGGAAAGCAACCTGCCGCACCTGTTTGATGATTGTGAACGCGGTGCCATACCTGCCCTTGGCGAGGCCTATGGGCTGGACGTGGTCATCGACCCACTACTGACCCGCCAGAAAGACATCTATCTGGAAGCCGGCAACCACATCAACCTGCTGCACATGGACATGCCGGAGTTCCTGAGAATGGTGCCGCATGCTGAGGTGCGGGAATTAAGTGATTGAGTGTTGTGTCGTCAATGCTGCCGTCATCGCGAGCAGGCTCGCTCCCACCGTTGACCGAGTGTCCCTGTGGGAGTGAGCTTGCTCGCGATAAATTTTTCATTTCTAAAGGAGCCCGACATGGAATCCCCAACCCACACCCTGCCCAACCTGTTCAAGCAACTCGGTCTGGCGGATGACGCCGAAAGCATCGATAAATTCATCGCCACCCACTCACCGCTCAAGCCTGAATTGCACCTCGCGGATGCGTTTTTCTGGAGCAAGAGCCAGGCGCAGTTTTTGCGTGACGATATTCTCGATGATGCAGATTGGGCGGAGGTGGTGGATCAATTGGATGTGTTGTTGAGGAAGGGGCGGGGGGTGTGAAAATCAACTATTTGGTGGCCATTGTCTGGAAGTATGGACCAGCGCGAGTATCCAGACAGCGTCTGCTTCTGACTGATAAACCAGGCGATAGCTCTGGTGGGGAATCATCTCACGAGTACCAGCAATGATTCCGACCGGACCGCTTTCGGGGTATTGGGTAATGCGAAATACCGCGTCGCGGAAGCGGTTGTCCATGTCAATGGCGGCTACTGGGTTGAGCTCATACAGGTAATCCCAAATATCTGCACGATCCTGTGCTGCTGCGGGCGTCCAGATTATCCTCATCCTTTTTTGGCCGCCTGTGCACGCCTGGCCGCAAATTGTGCTTCAACCTCGTCATTGGTCAAGCCTTCACCAGCGAGTATGGAAACACGTGCGCTGTCGACTTTCCTTTGCAAGAACGCCTCGTACTCGCGCGACTCTCTTTGTGTTTGAACGAACTGGCGCATCATTTCCCTGACGATCTGCGAAGCAGGCCGATGAGAGGCTTCTGCCTCAGCCATAAATTGTTCGCGCAATTCAGGTTCCAGTTTCATTGTGAAAACAGCTTGTTTTGACATATCTGTACCCTCGGTTCATATGCTGACGAAGTATATACATCGTCAGTACTAATTTTATTTCAGATCGAACATTCCGCGACGAATGACCGCCAATTTGTTTCAAAACTTGACCACCTTTCCCTGCAAATGCCATATTGATAGTTAGCAAACTAACAGTGTGTGTTTTCTCTCGTGCCGAAAAACCTCGACGCTCTCCAGATGAACATCAGCAGCTCCATGGTGGTGGCCGCCAGGCATTGGCGGAAGATCTGCCAGACCACGCTGGTCAACTATGGAATCTCCGAAGCCTGCGCCGTCCCGTTGTTGATGATCGGGCGCTTGGGCGAGGGCGTGCGGCAGGTGACGGTGGCGCAGGCAGCGGGGATGGAGAGTCCGTCCCTGGTGCGTTTACTCGATCAGCTGTGTCATTCGGGTTATGTCTGCCGCACCGAAGATGCCCATGACCGGCGCGCCAAGTGCCTGAGCCTGACCGAAACCGGGCGCGAACTGGTGCAGGCGGTCGAAATCGAGCTGGTGCGATTGCGTCACGAGGTGCTTGAAGGCATCGATCAAGGCGATCTGGAAGCTACGCTACGGGTATTGAGAGCCTTTGAAGCGGCGAACGCGCCGTCGGTGGTCAACCCTTGAACGGTTTTTTCACCGGAATGCCCGCAGCAAGGGACTGGTTCTACGGTGTGCGCACCTTTGCTGCCTCGATGATCGCGTTGTACATCGCCCTGCTCATGCAAATGCCACGTCCGTATTGGGCGATGGCCACGGTCTACATTGTTTCCAGTCCCTTTGTCGGGCCTACCAGCTCCAAGGCGCTCTACCGCGCAGTCGGCACCTTTATCGGGGCGGCGGCAGCGGTTCTGTTCGTGCCCATGTTTGTCCAGAGTCCTTACGTATTGGTGGTGGTCATCGCGCTGTGGACCGGGATTTTGCTGTTCCTGTCCTTGCACCTGCGCACCGCCAACAACTATGCCTTGATGCTGGCCGGTTACACCTTGCCGCTGATCGCCCTGCCGGTGGTGAACAACCCGTTGGGGGTATGGGACGTCGCAGAAGCGCGGACTGAAGAAATCTTCCTCGGCATCGCCGTGGCTGCCGTGGTCGGCGCCATGTTCTGGCCTCGGCGGCTGGCGCCGGTGTTCAACGATTCGGTGAGCAAATGGTTTACCGATGCCTCGACTTACAGCCTGCGTTTCCTCAGCCGCCAGGTGCAACCTGATGAAGTCAGCGCGCTGCGCTCCGTCATGGTGGCGACCTTCAACACTCTGGAATTGATGATCGGTCAGTTGCCGCACGAGGGCGCCCGGCGGCAAACCGTGCGAAATACCAAGGAACTGCGTGGGCGGATGATTCACCTGTTGCCGGTGATCGACGCCCTTGATGACGCGCTATATGCCCTGGAGCGGCGCACGCCCGAGCTGGTGGATAAGTTTGCACCATTGCTGGTGGCCACCACCGAATGGCTCAATCACAAAGACGCCGACCTCGCTCGCTGGCAGGCACTGAAAGACCAGCTTGAAGCCTTGCAACCTACCGCCGAAGCCTTGAATGATCGCAAACAGCTGCTGTTCTCCAACGCGTTGTATCGCCTCGGCGAGTGGATTGATCTGTGGCAAGACTGCCGCAGCCTGCAATACGCCATCCAGTGCGAAAGCCAGGAAAGCTGGCGTGCGGTGTATCGCCACTGGCGCCTCGGTCGCTTGTCGCCATTTATCGACCGTGGGCTGATGCTCTACTCGGCGGTCTCCACGGTCAGCGCCATCATCGTCGCCTCAGTGCTGTGGATTCTGCTCGGCTGGACGGACGGAGGGTCCGCGGTGATTCTGGCCGCTGTGGCGTGCAGCTTTTTCGCCTCGATGGATGACCCGGCGCCGCAGATTTACCGGTTCTTTTTCTGGACCGCGATGTCGGTGGTGTTCGCCAGCCTGTATCTGTTTCTGGTGCTGCCCAACCTGCATGACTTCCCGATGCTGGTGCTGGCGTTTGCTGTGCCGTTCATCTGCATTGGCACCCTGACGGTCAAGCCGCAGTTTTACCTGGGCATGCTGCTGACCCTCGTCAACACCTCGTCCTTTATCAGTATTCAGGGCGCCTACGATGCGGACTTCCTCAGCTTTGCCAACTCCAACCTGGCCGGTCCCATCGGATTGTTGTTTGCCTTCGTCTGGACCCTGATCGCCCGACCGTTTGGTGCGGAATTGGCGGCCAAGCGGCTGACCCGTTTCAGTTGGCGCGACATTGTCGGCCTCACCGAACCGGCCACTTTGGCTGAACATCGGCGATTAGGCATCCAGATACTGGATCGCCTGATGCAGCACTTGCCGCGTCTGGCCATGACCGGTCAGGACACCGGCATCGCGTTGCGTGAAGTGCGCGTGGCGCTCAACCTGCTCGACCTGCTGGCTTACACACCGCGCGTGATCGGGGTACCGCAAGCGTTGCTGCATCAAGTGGTGGCGGAAGTCGGTGAGTATTTCAAGGACTGCCTCAAAGCGGGTGAGCGACTGCCGGCACCGAGCCCGTTGCTGATGACCCTCGACCGCACCCGCCGTGCGCTGGATACGGAATGCGAAGAGGAAGCACGTCTGAATCTGCTGCATGCCCTGAGTGGCCTGCGTCTGGCGTTATTGCCCGGCGTGGAATTCGTCAGCTCGGGCGAACTCGAAGAACCGCTGCCCCATGGCATCGATGGAGCCCCTTTATGATCGGTGATGTGGATCTGAGCGGGGTGTTTCTGCCCACGCTGCTGGTACTGATGGGCATTACGTATGTGTTTTACCTGCTGGTGCACGGGTTGCTGATGCGCCTGCACTTTTACCGTCTGGTCTGGCACCGGGCATTGTTCAACGTGGCTCTCTACGCTTTGCTGCTCGGCGCCGTGGACTCACTCAGTCGATACCTGATGACATGAAAAAACCTTTTTTGACCCTGGGTCGCGTGGTACTGACCCTGTTGATCGTGACCTTCGCCGTCGTCGTGGTCTGGCGCATGGTGATGTACTACATGTTTGCGCCGTGGACCCGCGACGGGCATATCCGGGCCGACATCGTGCAAATCGCCCCTGACGTCTCCGGGTTGATTCAGCAAGTTGACGTGCGTGACAACCAGTTGGTGACACGCGGTCAAGTGCTGTTCAGCATCGATCAGGACCGTTTCAAACTGGCCCTGCGCCAGGCCAAGGCGGCGGTCGCCGACCGTCAGGAAACCCTGGCTCAGGCACAACGCGAAGCCAAGCGTAATCGTGGGCTCGGCAATCTGGTGCCAGGCGAACAACTGGAAGAAAGCCAGTCCCGGGTGGCACGCGCCGAGGTGGCGTTGATGGAAGCTCAAGTGGCGGTGGACAGTGCTCAATTGAACCTCGACCGCTCGACCATCCGCAGCCCGGTCGATGGCTACATCAACGACCGTGCACCACGTGTGCAGGAATTCGTCACCGCCGGGCGGCCGGTATTGTCGGTGGTGGATAGCAATTCATTCCACATCGACGGCTATTTCGAAGAAACCAAACTGGACGGCATTCATGTCGGCCAGAGCGTCGACATCCGGGTGATCGGCGACCGTGCGCGGCTGCGCGGCCATGTGGAAAGCATCGTTGCCGGCATCGAAGACCGCGACCGCAGCATCGGCAGCAACCTGCTGCCCAACGTTAACCCTGCGTTTAGTTGGGTGCGATTGGCACAGCGGATTCCGGTGCGGATTGCCTTCGACGATGTTCCGGCGGACTTCCGCATGATCGCCGGGCGGACCGCGACCGTGTCGATTATCGACGATCCAGCGCAGGAGCCTGCGAAATGAGCAGGGCGTCGGGTTTGGCGGTTGCCGGATTAGGTTTGCTGCTGTCGGCCTGTCAGGTGGTAGGCCCGGATTACCATTTGCCCGACGAAGCGGCTGTCCATCGACCCGATTTGCAGGGCGATCTGGCGGTCGACGGCAAAACGGTGGTGTCCGCGCCGGTGCCAGCCGATTGGTGGCGCTTGTACAAGGACTCGCGACTCGACCAATTGGTGCAACAGGCCATGGCGTCCAATACCGACTTGCGCGTTGCGGCGGCCAGTCTGTCGCGGTCCCGCGCTCAGGTCGATGAGGCAGAAGCGGCGGGTGGCTGGAGCGGCGGCGTGAAGATGGGCGCCCAGCGATTGCAGGAGTCCGGCCAGGCGTTCCTGATTCCGGAAAAAGTGCCGGTGGCCAACATCGGTGATATCGGCATAAGCGCGTCGTACCAGTTCGATCTGTTCGGCACGTTGCAGCGCGGCATCGAAGCGGCCAAGGCCAACGCCGATGCGACGCAGGCAGCTGCCGATACGGCTCGCATCACCGTGGTGGCCGACGTGGTCCGGGCCTACACCCAGGTGTGCGCGGCCAATGAGGAGCGGGAGATTGCCCAGCACTCCCTCGACCTGCAGGCCCAGAGCACCACGCTGATCCAGCGCCTGCGCGATGCCGGCCGTGGCGACGAAACCCAGGTCACCCGTTCGCAAACCCAGTTCAAGTCCCTGCGCGCCGACATGCCGCGCTATGAGGCCTCGCGTCAGGCCGGGCTGTATCGCCTGTCGATGTTGCTGGCCAAGCCAGTGGATCAACTGCCGGCTGGCACCGCCACCTGCGACGATTTGCCGAAAATCGCGCAATTGATTCCGGTGGGCGATGGCGCCGCATTGCTCAAGCGTCGTCCCGATGTGCGGCAGGCCGAGCGCCGGCTGGCGACTGCGACGGCCGGGATTGGCGTCGCCACGGGTGAGCTGTACCCGAACATCAGCATCGGCGCGACCATCGGCACCGTCGGTATCCTCGACGATCTCGGCGACCCGTCCACCAACCGTTGGGGCTTCGGTCCGTCGCTGACCTGGAACGTGCCGACCAACGGCGCCCGGGCACGCATCCGCGAAGCCGAAGCGGTGACCCAGGCGACGCTGGCGCATTTCGATGGGGTGGTGCTCAACGCCATTCGCGAAACCCAGACCAGCCTGGCCCAGTACACCGCTTTGTTGCAACGTCGTGACGCCCTGGCAGACGCCGAGCAATCGGCAAGACTGGCAGCGGACCAGACGCACCGTTTCTTCCAGGCCGGCCGCGAATCGTTCCTCGCGGACCTGCAAGCTACCCGCACCTACACGGATGTCACGGCGCAACTGGCCGCTGCCAACACCCAGGTTGCCGCCAGCCAGATCGATTTGTTCCTCGCACTGGGCGGCGGCTGGGAAAGCGGACGAACGCAAGCCACGAACACCAGCAAACCCTGAGGCCGTTGCTATGCTTTGATTTGATGAAGTCACACTTCGACTTCATCAAATCAAAGCTCGCGTTGGTCATGGGGATTAAAAAGAATGAAAAACCCTTATGCTCCTGGCTTTTGGTGCGCTATTGCGGCATTGGTTTTGCTGTCGGCCACCTATTTCTACGGCATCATGCTGGCCCACCAGATCGACAAGGCGCTGGTGTTTCTCGACAGCGCCAGTGCGCTGATTGCAGCAATGGCAATCGTGGTGGTGGCCTGGGCTTCAGTCCAGGGCCTGCGCATCAAAAAAAGACAACTCGAACAAGGCAAGACCCTGGTGCTGATCTGGGACACCAAGGTGGCGTTGCGTCGTGTCGAAACGGTGTTTGACCAATATTTCTGGGGCAGCTACTGGCAACCGGGGCGCACGTTTCAGGAAGTCATGGGCGAGCTCACCGGCACACCGCTGGAAAAAAGCCTCGAAACCTTGAAGAAACAATGCCTGGCGCTGGACAAGCAGGTGTCCGAGGAAGGTTGGCACTGGCTCAACAATGCCCGCGAACTCTCGGATGTCGCCACCAAGATGGCACGGGAACGCTATCAACTGGACGTCTGTGATCCACGTTCGGAGGTGACGGGCGGGGCGGTGATCAATCGGGACTTTGAGGTGCTGGTGTATACGTGGACTGCGAGGCTCAAGAGCTTTGATCATCAGCTGGATGAGATGGAAGTGCAGTATTCGTGAGTTTTGTTGGCTGGACTGACGCCATCGCGAGCAAGCTCGCTCCCACATGGGATTTGTGATCGACACACAACCCTGTGGGAGCGAGCCTGCTCGCGATGGCGATTTCATGTCCGCCGAAACTCTCAAGCCCCCGGCGCAGTCCATAGACACTCTTTAACCCTTAATCATTGGGCCGCCCGCTGCGCCTGATGCTAATCTCCACCTCACTTTTAGCGGAGTCGAGCCGTAACCCGTCACGGGTTCAGGGAAGACGACGACACCTTCAAACAACGGACATTGACTGGGTCATTCATGAATAAATCAGCAGGCGTGCTTCTTGGAATCGTCGTAGCCATCGGTGCAATCAGCGCGGGCGGTGCCTGGTACACCGGGACCAAAATCGAAGGCGTGTTGAACACCGCCATCGCCGATGCCAACAAAGAGCTGAACGCCGCGCTGGTCGGTTCCAATGGCACGGCATCGCTGGAGCTGGTGTCGCTTGAGCGTCATGTGTTCAGCAGCACCGCGCACTACCGCCTCAAAGGCGAAGGCGAGATGTTTGGTGAAGCCGCGGTTGAATTGCTGTTTGCCGACCACATCGAACACGGTCCGCTGCCGTTCTCGCGCCTGGTATCTTTCAAGTGGTTGCCGGTCATGGCCACCAGTCACTACGAACTGGAACGCACCTCGCTCACCGAGAAGTGGTTTGCCTCTGCCAAAGACAAATCCCCGATCACCGGCGTGGTCAATATTGGATACGACAACTCCACCAGCGGCACCCTCGAATTGCAACCGCTGGACGTCGTGCTGGATGACAAATCCAACCTGAAATTCTCTGGTTTGAACCTCGACGTCGCCGCCAGCGCCCAAGCCCAGAAGGTCAAGGCCAACGGCTACATGAACAGCCTGACGCTGAGCACCGTGGCTGAAGATCAAACTCCGGTGAAGGTTGAGCTCAATGGCCTGACCCTGGCCAGCAACCTGGTAAAAAGTACCTACGGCTACTACACCGGCGAGAACACCCTCGAGCTGACGGACAGCCAAACCACCTTTGGTGCCAAGCAATCGGTTCTGGGCCTCAAGAAATTTGAAATGAAGAACCTGACCCAGGAATCGGGCACCAGCGCTTCGGGGCGTGCCGATTACAAGGTGGGTGAAGTGTCGATGAACGGCAAGGCTGTCGGCGCTGCGCAAATGGCCGTGAGCCTGAAAAACCTCGACATACCGGCGACCATGTCGCTGATGCAGATCTACCAGACCAAACTGCAGCCTTACGAGAGAGCCGCCGCCGAGGCTGCTGTGGCCGGTGAGCCGACTCCAGAACTGGTCTTGACCCCGGCCGAAGAGGCGCAAGTCAAAACCGGCCTTGAAAAATTGCTGGCGGCCGGCCCGCAGGTGGCTCTGGAAAACCTGTCGTTCAACACCGCCAATGGTGAAAGCCGCGCGAACCTGGTGCTCGACCTGACCAAACCGCAGACCATGGACCTGCCGCCCGATCAACTGACGTTACAGTTGATTGCGCTGCTGGATATCAATGTGCAAGTGTCCAAGCCAATGCTCGTGGACTTGCTGACCGTGCAAAGCCAACTTGATGGTCAGACTGATGCCAAAGTCATCGCCGATCAGGCCAACGCTACTGCCGATATGTTCAGCAGCATGGCGGTCGGATCGCAATTCGCCAAACTGGACGGAAACAACATCGTCAGCAAATTGCACTACGCCAACAATCAGGTGGAATTCAATGGCCAGAAAATGACCGTAGAAGAGTTTGTCGGCTTCGTGATGAGCAAACTCGGTGGCGGTGCGGAAATCCAGGAATAAAATCCAGGATTCAAAATAACGCCCGGCCTCAGCTATGAAGCAGAAGCCGGGCGTTTTGCTGTCGGGTGTTTGTGCGCTAACCAATGTCCCGAATCAGCTTCCACGCCTCGTCCACCGACAACGGCTGTTTCATGCGTTCGGCGAGCAGCGCCATGGCCCGTTCTTCATCGCAGGCGACCGCTGCGGCCACCACGCCGTTTTTGCCGAACAGGCCTATAAAGGGTGGATGGTAAGGATCACCCTTGAACTCGACCTCGTCCCAGGCTTCGGCGTGGCCAAGGTAGTCGTAGTTTTTACCAAAGTGCCAGGTCCAGAAATACGGCACGTTGAGGTAGTGCTCATCAGCACCAAGCATATTCGCGGCGGCGATCCGCGCCTGTTGCTGGGCCAGGCGCCAATGCTCGATACGCTGAAGCTGGCCGTTGAGCGGGAAAGTCGCGATATCACCGACCGCCCACAACCCTTCGGTGACGCGCATTCCCCCGTCGACCTTCAGCGACCGGTCTTTTTCCTTGGGCAGATCGGCAAACGCATCGGTTGCAGGGCTGACACCAATGCCGGCCAGCACCAGATCCGCTGGCAAGCGTTGGCCATTGTCCAGGTGCACTGCCTCGACGTTGTTCGCTCCTTCTATATAGGAGGCTTCGCCATCGGTGTGAAATACCACGCCATTGGCCTCATGGAGGGCGCGAATCGCCTTGCCAACGGTTTCGCCGAATTGTGCGGCGAAGGGAATGGCATGACGGGCCAGGACTGTAACGTCCAACCCGTATTCACGCAGGGCTGAAGCGGACTCCATGGCAATAAAGCTGTCACCGATGATCACCGCTCGCTGACCAGGCTTTGCCGCCTGCAGAATTCGCAGCGCCTGCTCTTTGGAGCGCAACACGAACACTTGCGGCAAATCGGCGCCAGGCAGTGTGAGTGGATTGGGCGTGCCGCCTGTGGCAAGCAACGCGGCGTCATAGTTTAGCGATCGACCATTGGTCAGCCGCAGGGTTTTGTTCGACGAATCCAGGCTGGCAACTTCGCCAGTGATGCGCTCAATACGCTGCTCGCGATAAAACTCGTCATCCCGCAGCGGCGGGATTTCTTCCGGCGGCATCTCTCCAGCGATGACAAATTTGCTCAGGACGGTGCGGTCGTACCCGGTGTCGGCTTCGCGGTCGATCAGCAAAACTTGGCCGCCGAAGCCTTTTTCGCGCAGCGCTGCCGCACACGCTGTACCGGCGGCCCCGGCCCCGACGATGACAAACGTCCGTTCATCGTCAGCCGGCGGGGTGTGAGCATCGGAATACGGTTGGTCGTCGACCCAGATGTCRCCATCGCGGACTTCCAGCGGATAGCGCTTGAGATTGTCCATAGCCGGCGGCTCGCATAATGCTCCGTCTTCGACCCGAAACGCAGCTTTGTGCCACGGACAAATCAAGCGTCCGTGGCACACCGCACCTTCCGCCAGCGGTGCCCCGGCATGCGGGCATTCGCCTTGATAGGCGCGTAGTTGATCGCCCACTCGCAGCAAAACAATATTGGTGTCCGCGATCCGGGCTTCAAGGCCTCTGTTTTCGGGCACATCGGCGAAAGGGGCGACGCGGTGCAGTGCCATGATGGCTCTCCAGGCAGACGTTTCACTTAAGAGTTTGGCGCGTTACGCGAGGTTCAGCCAATTCCCCGTGCCACCTCACCAACGGTACCGTTATAGTTCGCAAGCCGACGACGGCCCTACACGCACAAGGTGCTGCGCAATGACCCGATTGACCTCTCTTAACCCTTGGTTTGCGGCCGTTGCAGTCGCCCTGTGCGTGCAATTTCCGGCACAGGCCCAGGAACGTTTCACCTTAAATATCCCGGGTGTCACGGATGACCGGCTGTTTACCTCGGCCGCCGCCAGCGATGCTCCGGGTTGTGGCGGGCACAACGCGTCACCTGCGCTGAATTGGAACGCCGGGCCGGCGGGTACGTTGAGTTATGCCATCGTCATGCATGACCCTGACGGGCAGAATGGGCAGGGTGCCGATAATTGGGTGCATTACGGCATCAAAGCCGGCACTCACCAGATCCCGGCCGGTGTAGGAGCAAAATCAGCCCTTGAAGGTATCGGTGGCACCAACATCAAAGGCACCACCGGTTATGTGGGGCCTTGCCCGCCAGTCGGCGACAGTGCGCATCACTACATTATTCAGTTGTACGCGCTGGACCTCGCGCCGGACGCCTTGCCTGCCGGTTTGACGCGCGCGCAACTGCTGGAAAAAATCAAAGGGCATGTACTGAAGAACAGCAGTGTGGTGCGCCGGTATCATCGCTGACATTCAGCCATTTGGCATCAGCGCCCGAAAGCGCGCACTATCGGGCCATAGCCGATGCGTTGGAGGAAGTCGTGGCGAAAAAAATCGATCGCATCGCCCAAATGCTCAACTGCCCCGTGAAAGGGGAGGAGCTAAGGCGGGCAATTACTGAGAGTCGTAAGGATTTTCTCCTTAACCAGCCGGAAGCAGAGGAGGAAGATGAGGACGACTTCGAGGAAGATGAGGAGTGGGACGACGATCTTGACTGGACGACCGAGTAGGAACGCCGCTGGTTAACCCAATCAATACCGATGTGGAGAGCTGCGGTTCAAGTGTTGCGCCTCGCTAAAGGGCGCTGAAAAGGTCTCTGCAGTACAGGTATTTGGAGACGGTAAGAAAGTTCAAAAAGATGCTTGACGAAATATTGGATCGCTGTAGAATTCGCCTCCCGCTGACGAGAGATCGAAAGCGCAAGTGGTTGAAGTTACAAAGGAAACTTTGAAAACTTCTGAAAATAACCGCTTGACAGCAACAGAGGCTGCTGTAGAATGCGCGCCTCGGTTGAGACGAAAGATCTTAACCAAAGATCTTAACCAA